>NZ_LGHM01000093.1 GCF_001908185.1 Bradyrhizobium sp. AS23.2
AGATCAATCCAAAACCTGATCGAGCCGAAATCCATCCCTCAAGATCAGTCACAGTTGAGCCTCAGCCTATGCTGATGGCTCAACCGGACAGCCGTGGGCTTGTCCCGGCCATCCACGTTCTTCCCGCGCGGAGACAAAGACGTGGATGCCCGGGACAAGCCCGGGCATGACGGAGCAAGCGGTCACACTCTCGAACACATCAGCTATTTCGACGCGACCGCAGTCCCTTCCGCCGGCAAGCTCGCCAGCAGCGCCTGCAACGTCGACAGCGTGGAATGGTCCGCGACGCCATCGAGCCGCGCCGGACGGAAGTGGCGCTGGAAGGCGGTGATGACTTCCATCGTCGCGGCGTCGTATTTGCCGTTGAGGGGAACCCCGTAGCCGTATCTGGCGAGCGCCTGCTGCAGGCTCAGCACCGCGTCGCTGATGGTGCCGAGCATCAGTGTCTCGCCGCGCACGACCGGCGCGGGCGTCACCCAGTGACCGACGCCGGAATTAGCCAGCGAATGCCACGGGAATTTTTCGCCGGGATCCTTCTTGCGGGCGGGCGCAACGTCGGAATGGCCGAGCACGCGGTGTGCCGGCACGTTGCGGCGAAGCATGATGCCGCGGCAAAGCGCGATCACGGCGGCGATCTGGCGCAGCGGAAACTCCGGATAGCCCCAGTCATGGCCGCGATTGATGATTTCGATGCCGATCGAGCAGGAGTTGACGTCATCCTCGCCGGCCCAGGACGACACGCCGGCGTGCCAGGCGCGCTTGGCTTCAGGCACGCATTGCACGATGCGGCCGTCCTCCAGCACGACGTAATGCGCCGACACTTCGGTGCCCGCCGTGCACAGCCGCGCCAGCGCTCCCTCGACATCGGGCATGCCGGTGTAGTGCAGCACGATCATGTCCGGCAGCCGTCCCCTGTTGCGCTCGCCATGGTTCGGCGAGGGGATGATGTCGGAGACGATCGAGGAATCCGGCTCGAACGTCCGCATGTTCGCCGCGGCCTTGGGAACCGGGAGAACGCGTTGACGCTTCGAATCAGATCCAGATGGTTTGGACGAACCAGACGACATAGGCAGCTCAAGGCAGACAGAGAGGGTAGCAAGCCCTTCTCTTTACTATTCCTTTACCCTCCGGCGTGCGCAATCGCGCGGCGCGGTTAACGGATGCATTTTGGTCCGGGTGTGTGGATGCGGCATCACCGTCCCCGTCACCTTTTCGACTTGTAACGAGCCGATCAACACTTTCTTAACGCTAAGGGCCGTTACTGAGGGATGAAGAGCCGACCCGCGTCCGGAGGCGGCCAAAGCGTATTTTGGCTCGAAATCCCATGGCTGCCCGTCAAATTCCACTGGGAACACCGGGTTTGCGGCCCGGGACGACCGGGCTTGGTAAACGTGCTGGACAAGGGTTGGGTCGTGGAACCGGCGCGACGTGGAATAATTCGAGGCGTTATGGGCTTGTTCGTCCCCGATCTCGCTTGGGCAATAGGCTGGGCGTTCGGCAGGCGTTTCGCATGAGCTCGGCTCCGCACATCCCCGTTCTTGGCCGCGAGGCGGTCGACCATCTCGCCCCGCGCGAGGGCGGTATCTATGTCGACGCCACTTTCGGCGGTGGCGGTTACAGCCGCGCGATCCTCGATGTGCCGGGAACCCGTCTGATCGCGATCGATCGCGACCGCACCGCAATCGCGGGCGGCGCCGAACTGGTCGAAAGTTCCGCGGGCCGGCTGACGCTGGTCGAGGACCGCTTCTCCAATCTCGCCGAGGTTTGCGCGGCGCAAGGCGTCGATGCCGTCGACGGCGTCGTGATGGATGTCGGGGTGTCCTCGATGCAGCTCGACCAGGCCGGTCGCGGCTTTTCCTTCCGCCTCGACGGTCCGCTCGACATGCGGATGGGGCAGGCGGGGCCGACCGCCGCCGATGTCGTCGCGCGTGCCTCGGAAGGCGATCTCGCCGACATCATCTATCTCCTAGGTGAGGAGCGGCATTCGCGCCGCGTCGCCCGCGCCATCGTGGCGGACCGGGCAGAGACGCCGTTCACGACCACGCGCGCGCTCGCTGATCTCGTCGCCAGGGTGGTTCGCTCGAAACCCGGGGACATTCACCCCGCGACGCGGACGTTCCAGGCCCTGCGCATCTTCGTCAACGAAGAGCTCGAGGAACTCCAGACCGCGCTGGCCGCGGCCGAACGGGTGCTCAAGCCCGGCGGCCGCCTCGTCGTCGTCTCGTTCCATTCGCTGGAAGACCGCATCGTCAAGAATTTCCTCGCCGAACGTTCGAAGACCGGCGGCGGCTCGCGGCACCTGCCGGAAGTGGCGCAGCTTCCGCCGAGCTTCCAGCTGCTGACGCGGCGGCCCGTGATCGCGGGTGAGGACGAGGTTGCGCATAATCCGCGCGCGCGCTCCGCAAAACTTCGCGCCGCCGAGCGCACCTCGGCGCCTGCCCATCACGACGGCGAGCCGTCGCCCTGGCCAAAGCTCTCTGATGTGATGAGGGGCGGCTAGCGCATGCGCATCATCCACCTTCTCGTCATCGGCGCGCTGATCTTCGCGGCCGCCTATGTCTACCGGATCAAAATGGACTCCACTGCGCGCGTGGAAAAAGTGCTGCGGCTGCATGCGGAGATCCGCGAGCAGCGCGATGCGATCGCCTCGCTGCGCTCCGAGTGGGCCAAGCTCGATGCGCCCCTGCGCCTGCAAGGCCTGTCCGAGCGGCATCTGCGGCTCAAGCCGGTCAACGGCACGCAATACGATTCGTTGAAGAACCTGCCCGAGCGTCCGCCGCGGATGTTCGGACCAGGCGAGCCCGACCCGATCGGGGCCATGCTCAACACCATCGAAGCCGCGAGCGACCCGGATACGGTGACGGGTTCCGTGCCTCAGCCCGAGGACAAGCAATGAGCGCTCCGACTCCGGCTAAACCCACCGCGCGGCCAGCTGAGCCCTGGCGGCAGCGGTTGATCCGCAGCCTGCTGTACGGGCGCAATGTCGATCGCGCCGCGAAGGCGCGCGCGCGCGTCGGCCTGGCGATGCTCGCCTTCGCCTCGGTCTACGCCCTGATCGGCGGCCGTCTTGTGATGTTCGCGATCGGTGCCGACGCCCACGGCGCGCGCCGTGCGGCGTCGCAGGAGGTGGTCGCGACCGCGCGGCCCGACATCGTCGACCGCAACGGCGCCATCCTCGCGACCGACGTCAAGGCGGCGAGCCTGTTCGGCGAGCCGCGCCGCATCATCGACAAGGACGAGGCGATCGAGCTTCTGACCGCCACCGTGCCCGACCTCGACGAGGCCGAGGTGCGCGAACGCCTGTCGTCGCGCAAGGGGTTCGTCTGGCTCAAGCGCGAGATCACGCCGAAACAGCAGCAGGACATCCACAAGCTCGGCATTCCCGGCATCGGCTTCCTGCGCGAGAACAAGCGAGTGTATCCGACCGGCAACGAGGTTGCCCACCTCATCGGTCTCGTCAACATCGACAACCAGGGCATCGCCGGCATTGAGAAGTGGCTCGACAATCAAGGGCTCGCCGACCTCCACCGCGCCGGCTTTGCCACCGACCGGCTGCAAAAGCCGATCGAGCTCTCGGTCGATCTGCGCGTCGAGCACGCGCTTCGCGACGAGTTGCTGAAGGCCAAGGAGAAGTTCCACGCCAAGGCGGCCTCCGGCATCGTCTCGAATGTGAAGACCGGCGAGATCGTGGCGATGGTCTCCCTGCCGGACTTCGATCCCAACAATCCGAAGGAAGCGCACGACCCCGACCGCATCAACCGCCTGACGACGGGCGTCTACGAGATGGGCTCGACCTTCAAGGCGTTCACGCTGGCGATGGCGCTCGATTCTGGAAAGATCAATCTCAACTCGTCGTGGGATGCGCGCGGAAACCTGCACTACGGCAAGTTCACCATCCACGACAGCCATCCGCTCGGACGCTTCATCAACACCAAGGAAGTGTTTACCTACTCGTCCAACATCGGCGCCGCACGGATCGCGCTCGGCCAGGGCGTGGAGGCGCACAAGGCGTTCCTCGCCAAGATGGGCCAGCTGACGCGGCTGCGCACCGAGCTGCCCGAGAGCGCGGCGCCGCTGATCCCGCGCCGCTGGAGTGAGCTGAACACGGTCACCGCCGCGTTCGGTCAGGGCCTCTCCGTGGCGCCGCTGCAGGCAGTGATGGGCATCAACGCCCTGGTGAACGGCGGCTACCTGATTCCGCCGACATTCATGAAGCGCAGCGAAGCGGAAGCGGCGGCGCTGGCCAAGCGCGTGATCAAGCAAGATACCAGCGACAAGATGCGGTATTTGATGCGGCTCAATGCCGAAGTCGGCACCGCCAAGACCGCCGACATCAAGGGCTACTACGTCGGCGGCAAGACCGGTACGTCCGAGAAGGTCATCAACGGCCGCTATGCCAAGAAGCGCGTGCTCAACTCCTTCACGGCGATCATGCCGTGCGACGATCCGAAATATCATATCCTGATCATGCTGGACGAGCCGCAGGCGCTGCCTGAAACGCATGGTTTCATCACCTCGGGCTGGAACGCGGTGCCGACCGGCGGCAAGGTAATCGAGCGGATTGCGCCGCTTTTGGGCGTCGAACCGCGATTTGACCTACCGCCGTCCGACCGCCTTATTCTTGCAGCATCCAGGACAACCCAGTAATCAACGGGGTAGGCCATCGCCGCTGCTGAGTCGGAATTTTCCGAAGATTCGGCTTTCCGGCGCGGCATGTCGACTGGAAGACCATGAAGCTGCGTGACGTCCTAGGCAATGATGCCGCAATCGAGCCCGCTGCCGCGGCGCTCGAGGTGACCGGGATTGCGCTCGACAGCCGCGTGGTCAAACCGGGCGATCTGTTCTTCGCGCTTGCGGGCAGCAAGACCGACGGCGCGCGCTTCATCGATGCCGCGATTGCCGCCGGTGCAGTCGCGGTGGTCGGCGACCATGCGCCCGCGATCAGCAAGGTGCCGTTTATCGCCGTCGCCAATCCGCGCCGCGCGCTGGCGCTGGCCGCGGCAAGATTCTTCCCTGCGCAGCCTGCAACCATCGCCGCGGTGACCGGCACCAGTGGCAAGACTTCGGTGGCCGCGTTCACGCGCCAGATCTGGGAGCGGCTTGGCCATGCCTCGGCCAGCATTGGAACCATCGGCCTGGTCTCGCCGAAGCGCACCGTCTATGGCTCCTTGACGACGCCCGACCCGATCGCGCTGCACCGGCAGCTCGACCAGATCGCGCGCGAGGGCGTGACGCATCTCGCCTTCGAGGCGTCCTCGCACGGGCTCGACCAGTATCGCCTCGACGGCGTGCGTGTCGCCGCCGGCGGCTTCACCAATCTCTCGCGCGATCACATGGACTACCATCCGACCGTCGCGCATTATCTCGCGGCCAAGCTCCGTCTGTTCCGTGAATTGGTCCAGCCGGGCGGCCCAGCCGTGATCTCGGCCGATCATGATTGTTCGGCGGAGGCGATCGAAGCGGCGACATCGCGCGGCCTGCGCGTGATGGCGGTGGGCCGCAACGGCGACGGCGCAGGCGAGGGCATCCGTCTTGCCAATGCCGAGATCGATGGTTTTTCGCAAGTGCTCGCGGTCGAGCGTCGCGGTAAGCGCCATGCGATCCGGCTGCCGCTGGTTGGCGAGTTCCAGATCGAGAACGCGCTGGTGTCGGCCGGTCTTGCGATCGGCACTGGCAGCGATGCAGCAAACGTGTTTGCAAGCCTCGAGCATCTCGAGGGTGCCAAGGGCCGGCTCGAACGCGTCGGCGAGCGCAACGGCGCGCCGATCTTCGTCGACTACGCGCACAAGCCGGATGCGCTGGCGAAGGCGCTGCAGGCGCTGCGACCCTACGCCAAGCGCAGGCTGGTCGTCGTGTTCGGCGCCGGCGGCGATCGCGATGCCGGCAAGCGTCCGATCATGGGCGAGATCGCGGCGGAGAATGCCGACGGCGTCATCATCACCGACGACAATCCGCGCAGCGAGAAGCCGGAAGACATTCGCGCCGCGATCCTCGCGACCGCCAAGGGCGCCAGGGAAATCGGCGACCGTGCCGCAGCGATCCGCGCCGCGATCGAGGAATTGGAAGATGGCGATGCGCTGCTGATCGCCGGCAAGGGACATGAGACCGGGCAAATCGTCGGCAGCCAGGTGCTGCCCTTCAGTGATCACGAGGCGGTCGCCGCCGCATTAGCGTCGAGGATTGCATGAGCGCGCCAATATGGACGGTTGCCGAAGTGGCGCGAGCCCTGGGCGCTGCCGGGTCATTCCCGGACACGCCGATCGAGTTCGCTACCCAGGACAGCCGTCTGGTGAAACCGGGCAGCCTGTTCGTCGCGCTGAGCGGCACGCCGAGCGGCGGCTTCATCTCCGCATTCGCCAGCGCGCGTGACGGCTGGGAGTTCGCGGACAAGGCGGAAGCCTCGGGCGCAGTGGCGATGATCGTGCCGCACGAGATCGCAGGCATCCGCATCCCGCAGATCGTCGTGAAGGACACGCTGATCGACGGCCTCTGGGGCCTGGCGCGCGCCGCCCGCGCACGCTTCGACGGGCCGGTGATCGGGCTCACCGGCAGTGCCGGCAAGACCAGCACCAAGGAATTTCTGGCCGCCTATCCGGATGCCTATGCGAGCCCGTCGAGCTTCAACAATTTCTGGGGCGTGCCGCTGACGCTGTGCAACGCGCGGCCCGACGCCAGCCTCTGGGTCGTCGAGATGGGCATGAACCAGACCGGCGAGATCGCGCGGCTCAGCGAGCTGACGCGGCCGACGGTTGCGCTCGTCGTCAACGTCCAGCCTGTGCATCTGGAGAAGCTCGGCTCGCTCGAAGCCATCCGGCGCGAGAAGGTGTCGATCGCGCTCGGCCTGCCGGAGGACGGCGTGCTGGTGCTGCCGGCAGGGATCAAGGCGGCCGAATGGAAGGGCAAGGTCGTGCGCTTCGGCGAGCATGCCGAAGTGCACGAGGTCAAGCACGCGCCGCATGGTGAGAGCTGGCAGGTCGTGGCTCGGGTCGGCAAGAAGGAGATCGCATTCAGCCTGACGCCGGGTGCCCCGCATCGGGTGCAGAATGCGCTGGCTGCGCTCGCCGCGATCCGCGCGGCGAACCTCGATGCCGCGACGCTTGCGATCAAGCTCGACCGGGTCGGCATCATGACCGGCCGCGGCGTCGAGCAGGCAGTCGGCGGCGTCACCGTGATCGACGACAGTTTCAACGGCAATCCGGCGAGCGTCACTGCTGCGCTGCAAAGCCTGCAGGCGCGCAATGTGACCGACGGCCGCCGCATTGCCGTGCTCGGCGACATGCTGGAACTGGGCGACGACGCACCAAGCTACCACACCGGCCTCGCCAGGCATCTCGACGGCATCGACGGCGTCTACTGCGTCGGGCCGCTGATGCGCCACCTCTATGACGTGCTGCCGGCCGGCAAGGGCCTCGGCTGGCACGACGATCCCGCCACGCTGAAGCCGGGCGAGGTCGCAAATCTGCTGAAGTCAGGCGATGTCGTGGTTGTCAAGGGCAGCAAGAAGATGTTCTGGGTCAACAAGTTTGTGCCGGGCCTAGTGGCCGCCTTGCAGGCAAAGGCGTAAACTGCTTGGAAGGCGCTGTTCCCGAATCCCACCCTTTGCGGCGCGAAGCCGACCGGTTTCATAGAGGTCGCCTGACCCCGTGATGAAGACCAGCGAATGCGCGTGAGACACGTTGAGGCCAAGGTCGATGCCAAGATGGATGTCAAGATCGAGACCAGGGCTGCGTACGAAAGGCGCCATAGGACCGTCTGAATGTTTTACTGGCTGATCGAGCTCTCCAACACATTTCCGGGTTACGGTGCAGTTCGCACCGTTCTGAACGTCTTCCGTTACATCACCTTCCGCACCGGCGGCGCCGTCGTCACCGGCGCGCTGTTCGTGTTCCTGTTCGGACCCTGGATCATCGACCATCTGCGCATCCGCCAGGGCAAGGGCCAGCCGATCCGCGCCGACGGCCCGCAATCGCATCTTGCCAAGAAGGGCACGCCCACCATGGGCGGGCTGATGATCCTGTCGGGCCTCACGGTCGGCACGGTACTGTGGGCCAATCCGCTCAACCCCTACGTCTGGATCGTGCTCGCGGTGACGCTCGGCTTCGGCTTCGTCGGCTTCTATGACGACTATCTCAAGGTGACCAAGCAGACCACGAGCGGCTTCGGCGGCAAGCTTCGCCTGCTGATCGAGGCGGCCATCGCGCTCGTCGCCTGCTACGCGCTGGTGCGGCTGAATCGCGATCCCGCGTCGACTGCGCTGACGATTCCCTTCTTGAAGGACACCGTGCTGCATTTCGGCTGGTTCTTCGTCGTCTTCGGTGCCTTCGTCATCGTCGGTGCCGGCAATGCGGTGAATCTCACCGACGGTCTCGACGGCCTTGCCATCGTGCCGGTGATGATCGCGACCGCGAGCTTTGCGATGATCGCCTATCTCGCCGGCAACGCGGTGTTCGCCGACTATCTCCAGATCAAATATGTCGCCGGCACCGGCGAACTCGCAGTGCTCTGCGGCGCGCTGCTGGGCGCCGGCCTCGGTTTCCTCTGGTTCAACGCGCCCCCGGCCTCGATCTTCATGGGCGACACCGGCTCGCTCGCGCTCGGCGGCATGCTGGGTTCGATCGCGGTTGCAGTGAAGCACGAGATCGTGCTCGCGGTGATCGGCGGCCTGTTCGTGCTGGAGGCTGTCTCCGTCATCGTGCAGGTGGTGTCGTTCAAGCTCACCGGCAAGCGCATCTTCCGGATGGCGCCGATCCATCACCATTTCGAGCAGCTCGGCTGGACCGAGCCGCAGATCGTGATCCGCTTCTGGATCATCTCAGTGATGCTGGCGCTCGCCGGTCTGTCGACGCTGAAGCTGCGGTAACGGTCACGCCATGATCCCCGTCACTTCCTTCGCCGGCAAAACGGTCGCGGTGTTCGGTCTCGGCGGCTCGGGGCTCGCTTCCTGCGATGCGCTCAAGGCCGGCGGCGCCGAGGTGATCGCCGCCGACGACAATGCCGAGAACGTCGCCAAGGCGGCGCAGGCCGGTTTCATCACCGCGGATCTGCGCAACGTCTCCTGGGTGAATTTCGCGGCCCTCGTGCTCGCGCCCGGCGTGCCGCTGACCCATCCGGTGCCGCACTGGAGCGTGCTGAAGGCGCGCGAGGCCGGTGTCGAGGTGATCGGCGACATCGAGCTGTTCTGCCGCGAGCGGCGGCGGCATGCGCCGAACGCGCCGTTCGTCGCGATCACCGGCACCAACGGCAAGTCGACCACGACGGCGCTGATCGCGCATCTGACCAAAGTTGCCGGCTACGACACCCAGATGGGCGGCAATATCGGCACTGCGATCCTGTCGCTGGAGCCGCCGCGCATGGGCCGCGTCCACGTCATCGAGATGTCGTCCTACCAGATCGACCTCACGCCGTCGCTCGATTCCTCCGTCGGCATCCTGCTCAATGTCAGCGAGGATCACATCGACCGTCACGGCACGATCGAGCACTACGCCGCGGTGAAGGAGCGCCTCGTCGCCGGCGTGCAGGCAGGCGGTACCGCGATCGTCGGCGTCGACGACGGCTGGTGCCGTAACATCGCCGACCGTCTCGACCGCGCCGGCAAGAAGGTCGAGCGCATCTCGGTCCGGAATCCGCTGGCGAGCGGCATCTATGTCGAGCACGGCACCATCGTGCGCGCCTCGGGCGGGGCCCGCAGCGAAGTCGCCATGCTCGGTGGCATCGGCTCGCTGCGCGGCCAGCACAACGCGCAGAACGCGGCCTGCGCAGCCGCCGCCGCGCTTGCAATGGGCATCAGCCTGGATGTGCTTCAAAACGGCCTGCGCAGCTTCCCCGGCCTCGCGCATCGCATGGAGCAGGTCGGCCGCCGCGGCAATGTGCTGTTCGTCAACGACTCCAAGGGTACCAACGCCGACGCCACCGCGCATGCGCTGTCCTCATTCGCCGACATCTTCTGGATCGCCGGCGGCAAACCGAAGGCGGGCGGCATCACTGGCCTCACCGGCTTCTTCCCGCGCATCCGCAAGGCCTATCTGATCGGCGAGGCCGCGCAGGAGTTTTCCGGCACATTGGGCACGCAGGTGGCGCACGAGATCAGCCAGACGCTCGATGTCGCGGTCGAACAAGCTGCGCGCGACGCGGAAGTGTCAGGTCTTGCGGACGCCGTCGTGCTCTTGTCGCCGGCCTGCGCCTCGTTCGACCAATACCGCAACTTCGAAATCCGCGGCGCTGCGTTTCGCGATCTGGTGCAGGCGCTGCCGGGTGTGAAGCCGGTGGTGTAAAGGCTCTCGTGTCCCGGACGCGGCGCGGCACGAAGTGACGCACCGCAGAGCCGGGACCCAGGAAGCCGCAATGGGCCCCGGCTCAGCAGCGCACCGCCATAGCGTGTCGAAGACGCGCGTAAACGCGCTTATGGCGCTGCGCTCCGTCCGGGGCTCTTCAAAACTTGAACGGTCCATTAACCCCCCGGTAACCAACCTCGGCGACCAATGGGCAGACCTCTGTCCGAAGGCCGGCCGCCCATGCTCTCCCGTGAAGAACGTACCCCCTTTTCCGAGTGGTGGTGGACCGTCGACAAGCCGCTGATGGGCGCCATCCTGGCGCTGATGCTGACCGGCGTGATCCTGTCGCTGGCGGCGAGCCCGCCGGTTGCGACCCGCATCGGGCTCGATCCCTTCCATTTCTTCAGCCGCCACGTGATGTTCCTGGCGCCGTCCTGCATGGTGCTGCTCGGGGTGTCCTTCCTGTCGCCGCGGTCGATCCGCCGAAGCGCGCTGATCATCTTCACGATCAGCATCATCCTGATCGTGGTGACGCTCGCGATTGGCCCCGAGGTGAAGGGCTCGCGGCGCTGGATCACGCTGCTCGGCGTCAACATCCAGGCCTCCGAAATCGCAAAGCCCTCGTTCGTCGTCATCGCCGCCTGGCTGTTCGCGGAATCGACCAAGCGGCCGGAGATGCCGGCGACCTCGATGGCGCTGGTGCTGCTGCTGATGCTGGTGTCGCTCCTGGTGATGGAGCCCGATTTCGGCCAGACCATGCTGATCCTGATGGTGTGGGGCTCGCTGTTCTTTATCGCAGGCATGCGCATGATCTGGGTGTTCGGGCTTGCGGGCGCCGCAGCGGCCGGCCTGTTCAGCGCCTATCTGTTCGTTCCGCACGTTGCCGGCCGCATCAAGCGCTTCATGAATCCGGCCTCCGGCGATACCTTCCAGGTCGATACCGCCATGGAAGCCTTCTACAACGGCGGCTGGTTCGGGCTCGGGCCGGGCGAGGGCATCGCCAAGCGCAGCCTGCCGGATAGCCACACCGACTTCGTGTTCGCGGTCGCCGCCGAGGAGTTCGGCATCATCCTGTGTCTTGCAATGCTGGCACTGTTCGCCTTCGTGGTCATCCACACGCTGTCGCGCGCCTATGCCAATGAGGACATGTTCTCGCGCTTCGCTGCCTCGGGCCTTGCGATCCTGTTCGGTGTGCAGGCGGCGATCAACATGTCGGTCAACCTTCAGCTCATTCCCGCCAAGGGCATGACGCTGCCTTTCATCTCGTATGGCGGCTCCTCGATCGTGTCGCTCGCCTATGGCGTCGGCATGATGCTGGCCTTGACGCGGCTGCGCCCGCGCACCGAGGTCGAGGCCAGCGGCCACGCCGATGCGATGCGCAGCTACGCTTAGTCATTGCGAGGAGCGAAGCGACGAAGCAATCCAGAATCCCTCCGCGGTGACAGTCTGGATTGCTT
Source organism: Bradyrhizobium sp. AS23.2 (assembly GCF_001908185.1). Classification (GTDB taxonomy): domain Bacteria; phylum Pseudomonadota; class Alphaproteobacteria; order Rhizobiales; family Xanthobacteraceae; genus Bradyrhizobium. The sequence goes on from NZ_LGHM01000093.1 coordinate 11,729, forward strand.
CGCTGCGCTCGCAATGACAGGAGAGACCTTGTAAAACCTCCAGCCATGGACACGTCCCCCCCTGATTCTTCTCGCCGCGGGCGGCACCGGTGGCCACCTGTTTCCGGCCGAGGCGCTTGCCGTCGAACTGATCCGGCGCGGCTTTCGCGTCCGCCTCGTCACGGACGACCGGGCGCTGCGCTATAGCGGACTGTTCAGCAAGGACATGATCGACGTCGTCTCGAGTGAGACCGCGCGCGGCCGCAATCCGTTCCAGCTCGCCTATGCCGGTCTCACGCTCGCCGCTGGCACGCTCTCTGCGTATCGCCTGATCAAGCGGTTGAAGCCCGTCGCCGTCGTCGGCTTCGGTGGTTATCCGACGCTGCCGCCGCTGGTCGCAGCAAAGTTCGCCGGTTTGCCCAGCATCATTCACGAGGCCAATGCGGTGCTCGGCCGCGCCAACCGGTTCCTGTCGAGCCGCGTCCGCGCCATTGCGACGTCGTTACCCGGCGTGCTCGACCGGGATCCGGCGCTTGCCGGCAAGACCACGACGGTCGGCACGCCGATGCGTCCGGCAATCCTCGCTGCGGCTGCCGTGAAATATGCCGCGCCTGAAGTGAACGGCCCGCTGCGTCTGCTCGTCGTCGGTGGCAGCCAGGGCGCGCGCATCATGGCCGACATCGTGCCGGGCGCGATCGAGCGTATCGAGCCTGCGCTGTGGGGCCGGCTCATCCTCACCCAGCAGGTGCGCGATGAGGACATGACGCGCGTGCGCGCGGTCTACGACAAGCTCAAGATCAATGCAGAGCTCGCGCCGTTCTTCACGGATCTTCCGGCACGGCTCGCCTCCAACCATCTGGTGGTGTCGCGTTCCGGCGCCGGTACCGTGGCCGAGCTCGCCGCGATCGGACGGCCCTCGATCCTGGTGCCGCTGCCGGGCTCGATCGACCAGGACCAGTTCGCCAATGCCGGCGTGCTGGCCAAGGTCGACGGTGCGATCCGTATCCCGCAGACCGAGTTCACCTCCGATCGGCTGGCCGCCGAGATCTCCGCCTTTGCCGCCGAGCCTGTGCGCCTCGCGACCATGGCGCAGGCTGCCCGCGGCGCCGGCCGGCTCGATGCGGCCGAACGGCTGGCCGATCTGGTGGTCAAAGTCGCGGGAATCTGACGCGAAAAAGCCCTTGTCTTAGCCTTCTAAAGCGGGGCATCCAGTAGGAAAGGCGCGGCTGATTTGGCCGTGATCTTCGCCAGACGCCGTCCTTCAGGCGGCGATGTTAGGGAACAGAGCATGAGACTGCCGCGCGAGATCGGACCCATCCACTTCGTCGGGATCGGCGGGATCGGCATGAGCGGCATTGCCGAGGTGCTGGTCAATCTCGGCTATGCAGTGCAGGGCTCGGACGCCTCCGACAATTACAATCTCGATCGGCTGCGCAAGAAGGGCGCAAAGGTCTCGGTCGGCCACAAGGCAGAGAACGTCGACGGTGCCGAGGTCGTCGTGGTGTCCAGCGCGATCAAGCGCGACAATCCGGAACTGATGGCGGCGCGCGAACGGCGCATTCCCGTGGTGCGCCGCGCCGAGATGCTGGCCGAGCTGATGAGGCTGAAGAGCTGCGTCGCCATCGCCGGCACGCATGGCAAGACCACCACGACGACGATGGTCGCAACGCTGCTCGATGCCGGTGGCCTCGATCCCACCGTGATCAACGGCGGCATCATCAATGCCTACGGCTCCAACGCACGGCTCGGCGCCGGCGAATGGATGGTGGTGGAGGCCGACGAGAGCGACGGCACGTTTCTGAAGCTGCCGACCGATGTCGCGATCGTCACCAATGTCGATCCTGAGCATCTCGATCACTTCAAGACCTTCGACGCCGTGCAGGACGCATTCCGCCATTTCGTCGAGAACCTGCCGTTCTACGGCTTCGCCGTGATGTGCATCGATCATCCCGTGGTGCAGAGCCTCGTCGGGAAGATCGAAGATCGCCGCATCATCACCTATGGCGAAAATCCGCAGGCCGATGCGCGGCTGGTCGATCTCACCCCGATGGGCGGCGGATCGAAGTTCAAGGTCGCGTTCCGCAATCGCAAGACTGGCGCTGTGCACGAGATCGCAGATCTCATGCTGCCGATGCCGGGACGCCACAACGCCTCCAACGCGACGGCCGCGATTGCGGTTGCGCGCGAGCTCGGCGTCTCCGACGAGGCTATCCGCAGGGCGATCGCGGGCTTTGGCGGCGTCAAGCGCCGCTTCACCAAGACGGGTGAATGGAACGGCGTCACCGTGATCGATGATTACGGCCACCACCCCGTCGAGATCGCGGCGGTGCTGAAGGCGGCGCGGGAATCCACCAACGGCAAGATCATCGCCGTGGTGCAGCCGCATCGCTACACCCGCCTGCAATCGCTGTTCGAAGAATTTTGCACCTGCTTCAATGATGCGGATGCAGTGATCGTCGCCGACGTCTATGCCGCAGGCGAGGCCCCGATCGAAGGCGTCGACCGCGATCATTTCGTCGCGGGCCTGCGCGCGCACGGCCATCGCGAGGTGATCCCGCTGCCGGCGGCCTCCGAGCTCGCGGGCATCGTCAAGGGGCTTGCGAAGTCCGGCGATCTCGTCGTGTGCCTGGGCGCCGGCAACATCACGCAGTGGGCGTATGCATTGCCGGGCGAATTGAAGTCGCTGGGGTAGGGCGGTGAGCTTCCCCGACATCACGCCTGATCTCAAAGCCGCGATGCCGGATCTGCGCGGCCGGCTGCTTGCCAACCAGTCGCTCGCCGAGCTCACCTGGTTTCGCGTCGGCGGTCCCGCGCAGGTGCTGTTCACGCCGGCGGACGAGGACGATCTTGCGTACTTCCTCGCGCATCTCGCCAGCGACATCCCCGTCTATGTCGTCGGTGTCGGCTCCAACCTCATCGTACGCGACGGCGGCATCGCCGGCGTCGTGATTCGTCTCGCGCCGCGGGCCTTTGGCGAGGCGAGTGCAAGCGGCGATATCGTCACTGCAGGCGCTGCCGCGCTCGACAAGCGCGTGGCGGAAGTGGCGGCTTCGGCCAATATCGGCGGGCTCGAATTCTATTTCGGCATTCCCGGCACGATCGGCGGCGCGCTGCGCATGAATGCGGGCGCCAATGGCGGTGAGACCAAGGACGTGCTGATCGAGGCGCGAGGCGTCGGGCGCGACGGCACGAAGCACGTCTTCTCCAACGCCGGCATGAAATTCGTCTACCGCAACAGCGGCGTCGATCCCTCCATCATCTTCACCTCCGCGCGCTTCCGCGGCGAGATCAGGGATCCAGATACGATCCGCGCGCGCATGGCGGAGGTGCAGACCCATCGCGAGACGGCGCAGCCGATCCGCGAAAAGACCGGCGGCTCGACCTTCAAGAATCCGCCCGGCCATTCCGCCTGGAAGCTGGTCGACGCCGCCGGCTGCCGGGGCCTGCGCGTCGGCGGCGCTCAGGTGTCGGAGATGCACTGCAATTTCCTGATCAACACGGGCGAGGCCACCGCGCACGACATCGAGACGCTCGGCGAGACCGTGCGCGAACGCGTCAAGGCGAATTCCGGAATTGAGCTACACTGGGAAATCAAGCGGATCGGGGTTTCGGCGTGAGTGTCATTCCGGGGCTCGCGAAGCGAGAGCCATGATGCGCAATTGCGCATCAGAGAATCCATACTCACGATCGTGGTTATGGATTCCGGGCCTGCGGCTTACGGCGCATCCCGGAATGACGAAGCAGATAGGTAACTGAAGACATGCGCATCACCATCCTCTTCGGCGGCTCCAACCGCGAACGTCTGGTTTCGGTCGCGTCAGCCCAGGCACTGCATCAGGCGCTGCCTGAGGCCGAGCTCTGGTGGTGGGACGTCGAGGACAAGGTGCATGTCGTTCAGTCCAGGCAGCTGCTCAAACACGCCCGTCCGTTCGAGGACGAGTTCAAGCCCGGCACGCGCGGCGTTCCGCTGGAGCAGGCGCTCGACCGGGCCAAGGCGGAAGGCCGCGTGCTGGTGCTCGGCCTGCATGGTGGCCGCGCCGAGAACGGCGAATTGCAGGTGATGTGCGAGGCGCGCGGCGTGCCCTTCACCGGCTCGGGCTCGGCCTCCTCACATCTCGCCTTCGACAAGATTGCAGCGAAGCGGTTCGCCGCGCTCGGCGGCGTGACGCCACCGGCAAACGTTGCTCTGGACAACATCGACGAGGCCTTCGCCGAATACGGGCGGCTGATCGCAAAGCCGGCGCGCGACGGGTCGAGCTATGGCCTGATCTTCGTCAATGCGAAGCAGGATCTCGTCGCCGTCCGCAATGCGGCCAAGCACGAAGAGTATGTCATCGAGCCCTACATCGCCGGCGTCGAGGCGACCTGCGGTGTGCTGGAGCGGCCTGATGGGTCGATCATCTCGCTGCCGCCGATCGAGATCATTCCGGGCGAGGGCAATTTCGATTACGCGGCGAAATATCTCTTGAAGTCCACCCAGGAGATCTGCCCCGGCCGTTTCGCGCCCGAGATCACTGCCGCACTGAAGGAGCAGGCGATGCTGGCCCATCGCGCGATGTCCTGCACCGGCTACTCCCGCTCGGACTTCATCGTCTCGGACAAGGGCCTGGTCTATCTCGAAACCAACACGCTGCCCGGGCTGACCAAGTCCTCGCTCTACCCCAAGGCGCTGAAAGCCGAGGGCATCGAGTTCGTCGACTTCCTGCGCGGCCTGGTCGAGCTCGCGGAACAGCGGGTGCGGAAATAATTAGGACTGGTTAACGGCCAACAGGGCGAAAGGGCCCGCTTTGGGGCCCAAAACCGGTAAAATGCCGGTCATCGCGGCATAAAGGCCTCAAATTGCGGGGCAAAAAGCGCCGGACGTTAACGAAGTTTACCTTTTGTTTACCAGGACGTCCGAAGGTTAACGCTGGCGGCGCATATGGCGTTTTGGCTGCCGGCGCGTGAGCTGTCGTGGGTGATGTCACCTCCAGCGCACGCTTTGAAGGGGAGAGGCTTCTTCTGCTGAAGACCAGCACCCGGCCCGGCAAGTTCGACACGTCATGTTCGCCAGGACCCGCGCGATGTCGCGGGCAAACTGTTGACGAGCTCGTGCAATGGATCGTGCAGGAAGCCTCACCCGGTCGCTTTTCAGATCGCTGAGGCCCCAAGCTGACCTGAAGGCGGCCGCTGTTGGAGCGGTCGTGCTTCTGCGCGAGTGGGTGCAGGACAAGCGCATTGAGGCGCGCGCTGCCGCCAAGATCAGGAACAAGGCCAAGGCCGTCGTCGAACGCGAGCCGCCGCCGCGCGTCGTCGCGCTGGTCGAACGCTATCTGCCGCGCCGGGTCGGAATCAGCATGACCGTGCTGCTGCTGATCGGAAGCTGCGGCTTCGGCATCGTCAAGGGCGGCCATCTCCAGGACTTCATCACCGCGGTCAGCGACGCCCGCAACGCGATGGCCAATTCCGCCGGCTTCCGCATCACCTCGGTCGTGATCAACGGCCGCAAGCAGCTCACTCAGGACGAGATCCTCGCGATTGGTGGCGTCAGCGGCCGCTCCTCGCTGCTGTTCCTCGATGCCGACGCCGTGCGCGACAAGCTCAAGGCCAATCCATGGATCGCGGATGCGACCGTGCTGAAGCTTTATCCGGGCCAGCTCATGATCGAGCTCACCGAGCGCAAGGCGTTCGCGCTGTGGCAGGAGGCCGGCCGGCTCTCCGTCATCGCCGATGACGGCGCCGTGCTCGAGCCCTATGTCTCCCGCCGGTTCCTGTCGTTACCGCTCGTGGTCGGCAAGGGCGCCGAAACCAAAGCCCGCGACTTCCTCGCCCTGCTGGCCCGCTATCCGCAGGTCAATTCGGTGACCAAGGCTGCGATCTTCGTCGGCGAGCGGCGCTGGAACCTGAGGCTCAAGGACGGCCTCGACGTCCGCCTGCCCGAGCAGGACGTTGGCAACGCGCTCGCGATGCTCTCCAAGCTCGACAAGGACGACAAGCTGTTCTCCCGTGACATCGTCGCCGTCGACATGCGCCTGCCCGATCGGCTGGTGGTGCAGCTGTCCGACGACGCCGCGAAGGCGCGCGAGGATCAGTTCAAGGACAAGAAGAAAAAGAAGGCCGGGGATTCCGCATGACCGGTCTCGATCGCACCCAGACGCCGAAGACGCGCCCGATGCCGCACAAGCGCAGCGGCATCGTCGCCTGCCTCGATATCGGCACCAGCAAGATCGCCTGCATGATCGCGCGGCTGAAGCCGTCGGCACCGAGCGAGGCCCTGCGCGGCCGCACCCACGCGGTGGAACTGATCGGCTACAGCCAGATCCAGTCGCGCGGCATGAAGGCCGGCGCGGTGGTCGATCTCGCCGAGTGCGAGCAGGCGGTGCGTCAGGCCGTCGGGCTTGCGGAGAAAATGGCCAAGGTGCGGGTCGAGTCCGTGCTGCTGTCGGTGTCCGGCGGCCGGCTTTCCGGCCAGCTGGTCGAGGCTGCGGCCGACATCCGCGGCGGGGCGGTGACCCCGGCCGATGTCAGCCGGGTCACCTCCACCGGCATGCGCCACGCTACCGGCGAGGGCCGCACCGTGCTGCACGCGCTGCCGGTCGGCTACACGCTCGACGGAGTCAAAGGCATCCGCGATCCTCGCGGCATGGTCGCGCATCAATTCGGTGTCGACATGAACGTCGTCACCTGTGACGCCACAGTGGCACGGAACCTGATGCTGGCGGTGGAGCGCTGCCACATCAATGTCGAAGCCATGGCGGCGAGCCCCTATGTGGCCGGCCTGTCGGTGCTGACCGACGACGAGGCCGATCTCGGCGCCGCTGTTGTCGAGATGGGCGCTGGCACCACCACGATCGCGGTCTATTCCGGCGGCCGCTTCGTGCATGCGGCGGGTTTTGCGGTCGGCGGGCAACACATCACGATGGATCTCGCGCGCGGACTCTCCGCGACCATTGCCGATGCCGAGCGAATCAAGACGTTATACGGTACCGTCATCACCGGCGGATCGGACTCGCGTGAGCTGATGTCTGTGCCGACAGCCGGTGACGAGCAGGATCTGCCGCAGATCGTCTCCCGCGCCACCATCGCCAATATCGTCAAGCACCGTGCCGAGGAAGTCTTCGAGATGATTCGGGACAAGCTGAAGGATTCGCCCTTCGCCTCAGAGCCGAACGGCCGCGTCGTGCTCTCGGGCGGCGCCTCGCAGCTCACCGGCCTCGTCGAACTCGGTACGCAAATTCTCGGCCGGCCCGTGCGGGTCGGACGCCCGCTCGGTTTCGGCCGGTTGCCCAATGAGGCGAAGAACGCCGCCTTCGCGGTGCCGGCCGGACTCCTCGTCTACCCGCAATATGTTCACCTCGAACATGTCGAACCGCGGCATACGCGGCAGCAGGTCAGGACAGGGACCGGCGGTTATTTCGGAAAGGTCGGACGATGGCTACGCGAGGGCTTCTGATGACTCCTTTCCGCAATTCCCGATTTTCACCAACTCCCGCGGCCGCCGGCCGGGGCGAACCCACGCGCGCGTGATCGAGAGGCAACCATGACCATCAGCATCAATGTTCCTGATATTCACGAACTGAAGCCCCGGATCACCGTGTTTGGCGTCGGCGGCGCCGGTGGCAACGCCGTCAACAACATGATCACGGCGGGCCTCCAGGGCGTCGATTTCGTGGTCGCCAACACCGACGCGCAGGCGCTGACGATGTCGAAGGCGCAGCGCATCGTGCAGATGGGAACGGCGGTCACGCAGGGCCTCGGCGCCGGCTCGCAGCCGAACGTCGGCGCGGCGGCGGCGGAAGAGGTGATCGACGAGCTGCGCGACCATCTCTCCGGCGCCAACATGGTGTTCGTCACCGCCGGCATGGGCGGTGGCACCGGAACCGGTGCAGCTCCGGTGATCGCCAAGACGGCGCGCGAGATGGGCATCCTCACCGTCGGCGTCGTCACCAAGCCCTTCCACTTCGAAGGCGGCCGTCGCATGCGCACCGCTGAAGCCGGCATCAACGAGCTTCACAAGGTGGTCGACACGCTCCTGATCATCCCGAACCAGAACCTGTTCCGGGTCGCGAACGAAAAGACCACCTTCGCCGACGCCTTCGCGATGGCCGACCAGGTGCTCTACTCGGGCGTCGCCTGCATCACCGACCTGATGGTCAAGGAAGGCCTGATCAACCTCGACTTCGCCGACGTCCGCGCCGTCATGCGCGAGATGGGCAAGGCGATGATGGGCACGGGCGAAGCCTCCGGCGACAAGCGCGCGCTGACCGCCGCTGAAGCTGCGATCGCCAACCCGCTGATCGACGACAGCTCGATGAAGGGCGCCAAGGGCCTTCTCATCTCCATCACCGGCGGCAAGGACCTCACCCTGTTCGAGGTCGACGAAGCCGCGACCCGCATCCGCGAGGAGGTCGACCAGGACGCCAACATCATCGTCGGCGCCACCTTCGACGAAGCGCTCGACGGCCTGATCCGCGTCTCGGTCGTCGCCACCGGCATCGAGCAGGCGGCGATCGCCCGCAACAGCCAGGCCTCCAGCGCTCCGGTTGCGAACGCCGCGCCACAGGTGCAGCAGGCTCCCGCTGCGCCGGCCGCTGTCGCCGAGAGCCGTCTCGCCGACCTGACTGCCCGGCTCCGTGCCGACAACCAGCGTTTGGCCGAACGTGCCCAGAAGCTGGAAGGGCAGATTCCGGCCGGCGCGCCGGCTCCGGTTGGCGCCGCGCCCCGCCCCAACGTTGAGC
>NZ_LGHM01000094.1 GCF_001908185.1 Bradyrhizobium sp. AS23.2
TTCCGCGCCGCGCCCGCCGCCGGCAATACCGGCGAAGGCGAGAAGGATCCGGGCGAGGCCGCCGCCGAAGCCGACATGGACGAGGACGATGAGTTCGAGAACCAGATGTCGCTCGCGGCGATCGAGGCCGAGCTCAAGCCCAAGGTCGTCGAGATCTTCGACAAGATCGCCGAGAGCTACAAGAAGCTGCGCAAGCTTCAGGAGCAGGACATCCAGAACCAGCTCGAGAGCACCTCGCATGGGCCGTCGCTCTCGCCGCACCAGGAGCGCAAGTATCGCAAGCTCAAGGACGAGATCATCGTCGAGGTGAAGTCGCTGCGCCTCAACCAGGCGCGTATCGACTCGCTGGTCGAGCAGCTCTACGACATCAACAAGCGCCTCGTCTCGCATGAGGGCCGCCTGATGCGCCTCGCCGACAGCCATGGCGTCGCGCGCGAGGACTTCCTGCGCAATTACACCGGCTCGGAGCTCGATCCGCGCTGGCTCAACCGTGTCTCGAAGCTTTCGGCCAAGGGCTGGAAGAACTTCGTCCATCACGAGAAGGACCGCATCAAGGACCTCCGCCACGAGGTGCATCAGCTCGCGGCCCTGACCGGCCTTGAGATCGTCGAGTTCCGCAAGATCGTGCACTCCGTGCAGAAGGGCGAGCGCGAAGCCCGTCAGGCCAAGAAGGAGATGGTGGAAGCCAACCTCCGTCTCGTGATCTCGATCGCCAAGAAGTACACCAACCGCGGCCTGCAGTTCCTCGACCTGATCCAGGAAGGCAACATCGGCCTGATGAAGGCCGTTGATAAGTTCGAGTATCGCCGCGGTTACAAGTTCTCGACCTACGCCACGTGGTGGATCCGGCAGGCGATCACCCGCTCGATCGCCGACCAGGCGCGCACCATCCGCATCCCCCGTGCACATGATCGAGACGATCAACAAGATCGTGCGCACCTCGCGCCAGATGCTCAACGAGATCGGCCGCGAGCCGACCCCGGAGGAACTCGCCGAGAAGCTCGGCATGCCGCTGGAAAAGGTACGCAAGGTCCTCAAGATCGCCAAGGAGCCGTTGTCGCTCGAGACGCCGGTCGGTGATGAAGAAGATTCACACCTCGGCGATTTCATCGAGGACAAGAACGCGATCCTGCCGATCGACGCCGCGATCCAGTCGAACCTGCGCGAGACCACGACGCGCGTGCTCGCCTCGCTCACCCCGCGCGAAGAGCGCGTGCTGCGCATGCGCTTCGGCATCGGCATGAACACCGACCACACGCTGGAAGAAGTCGGCCAGCAGTTCTCGGTCACCCGCGAACGCATCCGTCAGATCGAAGCGAAGGCGCTGCGCAAGCTGAAGCATCCGTCGCGGAGCCGGAAGCTGCGGAGCTTTTTGGATAATTGATTTAGGCATCGTGCCCGGACTTGATCCGGACCACCCATCCAGACGAGAACGGCGGGCCGAAAGCCCGCCGTTCTTGTTTGCGTCGCTTCGCAGCCGATGCCCGAAGCGGAGTCTATTTCTTCTTCGCGCCGACCCGCTCGATCAGCTTGATCTCAAGCGCTGGCCGGCCGGACTTTTCGGCGATCTCGCGGTCCTGCTCCATGATGAAGCTGCGCGCGGGTTCGTCGCCGTCGAGCCCGCCAAGGAGTTCGGCAGGCACACGCCGGTTGGAGCGTTGGGAGCCGTCTTCATAGACGACATTGAAGAAGGCGAATTCGCCCTTGGGATTGGTTCCGGGTTTTTTGGCCATGGCCGGCTTGTCGTCGATACCAGTGCCATAGTCAAATGGCTTTCCGCGCTGCCGGCGGCTGGCGCGGAGCCTGCGGCCGCGGAACTGGCTGCGCAATCGATCGAGGAAGGCTGCAAGGCGGAAGCGTCAATCGCTTCGTAAGGTCCGATGCGCCGCTTCGATTGCGACCCTTGGATCCGACCTTTGAATCCGACCCTTGCTTCAATAAACGGCGGGCCGCAAAGCCCGCCGCTTATTTTTGGTTTTCAGCGTCGCCCGGGGCTGGCGGGGCAACAACCTAAAATAGAACGGTATAACTTGCGCGATGCCATGGCAAGATGAATCGTTGCGGGGCGATGTCGCAGCGAGCGCGCCAGATATGCGTTGATCAGGAGACCTGGTTTTAGCGCGTTGCCGAAGCAGATGTTTTGATCATCGAAGCACTTTGTTCCTCGCTCTCGCAATGCAGCGAGAGTTTGCGCGCTGCGCGCTGAAGTGCGCAGACCTGCATCAGGAGGCGCGGGGAATTTCATTCAGTGCAAGGGGACGCGCTCGATCTTCGTGACGCACACATCAATTCGGTCGCGTGCGCCGCGCCGGTTCCTGCGCAACGAGCTGCGATTCGTGTCTGCCTCCGCGCCCGCCATCATCCTCCTTGCGTCCCTGCGCCATGATTGCGCTGCCCATCGCAGCGGAACCGAAGGTGATGAGGAAGGAGCCGAGCAGCACGAGAAGCGCGATGCCGGGCGAGCGGTCGGCGAAGATCAGCTCGCGCAGATGCCCGGGGTTGAGCCAGAGCAGCCCGCCGACGAGCAGCGCAGCGGCGCAGGCGCCGATCGCGAGGTTGATGGCAAGCAGGCGGAAGAGGGGGAGGCGCAGGAGGGAGGGACGCTTTGATGTGCGGTTGTCGTGGGACATTGTTGGTTGCCTCATGCTGGCTCAACGCATCGACTGAGAGCGCGGCGCAAGCGTCGAGATCATAGCGGCGACTCTCTCATCCGTCATTCCGGGGCGCGACGTAGTCGCGAGGTATGATGCGCAATTGCGCATCATAGTTCGCGCTTCGCGCGCCCCGGAATGACGAGAAGGCGGGGTGCGCGATAGTTCATCTCATGTCGCATGCATGACGATGTTGATGCGCATCAAACTCTCGCCATCGCGCCCATGGCGCCGCCAACTCCGGAGCGATCGGGCCTAACGAGAGTTGGCCGGCTTTGACGCGAATCCTGTTCCCGGGCATGATCGTACGTTGCTTCACGCGCAGATGGATAAGAGGAATTTTCGATATGCTGAGACACGCCCTGGCCACCGCCTTCATCGTCTGTCTGGCCGGCGGCTCGGCGCAAGCCGCGCGCTGCGGCGGCGACTTCAACAGCTTCGTCGCCGGCATGGCCTCGGAGGCGCAGGCGGCCGGCGTCTCGGCGAGCGTGACCAGCGCGGCCTTCGGCGGCCTGACCCAGGACGGTGCCGTGCTCGCCTTCGACCGGCGGCAGCGCTACACCTTCAACAAGAGCTTTGAGCAGTACGTGTCGACCCGCGTCGGTCCGGGCCGCATCAATGGCGGGCGGGCGCTGTTGCAACGTCATGCGGCGCTGCTGTCGCGCATCGAGCAGCAGTTCGGCGTGCCGCGGCAGATCCTGGTTGCGATCTGGGGCCTGGAGAGCGATTTCGGCAAGGGCGACATCGGCAAGCTGCCGGTGATCCGCACGCTTGCCACGCTCGCGCATGACTGCCGCCGCACCGAGCTCTTCCAGGGCGAGCTGCTCGCCGCGCTCAAGATCGTGCAGCGCGGCGACCTGCCGCTACGCGACCTCATCGGCGCCTATGCCGGCGAGATCGGCCAGACCCAGTTCCTGCCGTCGTCCTACATCAAATACGGTGTCGATTTTGACGGCGACGGCCATGTCGACCTCCGCCACAGCGTCCCTGACGTGCTTGCCTCGACCGCAAACCTGCTCCACAGCAACGGCTTCAAGATGGGCCAGCCCTATGGCGAAGGCTCCGCCAATTTCGAGGCCATGCGCGAATGGAACAGGGCGGTAGTCTACCGCAAGACGATCGGATATTTTGCGGATCGGCTGATAGGGCAGTGAGGGGCACTGCTGAAAGATTGAGCGCTCGCGCCTCATACTCGCTGTCATCGCCCGACTTGATCGGGCGATCCAGTATTCCAGAGACGGCAGTGATTGAACCGAGAAGCCGCGGCGTACTGGATGCCCCGGTCCAGCCGGGGCATGACGGCGGAAGGTGAGGCGACGGCGGAGTGCACAGCGGAGACGCCGTGTCACTTACTCACTCCCTCGTCACCTACTTCGCCGTCCCCTTCGCCATCTTCTCCAGCTTCCGCTGCAATGGCGCCCAATACGTCCCCGGGCGAAAGCGCTGCAAAATATCCATGAAGCGGGCGTCGTTGCCGATCAGGATGCGGGGCTCGTTTCGCTCGATGCCCTTGATGATGCGCAGCGCCGCGTCCTTCGGCGTGGTCTTCGCCGCATCCTCGAACCGCTCGATCATTTGCGAGCGCCGCGCGTTGTCGGTGACGCCGGCGCCGGTGCGCGAACTGCGCGCGATGCTGGTGGCGACGCCGCCGGGATGGACGACCGACAGCCGCACCGGGCTTCCCGCCATCGCGAGCTCGTGCCGCACGCTCTCGGAAAAGCCGCGCACCGCGAACTTGGCTGCCGCATAGGCCGACTGTCCCGTCGGCGCGATGATGCCGAAGATCGAGGAGAGGTTGACGATATGCGCCTCTGGCCTCGTCTTCAGATGCGGCAGGAAGGCGCGCGTGCCGTGCACCACGCCCCAGAAATTGATGTCGAACAGCCACTCCATCTGCGCCTGGTCGATCTCCTCGAATTGCCCAAGCAGCGCCACACCGGCATTGTTGATGACGATGCCGAGCGCCGGATGCGCAATGGTCGCCTCGTTCGCGAATTGCGCGATGTCGCCGGGTTTGCTGACGTCGACGCGATGCGCGCTGACCTTGCGCCCATTGTCGATCCCTTTGCCGATTTCGGCGGCGAGCGCTTTCAGCCCGGCTTCGTCGCGATCGGCGAGCGCGAGATCGCAGCCGCGCCGGGCGAGCTCGATCGCGAGCGCACGGCCGATGCCGCTCGCCGCTCCCGTGATGGCGGCGGCGCCTCGAATTGCCGTCATGATGCCTCCCGTCAAGTCCCGGAAAGGGAACAAGGATTTAGATTTTTTCAGAATGGAACTGAACCGTATCCGAGTTAGGTCTTTAACGTAAGATAGTTGGGCAGAGGCGGCAGCATTGGGAGCCACCGATGGGACAATCAAAACCATTCACGGCGACGGCACTGATCGTTGAAGACGACGCCATGCAGCGGGAGATGCTCAGCATTCTCCTCGAGGAAAGCGGCTATCAGGTCATCCAATGTGAAAGCGCCGAGGCCGCCGAACGCGTCCTCGACAAGGAGGCCGGTGCGCTCTGCTTGATGCTGACCGACGTCCAGCTTGCCGGGCGCATGAACGGGGTCGAGCTCGCGCACGTCGCCAAGGATCGCAATCCCAGGCTCGACGTCGTCGTCACCTCCGGCCGTCCCTTGAAGCAGCCCCTGCCGGACGGCGCAAAATTCTGGGCCAAGCCCTGGGCGCCCCTCGACGTGCTGCGTGAGGCCGAGCTCGCGCAATTGTCCTGACGGCGATCCGGGAAGCTCGCTTTCTTGCCGTGAGAGGCGATGATAAGGTCCACGCATGACCTTGTCCTTCCTGCTTACCTCGCTCATTGTCGTCGCCTCGCCCGGCACCGGCGTGCTCTACACGCTGGCCGCCGCGCTCACACGCGGCTCGCGCGCCAGCATCGCAGCGGCCTTCGGCTGCACGCTCGGCATCGTGCCGCACATGACGGCGGCGATGCTGGGGCTCGCGGCCGTGCTCCACACCAGCGCGTTCGCCTTCGCCGCGCTGAAATGGTGCGGCGTTATCTATCTGCTCTACATGTCCTGGCAGGCGCTGCGTGAGACCGGAGCGCTGGCGGTCGAGGGCAAGATCAGGGAGCGATCGAGCAGCCGTGTCATCGCGACTGGCTTCTTGATCAATATCCTCAATCCGAAACTTTCGATCTTCTTCCTCGCCTTCCTGCCGCAGTTCATCGCGGTGGACGAGGCGCATGTGCTGGCGCGGATGCTGGAGTTGAGCGGCGCCTTCATGGCGATGACCTTCGCGGTGTTCGTCGTCTACGGCCTCTGCGCCGCATCCGTGCGCGATCGCGTCATCTCCCGTCCCGGCGTCATGGCCTGGCTGCGCCGCAGCTTCGCCGCCGGCTTTGCGCTGCTCGGTGCCAGGCTGGCGTTCGCGGAGCGGTAGGCTCGTCAGCCAATAAAAAGGCGGGCTTCGTGCCCGCCATCTTCAATCTCTCTCAACCTTACCCGACGCCCGGGCGGAGCGAGGCCCCACCCGGGCAAAGAACACGCTGCGCTACTTCTTCTTCGCAGCCTTCTTGGCCTTCTTCGCCTTCTTCTTCGCCGCCTTCTTCGCTTTCTTAGCCATAGTATCCTCTCAAGGGTTAATGGTGGAACGCGACACGAGGGATGCTCGGCGGAGGGCCAGCCTCGCAACATCCTCGACGACAAACTCAGCAGATTCGCGGGCAACTGCCCCGCGCTGTCATATCCGTGTCATTGCGTTATCCACAGCTCAGATGCATTTTCGGGTGATTTTTGCCCGCGAATCCGCATCGCGCGCCGCTGCGGCGGGGGCGCGGTCCCTCGCATCAAGCCTCGCTTAACGATACGAGGTCCGTCCGCCTGATTCATCAATCCAAAACCAAAGACCGCGTTTGCGGGATCACGGTGAGACTCCATTAAGCGCGCCGCGCGCATCGTTCTCCGCAAGAACACGGGGATGGCTATGGACGGACGGTTGCCAAACGAAGGGGGCGGGATGGTGCATCTCCCGCGGTCGCCATGCTGAGCGTGCCGACACTCTGGACGGTGATCGTCATCAACTTCCTGGCGCTGGGCCTGATCTGGGCCTATGTGACGCGCTCCTATCCGAAATTCGAGGCGGCGCGATACTGGACGGCGGCCGCGGTGCTGGCGGCGACCGGGTCCGGCATCTCCATGCTGCGCGACGTCATGGATATGCGCTTTCCGTTGATTGCCGGCGGCGGGTTGATGATCTTCTCGTCGTGCCTGACCTGCATGGGTGTCACGCGCTTCTACCACAAGCCGGTTTCCTGGCTCACGGCGATTGCGATTTCGCTGCTGAGCAGTGCCGGCCTCACCTTATTCCTGGCTGTGGTCGACGACATGCCGGCGCGTGTGCTGATCTATTCGATCGGCCAGTCGACCCCGATCCTGATGGTGTTGCCGCTTCTCCTCGGCAGGCAGGACGGACGCGAGAATCCCGGCGCCCGTCTTGCCGCCATCGTTGCCTTTCTGGTCCTGGGCGTTCACGTGGTTCGCTCCGGCTCGGCGATGGTCGGGCTCGGTGGCGGCATCACTGCGATCAACTTCAACGGATTGCAGGCCGCTCTGATCCTCGCCCTGGTCTTCCTGGCGATGGCCTGGAATTTCGGCTGCCTGCTGATGGCGATCGAGCGGCTGCGCAACGAGGTCGCCGACCTCGCGCTGCTCGACGATCTCACCGGCGTCGCCAACCGGCGGCATCTGTTGCAGCGTCTCACCGAGGAATGCGCCCGTTCGGAGCGCAGCGGGGAGCCGTTCTCGCTTCTGGTGATCGATCTCGACGGCTTCAAGATCATCAACGACACCCATGGACATGCCGCGGGCGACGCTTGCCTCCAGCATTTCACGCTGATGGCGCAGACGCGGCTGCGGCCGGGCGACCTGCTCGCCCGCACCGGCGGCGACGAGTTCTGCATCGTGTTGCCGGCCTCCTCCTTGCGCGAGGGGGCATCGATCGCCCGCCGCGTGATCGAGGTGTGTCGCCAGGATGCCGCCGCCTGCACCGGTAACGACATCCCGATCGCGATCTCGATCGGCGTTGCGGAGTGGGACCGCAGCATCGGCCAATTCCCGGACCGCCTGATCGCCCATGCCGACCACGCGCTCTATGCTGCCAAGAAGAACGGCAAGAACGACTTTGCGGTCTACGATCCGGCCCCGCCGCTTTCGCCCGAACCGCCTGTCGAGGCCGCGCGCAAATTCGCGTAAGGCTGTGCTAGCTTCGAGTCCGTATTGGACCGGCATGATGATATCTCGCCTTTTCGCGGCCATTCTCGCCGCTGCTGCCTTGATCGCCCCAGCCGCCGCAACGGACGCCGAGCTTGCCAGGATCGCGCGCGCCTCCGGCACGCCCGACATTCCCGGTCTGAAGATCGTCTGGCTGGCGCCGTGGGGCGACGTCCAGAGCGCTCATTCCTGGCGCAACATCATCGTGCACCAGACCGAGGGACCGGCCGGCTCGGCGCGCGGCGGCGCGCAGCAGCAGTCGAAGAACCCGACGCGGCGCGGCGTCACGGTCTGGGTCGAGACCGACGGCACGGTCTACTGGGCGGTTGCGGAGAATTTGGTGCCGATCCATGGCGATGGCGCCAATCGCAACGACAACAAGTACATCGACAACAGATCGACCTATCGCCAGGTCGTGCGCGACAATTCGATCGGCGTCGAGTTCGCCGGCAACTATCCCGATGTCACGGCAGGTCCGACCGCGGCGCAGGTTGCGGCATGGAAAATCCTCGTTCAGGTGCTGCGCGCGCGCTACGACATCCCGCTCGACCACGTCTATGCGCACAACTGGATCGACTACAAGGACGCGCGCTACTGCGAAGGCTGCTGGCTCGCGACGCTGGCGAGGACGTGGGGGGAGTGAAGTCGTCATTCCGGGGCGCGCGTAGCGCGAACCCGGAATCCATTCATCCACCAACGCTGCCGCCTGATGGATTCCGGGCTCGCGCCAAGGGGCGCGCCCCGGAATGACGAGAGGCGTCACACCGGCTGCGACATCCACCCGAAAAGCCGCTGCATCAATCCCGATCGCCGCGGCAATTCCGGCGGCTCGTCTGCCGCGAGCACGCGTTTGAAGAAGTAATCCAGGAATACCATGTCGTTCGGCTCGGTGACGGTGAACTGATCGTCGCCGAAGAACACGCTGTAGTCATAGAAGAACGGCCCGACGAACGGCACCGTCGCGGTCGAGGCGTTGTCCTTGGAGATCACGAATTGCGATGGCTCGAGCCCGTGGTCGCGCATCGCCTGCTCGACCAGCGGCAGCTTGCGCATGAACTGGGCGGAGAAGCCTCCGACGGTGGATTGCAGGATGATCGACACGGCGCCCGTCCATCCGCTTGATGCTGTCGCTCGGTATTTTTGGGTCGGTAGACCGGCCACCGCGGTTCAAGGCTGGCTCGGTTCTACCCTAGGCAAGGGGAGGGGGGTGATCGCCGTCTCACTCGGCTGTACGCGCGGCCCGCACGCGATCTGCGCTTCTCCCTCGCCCCGCTTGCGGGGAGAGGGTTGGGGTGAGGGGGAGTCTCCGCGAGGGCGGTGACAGAGAGACTCGTGGAGACTCCCCCCTCACCCGGATCGCATCTTGCGATGCGATCCGACCTCTCCCCGCAAGCGGGGCGAGGTGAAGACCCTCACCACAAAACAAAAAAAGCCGGCGTTGCCGCCGGCTTTCCGTCTCTTTCGATCCGCCAATCTCTTAACCGCTAGAAGCCGCGCTTAGTGCGCGGCTTCCAGCGCGGCCTGTTCCTGCCTTGCGATCGTGCCCTTGACCGCGGACTGCACCTTCTCGAAGGCGCGGACCTCGATCTGGCGGACGCGCTCGCGCGACACACCGAACTCGGCGGCAAGGTCTTCCAGCGTCATCGGCTCATCGGCGAGGCGACGGGCCTCGAAGATGCGGCGTTCGCGCGGGTTGAGCACGCTCATGGCGCCGGTGAGGGCGTCACGGCGGTGATCATACTCCTCGTGCTCCGCCAGCATGGCTTCCTGGTTGGGCGTATTGTCGACCAACCAGTCCTGCCATTCGCCGGCTTCGCCGTCGTCGCGGATCGGTGCGTTCAGCGACGCGTCGCCACCGAGGCGGCGGTTCATGTCGATGACGTCCTGATCGGTGACGCCGAGGCGCTTGGCAATGATCTTCACCTGGTCGGGGCGGAGATCGCCCTCGTCCAGCGCGTTGATCTTGCTCTTCGCCTTGCGCAGGTTGAAGAACAGCTTCTTCTGGTTCGCGGTGGTGCCCATCTTCACGAGCGACCAGGAACGCAGGATGTACTCTTGAATCGACGCCTTGATCCACCACATCGCGTAGGTGGCGAGACGGAAGCCCTTTTCAGGCTCGAAGCGCTTCACCGCCTGCATCAGGCCGACATTGCCTTCCGAGACGACCTCGGAGATCGGCAAGCCGTAGCCGCGATAGCCCATGGCGATCTTGGCCACGAGCCGGAGATGGCTGGTGACGAGCTGGTGCGCGGCGTCGCGATCATCATGCTCGCGCCAACGCTTGGCGAGCATGTATTCCTGCTGGGGTTCCAGCATCGGGAACTTGCGGATTTCGCCGAGGTAACGGGAAAGGCCGGATTCTCCATTGAGGACCGGCAAAGCAGCCGTACGGGCCATAGTGCGCCCTCCAAAAGGTTCAGGCCCCCGATAGCGGCGGGCCAGGCAGACGACCACTTTGTTAAAGCCAGTCGTAGCTGCGATGTTCCGCGTTGGTTATTTCAACGCAGCCGCAATATACCCCATGGGGAGGCAAAAAGGGAAGGATTGCTGACGTCACGTCCCCGTGTGGCAGCCATAACTTTTTGTAAGGTAAGGATTTTTTGAAGCGGCCTGCGTCATAGCGCCGCTTTCAGGGCGCCTTCCAGGAGAAGCAAATCCTCCGGCAAAGGCGCTTCCCAGTGAAGAAGTTCTCCGGTCCTCGGGTGCTCCAATACCAGCAAATAGGCATGCAAGGCCTGCCGTCCGAGAGCCGTTAAAGCTCCCTGCGATTCAGGGCCCAGCTGGTTCGCCTTGGTCTTGAAATGCGGGCCATAGACCGCATCGCCCATCAGGGGATGGCCGATATGGGCGAGGTGGACGCGGATCTGGTGCGTGCGCCCGGTTTCGAGCTCGCAGGCCAGCAATGCGGCGACCGGCTTGCCGTCGCGCCCGGCAAAACTCTCCAGAATTTCCCAATGCGTCACCGCCTCGCGGCCGCTCTGGCGCACCGCCATCTTCTCGCGCGCATACGGGTGGCGGTCGATCGGCGCATCGACCGTGCCGCGATGGCGGCCCGGCAGGCCCCAGGCGAATGCCATATAGCCGCGACGCATCGCACCCGTCCGGCCGTGGTCGGCGAATTGCGCGGTGAGCGAGGCATGCGCGAGGTCGTTCTTGGCGACCACCATCAGGCCCGTCGTGTCCTTGTCGAGCCGGTGCACGATGCCGGGCCGGCGCACCCCGCCGATGCCGGACAGCGAGGTGCCGCAATGGGCGATCAGCGCATTCACCAGCGTGCCGGTCTCGTGGCCGGCCGCGGGGTGCACCACCAACCCCCTCGGCTTGTTGAGGACGACGATGTCGTCGTCCTCGAACACGATATCGAGGGCGATATCCTCCCCCTTGGGCTCGGCGGGCGCCGCCTCCGGCACGTCGATTATGATCGTATCGCCGGATGCGACGTGATAAGCGGGGTCGCGGACGGCGGCGCCCTTGAGGCTCACCGCGCCCGCCAGGATCAGGGCTTTCAGCCTCGATCGCGACAGCTCGGTGAGGCGCGCCGCCAGCACGCGGTCGAGCCGAGCCGAGCCCTCGTCGCCGGCGACGACAACCTCCAACCTTTGCGCAGAGCCTGAGCTTTCCATGACGACGTCTGATACCGCTGTTCCCGAACCGAGCCCCGAGCAGGCCGCGCTGTTCGCGCGGGTGCGGCGGATGATGCTGATCGCGGGGTTGACCACGGCGCTTGCGATCTGCGCCGTGCTGATCGCGGTGGGCTACCGCCTTTTCAAGTCGGAGGGAAGGGCGCCCGAGCCGGTGGGCGACGTCACCGCCACCCTGCCGAAGGGCGCCAGAATCGTCTCGACCGGGGTCGCCGGCGACCGCCTCGTGGTCACGCTCGACATCGGCGGGGTCACCGAGATCCGCACCTTCGATGCCCACACGCTCAAACCGGCCGGAAAGCTGAAATTTGCCAATGAGCCGTAAAACCTCCGTTCGGTCCTTGCGGCGAACAAATTTCGAGGCTATTGGCTAGCCCTCACGCTCCCTTCGTCTAGCGGTTAGGACGCGGCCCTCTCAAGGCTGAAACAGGGGTTCGATTCCCCTAGGGAGCGCCATTGTCTTGAAGCCAGCCTTCCCCTGATCTCGATTTGATTGTTCCACCTGCCGGGTGAGCCTGTGGCATTGGCGATCAACATCCGGGCCGACAACAGTTCAGCAGGCGAGATCGAACAGCTGTGGGAACAGGTCGGCGTTTTCGAAGTCGAACCGTCAATGCGAGCGCTCGGCTACCGGCCGCATTTTACATTTGCGATCTACGATTCGCCCGCGATTGACGAGAAGACCGCGTGGGACGCGATGCTGGCGGCCGTCAGCGGCGAGGCGCAACTGCGTATCGAATTCCGGCGCATTCGCTGGTTCGAAGGTTCTCCTCTTGTCCTCTGGGCAGAGCCGGCGATCACCAAGTCTCTAACCCGCATCCACGGCGCCATCAGCGCCGCAATCGATCCGGCGCATTGTCGCGCTCATTACCGGCCCGGCGCGTGGACGCCGCATTGCACGCTCGGCTCCCGGATCGCTGACGAACGGCGCGATGATGCCATTGCCTTTGCAGGGGCGTTCGACCGCAAGATTGAAGTCTTGTTCGACGTGGTGGATTGCGTCGCTTTTCCGCCCGTGCGGATCATCACCGAGCAGAAATTGCCGCTGTAGTCGGTCGTCCATTCGAGGTCGATGGGTTTCGCGAGACCTCAACCCAACTTACCGGTACCGCTTCTGAGAACCGCTTCTCTGCGCACATTCGTGCCCGAACGGCTCAGACAATTGGCTAAGGTCGCACCAGTTGGAAGAGGCCACCGGGGCGAGAATACCATCCAGAGCCATGCATGCGGGCGATGAGGTCAAGACCGAGTGTATCGATGTAGCCCTTGTCGGCATCGATGACGAATGCGTCGTCCACGTGTCCGCACAGTACTTCCCCGATGACGGCGAATTGCCGCGGACCGGTCTCCTGGTTCAAAATCGAACGACATTCAAAGGCTACCGGACACCCGACTATTCGTGGGGGCGCGACGTTGCGCGAGGGGAGCGTTTTCAGCCCTGCGAGGACGAGTTCATCGACACCTCGCGGGGCATCCACGCAAGTCTCGTTCATCGATGCCGCCATCTCGTGCGGTACCAGATGGATGACAAATTCTCCGGTCTCAAGAATGTTCTGTGCCGTATCTTTCGACCCCTTTCCTGGATGACGTAGTAGTCCGAGGGCGACTGTTGGCGGCTCATGCCCCAAGACATTGAAGAAGCTGAATGGTGCCGCATTTGCGATTCCATCAGACGAGCACGTCGTCACCCATGCGATGGGGCGCGGGGTGACCGTCGCTGTGAGTACCTTGTAGCGGATGTCCGCCGCGAGCTGCTGCATATCGAAGAACATGCGAACTAAGCCTCAGCGGGAAGAGCACGGACGGTAGACACTGCAATCTTCGGTCGGTCGTCAACCGTGAGTTGGAACACGTCCGGCCGTGCGTAATGACCTGTCGCGTCGAAGTCGTACTTTGCACGGGCTACATCGCCGAGAGCGATGTCGGCGTACAGAATGTCCTCTCCTTCAAAATGCGGACCTGCCAGCACTTTGCCGAGCGGATCGACGATGAGGCTGCCCCCGCGCATGATGACGGTCTCGGGATCATCACCAAGGGAGCACTCGTAGTCCGGTGGGAAGGCACCCCGCTTGAGGTGCTGACAGGCCGACAGGACAAAGCAGCGCCCTTCCAGCGCAATATGTTGCATGGTCGGAAGCCACGTATCGCGATCGTCCGCGGTCGGAGCGCAATAGATGTTGATGCCTTGGCTGTACATATGCATGCGCAACATCGGCATATAGTTTTCCCAGCAGATCACCGCGCCGATGGTGCCCAGCGAGGTTTTGAATACGGGCAATGTAGAGCCGTCGCCAAAGCCCCAGATCAACCGTTCGCCTGCAGTCGGCATCAGCTTGCGATGCTTTCCCACCAGGCCGTTTGCTCCATCGAAGAATAGAACCGTACAGTAGAGCGTTCCCCCGTCTCTCTCGATGCAGCCGATAACCGTGAAGACTGCAGTGGATGCTGCCGCTGAAGCAATCAGCTCGACTTCCGGCCCGCCGAGGTCGATTGCCTGCTCCCAATAGTGGCGAAAGGCATCGCGCCCTTCAGGCTTGCGCACGCCGACCGGGGCGCCAAATGAATTGCCCTTGGGATAGCCACCGAGGAACGCTTCGGGGAAGACGACGAGTCGGGCACCTGCATTTGCCGCTTGCTCGATCAAGCCAGCGGCCTTTTTTGCCGATGCCAGCGAATCGTTTGGATTTGAACCCGCTTGAATCACTGCAGCCTTGTACGTGCCGGAACTCTGGGAGGTCATGGCGCAACTCTCGTTCTGAAATGGGACGAGCGGGCCGCCGTAACGGCGGCCCGCGGGAGATCGGGGGATAGGCAGGCCTAGCGGTCGGTCTCGAGCTTCGGCTTGTTTGGCAGCGCGATGGATCCGATCACCGCGACGACACCGCAGATGACGACCGGGTACCAAAGTCCGGCGAATACGTCGCCGACTGCAAGCGATAGGTAGGTGGCGAAGAAGGGTAGAAAGCCACCAAAAATGCCTGCACCGATGTGGTACGGAAACGACAGCGCCGTGTAACGAATGTTCGCCGGGAAGACTTCCACGAGGAACGATGCAACGGGGCCGTATATCATCGCGACGATGATCGTCATCACGATCAGCAGGAAGATGATGAATCCAGATGACACTTTCGCCGGGTCCGCCTTGGACGGGTAGCCAGCCTCAGACAGGGCCTTGCGGTAGGCCGCAGGATCGAAGCCCGGGATCGTTGCACCCTTCACCGTCATTGCAACAGCCTGGCCATCCATCGGAGCGGCGTAGGTGAAGTTGATGCCGCTTCCGATCAGCAGCTTCTTGGCCTGGACGCACGGTTTGCTGTGATCGCCATGGGTGCTGAGTAGAGCGGCGGCGAGGCCGAACTTGCACGCATCGCTATTGGCGTCCGCATGTACGGTAACCGGAGCGCTTCGGGTTGCCGCTACGAGCTGTGGATTTCCAGCTTCCAGGAGTAACGCGAACATCGGTCGATAGCACAGGGCCGACAGCGCAAGACCAGCCATCATCAGCCATTTACGGCCGATCCGATCTGATAGCCAGCCGAAGAAGATGAAGGATGGAGCGCCGATCACGAGACCGACAGCCATGAGAATATAGGAGGTTTGCAGGTCGATCTTTGCCACCTGCTGCATGAAGACCATTACGTAGAACTGGCCGGTGAAGTAGGTCGACCCCATGCCGGCCGTCGCGCCGAAGAGTGCGATCAGCACGAGACGTAGGCTCGACCAGCGACCGAAGGTGTCTTTGATCGGGCTCTTGGACAGGCGCCGCTCGGCTTTAAGACGGGCGAAGACCGGCGACTCGTGCAGCTTGGCCCGGACATAGATCGAGAACGCCAGCATGACGATCGAGATGATGAACGGGACACGCCATCCCCAGGCCTTGAAGTCAGCGTCGCTCATCAGGCTCTGCGTGCCGATGATGACTGCAATCGAGAGCGCCAAGCCAACCGATGAAGTGATTTGGATCCAACCGGTCAGCAAGCCCCGCCGATCGGGTCGCGAATGTTCCGCGACGTAGACGACGGCACCACCATATTCTCCGCCGACTGCAAGCCCCTGAATCAAACGCAGTACGACCAGGGAAATCCATGCCGCGTTGCCTACGCTCGCATATGTCGGCAGGAAGCCAATCAACGCGGTGCTGCTTCCCATCATCACGATGGTGATGAGAAATGTATATTTCCGGCCGACCAGGTCGCCGATACGACCAAAGACCACTGCACCGATCGGGCGGATCACGAAGCCGGCGGCAAGAGCGCCGAGCGAGGCGAGTACGGCTGCGGTCGGGTTATCCGGCGGAAACAGCACCGAACTCATGAAGACGGCCAGCGAGCCATAGATAAAGAAGTCGTACCATTCGAACACGGTGCCCAGGGTCGAGGCGAGAACGACCTGTCGCTCCTCGCCGCGTGTGAGCCTTTGGCCGGCGGCGGAGGCCGTCGCTAATGCATCCATAATTATTCCCCTCTCTTGCGCCCGCGTTCCAAAGAAGCCCGGCAACGGATCGATGATTTTATTTAGTCAGATACATATGATGTGGTCAAATAAGGCAAGCTTGAATATCTGGCGCGACGCGCCCAATAATGCGCCAAGCCGGAAAATCGCCTAACATCGTGATTCAAAAGGACTTTCAGTGAAGAAATCGCGCGGAACCCACCCGCCCGATCCATCGAGTGCTGCGGCGCGAGGATCGAAACCCAAGGCTGTAAGGGCCGAGCGCACAGGACGGCGCGGCATCCAGTCGATCGAGATCGGCTTCAAGATCCTTGATTATCTGAGGACCGAGCCACGACCGGTCCCGCTCAAGATGATCGCCGCCAGCACGGGGATGTCGGCTGCGAACGTTCACTACTACCTGGTGAGTTTTCAGGCCGTCGGTATCGTTCGACAGGAGACAGATACCGGGTGCTACGCTCTCGGTCCCTACGCGCTAAAGCTCGGCATGGCCGCTATCGAGCAGTTCGATGTCTTCACCGCAGCTCGCCCTGCAATGACCGACCTTGCCACGACGATTGGCCACACGGTGTTTCTAGGTGTTTGGGGCAACCGCGGACCGACAATCATCTATCGTGTTGAAGGTGGCGCAAGCCGACCCATTATTGAACTGCGTGTCGGCAGCGTGTTGAGCCTGTTGCGATCGGCCCTCGGACGAAACTTTCTCGCGCACCTGCCGCGATCAATTACTGAACAGATGCTTGACCAGGAGCTCAAGGAGGAGCTCTCGCGTCACGTAAGGGTCGACGACGCGCCAACGACCAAGTCCGAGGTCGAGGAAATGGTGGAGACAATACGCCGGGACGGCATCAGCCGCTGTCGCGACGCCCTTCTGCCCAACTTCACGTCCTTATCGGCGCCAATTTTCGATCAGGCTGGCTTCATGATCGCCGCCATCACGATGATGGGGCCCATCGGCATACTCCACGACGATCTAAAGGGCCCTACCGCGACGTCACTTATCGCGCACGCCCGCGCTCTCTCCGCCACCGCAGGTTGGCAACCCAGGGACTGATTGACATTCGACGAGGCGTCGCATGTCGTCCGTTTCGACGCCCATACCGACTACGCGCCGCCGAACGCGGCTATGGGAGCCGCTCGACCTTCGCCGCCATGTCGGGATAGCGGCTGACCCGGTAGGTCGCATTAGTGCACGTCAGAACCCAGACATCGTGATCCGGCTTGGACAGCTTCGCGTCACGTACAGCTCGCTGTGCCTTGTCGCACGCAAACCCTTGTGTACGGATTTGGGCTGCGATCGTGTCTTTGGGAGTCTGGCCGGCAACGTTTGCGACAAACCCCAAAGGTCCGCCTGCCAACAGCAAAACCGTGAAAAGTGGAATGGTGAGCCGAAGCGACGTCATCTAACACTCCGCTAAGACGAATATCACACTCGTTGGGCAACAGCTGGATGTCGAAATCCTCGCCGCGCGCGTGGCTCGGATTGGATGCAAAGCCGTCTGCTGCCAATCCCTCTCATTTTGTCCTGAGGCGGACTCTCAGGACATTTTCCCGCCGCGGCTATGCAGATTCGGCAGGCGGCTTGGTCGGTTGCAGGGTGTGGCATTTGAGAGACAACTCGCCGATCAATTGCTTGGCGGCTCGCGATTTTGCCGATTTCGCATAGACGAACGATGGCGGTGCCAGCTTAGGTAGAACACAGCTGATTGAAGGTCTGCGCATGCCAGATCGTCGGGCAATCGCAGAGGACCTTGGGTGCGTCAGGGGACGGCAAATGCGATACGCGAGGTCAGGGTCGAGGCCAGGTTGTTCGCGGCAGCTCTGTGTTGGAGTGATTGCCGGCCTGCTCCTGCTCCCAGCTGAAATTGCGCGCGCCGATGAAAGCGGCGTCAGCTTTTGGATACCCGGATTCTTTGGCAGCCTCGCCGCTGTGCCCGCGCAGGCCCCGGGATGGTCCATGACTTCGATGTATTATCATGACCAGGTCTCCGCCGGCGCTGATGTGGCGCGCGCGAGAGAATTCCAGATTAGGAACATTCCGGCGAATCTCACAGCCACCGTGAACGCGAACGTCAAAGCAACCGTGGATCTTGGATTGCTGGCCGGTACCTACACCTTCGAAACGCCGGTTTTGGGCGGTCAGGCCTCAGCCAGTCTGATGGGAGTCTACGGCTCCAACTCCACGTCGCTCGCGGGGTCGCTCACTGGAACATTGGCGACACCGGGCGGTGCGATACCCTTCTCGCGCGTCGACACCATCGATAGCTCGCTCATGGCATTCGGTGATTTGCTGCCAATGTTCCAGATGAAATGGAACGCCGGCGTTAACAACTACATGACCTACGTCACCGGGGACATTCCTGTCGGGGCCTATCAGTCGAACCGTCTTGCAAATCTAGGGCTCGGGCACTGGGCGATCGATGCCGGCGGCGGCTACACCTATTTCGACCCAAAGACCGGGCATGAAGCCTCGGCGGTGCTCGGATTCACCTACAACTTCATCAATCCTGCCACCCAAGTTCAGAGCGGCGTCGACATGCACCTGGACTGGGGCGCGTCGCAATTTCTGACCAAGCAGATTCAGGTCGGCCTCGTGGGTTACGTCTATCAGCAATTGGGCTGCGACAGCGGCTCCGGCGATCGCGTCGGCTGCTTCCGGTCGCGGGTGGTCGGCGTCGGCCCGCAGTTCGGCTACATTGTCCCGCTCGGAGACAAGCTGCAGGGCTATTTCAATGTGAAAGCTTACGGCGAATTCGCCAACGAAAATCGGCCGGCAGGCTGGAACCTCTGGCTGACGTTCAATCTTTCGCCTGCGGCAGCAACACCGCCCACGTCGTCAAGGCCGATGTTCACGAAATAGAAGGCGGCAAAGCACAACCACGTCAGCGCTCTTAAGATCAAAAGACGACGCTTTGCTCGGAGGGAGGGGGCTGTTCTGGGAGTATCTGCCTGCCGCCACTAGGCGCGACTGAGTTGACAGGCGCCAAAATCGTGGAGCCGGAGCGGCCTGATCGTCTTCATTCTGCCCTTGGTCGTATCAATCTCGTTTTTTCTCATCGCGGATCTCGATAGTCCTCGCGGGGGGTGCTATCCGCGTGCATCCGCAGAATCTGCTGGCCGCGTCGCAATCCATGAAGGCGCCGTAGCTCGCACGCACGCTGGCCCCGGATTCAAGCTCCGAGTGAAGCGAGGTGAACCAGACAGGATACAGCGATGAAGCAGATTGCCGGTAAGCGACGATGGGGAATTGTTCTCGT
Organism: Bradyrhizobium sp. AS23.2; assembly: GCF_001908185.1. GTDB lineage: Bacteria > Pseudomonadota > Alphaproteobacteria > Rhizobiales > Xanthobacteraceae > Bradyrhizobium. The sequence goes on from NZ_LGHM01000094.1 coordinate 19,218, forward strand.
GGGAGTGGCGATCGCCTATCTCTTGCTTGCCTATGTGATACTGCCGGCCTTGTGGAGCCATCACGAACGCGAGCCGGGTCTGGCTTCCTTGCCGATGGTGACACGGACGGCGAGCGGCATTCCCGGCGATGCGCTGAATGTCGGACTGGTCGGCAGCAGGGAAGATGTGCTTCGCGCCATGCATGCAGCAGGCTGGTTTCCAGCCGATCCGATTACATTGCGATCGAGTATCGAGATCGTTGGCAGCGTGGTGCTCGACCGGCCATACCGCGATGCACCCGTGAGTCCGCTCTACTTCGAGGGAAAGAAGGAAGAGCTCGCCTTCGAGAAGCCCGACGGCAGAAGTGCGGACCGGCGCCACCACGTCCGATTCTGGCAAGTCCTGAACAAGGGGACGGATGGCCGTCCGGTCTGGCTTGGATCGGTAACGTTCGACCGTGGGGTCGGTCTGAGCCACGACACCGGGCAGGTCACTCATCATATTGCACCCAATATCGATGCCGAGCGCGACCTCCTGATGCAGGATTTGCGCGAAGCCGGCATGGTTCAGAACTTCTTCCAGGTTTCGGGAACGGGGCCCACGCTATTGGGTCGAAATGGGGAGGGTGATCCGTACTACACGGACGGAGAGATCGACGTTGCCACGCTGGTGGTCGATGGCGAGAGGCGAACGCAGCCGCCGCTGATCGTGCCTCCACCGCCGGTCATCGCGATCAAGGACGAAATCTGGCACGGCGTCAGCAACGCAATCGGTCAGTAGCCGCTGCTGCGGACGCCATCCAGATTCACGAGCTGTGGTCATAGCCGTCGAGATGGCGAGTTCGCCTGTTCGGGAACTATCGCTTCGATCGCGCACGAAGATCGCCAGTGAGGCGCGTTATCTCCCGGTCGTTCGGCGCAATACGGGAGAGCTGCTCGGCATATTCGAGGGCGGTTCCGATATCTCCGGCGTCGCGGCTGTATGCCACGAGGGCAAGCAGGGTTTCGCGATCGCCAGGATGACGAGACAAGTTCTCCTTTAGGGCTGTCATCGACTCGTCCATGCGACCCGAGGAATGCAACGCCACACCGTAGACATAGGCATAGTGCGACCGGCCAGGTTCGAGCTCGGTTGCCGTGCGAAATTCCGCGAGCGCATCATCCGGCCGTTTCTCGCGGATCAGGGTGAGTCCGAGCGCGTGGTGTAGCCCGGCGTCGGGACGCGAGATTTGGATCGTGGTTCTTAGAACGCGTTCTCCATCTTCGTTCCTGCCAAGTTGGCGGTACAAGTCAGAAAGATTGATCGCCCCCGGCGCATATTGCGAGCTGAGCCGCAACGCCGCCTTGTATTCCTCCTCGGCAGCGCTTGTGAGGCCGCGGCGGACGTAAAAAGTGCCAAGCGATGTCCGGGCTTCGGGTCGATCCGAATTGAATTTCTGTGCAGCGACGAACTCGGCCGCTGCCCGATCGAAAGCGGTGCGGTCGGACGAAGGTTGGTTAGCGGTCGGGACGGCGGCCAGGACGGACACTGCTCGGATACGAACACCTCGGCTCGAATCGGAAAGAAGGGGCGAGACCAGCGACCAGTTTCTGTTACCTGGGAGGCCGTCGATCATGTCGAGAGCTCCAATCCGCACGAGCGGATCTGGATCGATCAACCCTTTGCGGGCGAGTTCGATATTGCCCGGCGAAACGCGTGATTGCATTTCGCTGAGAGCGCTCGCTCGTGCGATCGCCGGCGCGGTTGGGCTGGCCGCGACCAATTCCAGCAGCGCCGCTGCGTCAGGGCGGTTGGTCCAGGACGCCTGGAATGCCTCGGCGTAATCCTGAAACCCCTTGCGGGCCGGGCCATGCCAGTGCGCGACAGCGTCGGCCGCCCATTGTGCCGATTTGTCGGTGTGACAATCGTTGCAGGCGTTCGGCGTGCCCAGCTTGACTGACAGATCCGGTCTCGGGATACGAAGGCTGTGATCGTGCCGCTTGTCGATGATCATGTAGGTGCTTACCGGCATGTGACATGCTGCGCAGGTGACTTTGGGCGTGGCGCCGTCGTGATGCGTGTGTGAAGCAACGTCATATTTTTCGGAGGCGTGACATTGCAGGCATACGCCGCCGCCTGGCGCTCGTAGCTTGGCAGTGTGTGGCTCGTGACAGTCGCTGCAGGTAACGCCGGCCGCGAACATCCTGCTTTGCTTGAACGAGCCGTAATTATAAACCTCGTCGCGCATTTGCCCGTCGGCGTGGTAGAGCCCGCGAGCGAGGAGGGAGACGGTGTGAGTGTCCGACAAGGGCTCTCCCGGCACCCATTCCTCGGAAAACTGGCCGCGCCGCGCATGGCAGAGACCGCAAGTCTCGACTTCTCTTCGCGTCGTTGCTGGAGTGATGCTGCGTTGCGGATTGCCGGTCTTGGGATCGTGCTGCCAGGTGACACCGTCCCGTTCGTTCAAAAGTACCGCGAGGCCCTTGCGTGGGTCCTTGTCTCTTGCGAACCAGCTCTCCTGACTGCGTGCCCAGTCGACGTGTTGGGATCCCCTGCCATGACACGCCTCGCAGCCGACACTGATTTCGGTCCATGTGGTGCGGAATCGATCGTTGGCCGCGTCATAGTTCTTTTGCACGCCGGTCGAATGGCACTCGGCGCACATGAAATTCCAATTCTGGTTGAGCTTGGTCCAATGCAGCACATCATCGTGCTTGATCTGCTCGTCGGGATAAAGATGAAACCATCTCTGCCCGCCCTGATCCTTCGGCCGGCTGTCCCAGGCGATTGAAAGCGCCTGGATACGACCATCGGGGAATTCGATCAGATATTGCTGGAGGGGGTCGATGCCAAACGTATACTTCACCTCGAAGATCGCAAGCCTGCCGTCGGGGCCGTCGGTTTCGACGAAGAACTTGCCGTCCCTCGTGAAAAATCTCGAGCGGACGTCGTGGTAGTCAAAGCTGGCATTCTCGAAATCACCGAGTACGTACGCCGTACTGGCATGCTGCATCGCATGCTTGTGCTGAGATGTCTGCCACCCTGCCGCTTGGGCGTGATGGCAGCCGGCGCAGACCTCGCTGCCGACGTAGTTCGGCGAAGCCGTCGCAGTTTGCGCACGCAGCGCTCTCGACACGCCTGACTCGTCTCTCACAACAAACAAGGAGCCTAAACCACCCAAAGCGACAACCACGATTGCCGCAAGTACTGCAATGCGCCGCGACGATTTTCGAAGCCGGGCAGGTACGATGCTCGGCGCGTCGGCTCGCGCGTTCGCGATGCTTCCGGTGGGTACCGGTTTGGCAGGCCGCCTCTTGTCGGATCGCCCTTTGTTTCGCGACACTAGCTACGCCCGCTGGACCTCTCGATTCCAGAGGTTAAGGATGACCGCTGCGACCAGCGCCGACTATGCAAGTTCGGCAAGCTGCGTCCGTGAAGGCTCTTAAATATCTACTACATCCCGGCCTTGCAGGTTAGCGCCGCGCGTATGTGATCGTCATGAGCCACTCCTTGCATTCACCGCCAAGGCAATGTGTCAGGTTCGCGCTCGCCATCGCAGGATGGACGCCCCGTGGGGCGTCCGCCTGATCACATCATGCCCACTTCGCGTGGCTAGTCGCTTGCCTTGCTGGCGTTGGCCTTTTTGACCTCATCGAGCACCCCTGAGAGGTTGTAGCTCTCCGGCGCCTGCAGCGGCGGGAATTTCTCGTACGTCGTCAGGTGCCCCAACCAGAGCTGCTGGCCGATGGGCAACAGGTTCCAGTCATATAGGAAGGCGGTCGTCGGGCCGCCGAGCGCTCCTCCGATGCTGAGTGCCGTCTTCTGGTCGATGCCGACCGCCTGCTCGAACGGATCACGCTTGATGTTCTGGACGAGCGTGAAGTGGAACGGGACGAGCGGCATGATCCAGCCGGCCGGCCCGGGTTGCGACATGGTGTAGTACATCTTCCAGTTCTTGTAGCGGACCGCGGACGGGGTCGCGCCCGAGAAATAGAAGAAGTGGTCGCGCGCCGACTTCTCAGACTTACCTTCGAGGTAGTCGCGCTGGTCGAAGCCATCGAGGGTCGTCTTGACGATGCCGGGATACTGGCCGGCCTCGATCTGCTTCTTCAGCCCGTCGCCCGAGGGCCCGCCGGCGATGTCAACGATGGTAGGCACCCAGTCGAGCGCGGCGAACAGCTGGTTCTTCACCGTGCCCGGCTTGATATGCCCCGGCCACCGGACGACGAGCGGGGCGCGGTAGCCGCCTTCCCACGCCTCGCCTTTCTGGCCCTTGAACGGGGTCACGCCGCCATCCGGGAAGGTGATCGCCTCGGCACCGTTGTCGGTGGTGAACACGACGATGGTATTGTCGGTCTGCCCCATGTCGTCGAGCTTCTTCAGCACGAGACCGATATTGTCGTCGAGCTGCTTCATGCCGGCTTCGTTGATACCCCAATCCTTGCCGCCCTGTTCGCCCATCATAGCCTCGTACTTCGGCGGCAGCACGGTCGTGATGTGCATGCGCGCCGGGTTGTACCAAACGAAGAAGGGCTTGTTGGTCTTCTTCGGATCGTTGCGATCGAGGAAGTCGATCACCTTGGTCGAAATTTCTTCATCGACCGTCTTCGAGCGTTCCAGTGTCAGTGGGCCTTCGTCACTGCACATCTGGTTCTTGCCCGTGCCGTCCGGGGACTTGCACGACAGCATGTTGCGCGGGGGGCGTCAGACAAACTGTGGTCTTGGGATCGACCGCGCCGGGCACTTCCGGTATGCCGGGGATCGGCGTGTTCTTGCAGGGCGGCGCGACGGTCTGCTGCAGTGGCGTCTTGTTGATGTCGGGGAAGCTCACACCTTGCATCGCGTCGAGGTGATAAAGATAGCCCCAATACTCCTGGAAGCCATGCGCCGTTGGCAGCGCCTCGGTGTGATCGCCTAGATGGTTCTTGCCGAACTCGCCCGTGGTGTAGCCGAGATCGAGCAGGAACTGGGCGAGCGCCGGTGTGCCGGGCCGCAGGTAGGACGGGCTGCCAGGCAGTTGCGGCGGGATCATGCCGGTGCGCAGCGGGTACATGCCGGTGAAGAATGCATTGCGGCCGGAGGTGCAGCTCTGCATGGCGACATAGTCCATGAAGATTGCGCCTTCGTTGCCTATGCGATCGATGCTGGGTGTTTCGCCGACCATCAGTCCTCGGTGGTAGATGCTCGGTTGCATCCATCCTATGTCATCGCCCATGATGAAGAGGATGTTGGGTTTCGATCCTTGCTGGGCTGAGGCAGGAAGACTTGCCATTGTCGCTGCGGTACTGAGCACGACAACGGCGCCCCAGAATATTCTGAACATGCGCATGGTTTGCTTTCCTCAGGTGTCGGCTGCTGAGACCCGGGCCGCAGCCTTCGCCCCGATCCACCCATCCAGCCTTGCCGACCCACGCAAATTGCGTTTCGGGCAACCAGCCGGAGGCCTCGCCCTGGCAAATTGGGCGAAGCGCCCTCGATGGGCTATGCACCTTCGGCAGATTTCGCCGACGGCAGCGGCTCGCGTTCCAGTGTGGTGGACGGTGTTTCTCCGAACGTGGTTCGGTAGTTCACCGCAAAGCGGCCAAGCTCCACGAATTGATGTTTCTGGGCTATCTCCGTAACGCTCGTGGTCGAAGCATCAGCGCGTTGCAGCGCAGAGCGAGCCTTGTTCAATCGTTGCAACAAGAGATATCGCGTGGGACTGACGCCGAGGAAATCCGCGCAACACATCCGCAGAGTCCGCTCTGGCACGCCGACTTCTGAACACAATGCGGGCAATCTGACTTTCCGGTCGAGGCATCTTGGGAGCGCTTCTTCGAAGCGGGCCATGATGGCAGCGTGGTTGTGCCTCTTTCTGGAATTGTCATTCGCCCCGTCGGCGTCCAGGAGATGTACGATCGTGTGAAACATTTCCTGTTCCAGCGCTCTTGCCACCTCGGGACGCTCGATCAAGCGTGTTCTGGCATCCGCCATTTGGCGGGCTTGCTTGAAAATACGCTGAAATCTCGTCACCTCTGCACGCGGGAGGCGAAGTATTCTGCTCGCATGCGGCGACGGGATCGGCCATCCGTTCAATGCTTCGCTGCAATCCGTCAGGTGTTGGGGAGATATTGAGATCAAGCCCCATTCGCACTCACGGCCGGATCGCTGATGCATGCTCTTTCCAAGACCGTGCAAGACAATGTCGCGGTTTCCGAGCGGAGATCCGTCAATTATCGGAGACATCCTACCCACCGGAAATGACAGGAATAACCGCTTGAGGGATAACGAAATATGGGCAATGCGCGGGAGGCTTTCGTGACACCAGCGAACCTCCAAATGCTCCAATTTCAGCTGTGTCAGCTTTGCGCTGAAATCACCGGCACCTGTTATCGTGAGCTTGACGCTCGCATCGCGAAATCCGGCTGCGTAGCGGTCGGGATCATTAAAGGTGAATGTACGGCCTTGTGCCATAAGCCTGTCCCGCGAGCCGGCGGACAGCTGGCGGCCGGCTCAGGCTTCCACGTCTCGCCCTGGCACCCAGCATTCAGCAATTGACCGGCCTTGGATATGCGGATTCGGAAGGGCGATGATCAATCGTGATTTCCGGGATTGTGCAAATCCGGCGAAGTCCTTCCGACATCGCGCGCGCCGACAGGATGTTTCGGTGCGCTATTGCAGGCGTGCTGCAGATGCATCGATTGGAAGCGATGAGGGGCGATCGAGATGAATCATCCGGTGTTGCGCTGGCTGACGCAGCGTCTCCGATGGTGATTCTCCGAACAGCGTGCGATAGGCAACCGAAAATCGTCCAAGTTCCCAGAAGCCATGGTCGGTGACGATGCGAGTGACGCTAGTTCGGTTGGCCTCCGCAGCCAGAAGCGCGCTGCGCACGAGATGCAGTCGACGCAAGGTGAGATACCGTATTGGCCCCATACCGAGATGTTCTTCGCATGAAGCACGAAGCGTGCGCTCGGCCACGCCAATGCCCGCACAAATTTCGGTCAGATAAAGCGGCCGATCGGGATGTGCCGCCAGGAATTCCTCGAACCGCATCATGATTGCATCATGGCGGTGGCCGCCCGTCTTGATCGGTCGAGCGGTGCTTTCACTGAGGCAGCGTACCATGATGTGAATGAGTCGCTCTTCCAGCGCTCTTCCTACCTCCGGCAGCTCGAGAATATCCGGCGATTCATGCGCGAGCTGTCCGACTGCGTTGTGAAGCCTCAATAGCCGTGACATCAAAGCAGCATCGGGGCGGACGATACTCCCCAGCTGCGTCTCTGCAAGTTCACCGCCTGTGATGGCTTTAAGAGCGGTATTCCATTCGTTGGTAGGAAGGGACATTGCGCCGTTTCGAACGTCACGACCGAAACGCTTATGGATCACACCTCCACGGCTGACGATCACGTCGCCAGGCAGGACCTCGAGGCCGCAGTACGTCAATGTCGGAGATTGTGGGTCGGTCAGAAAGGAGATTGCCTTGCGGTCCGGCTTGTGCACGACAGTGGCGACCTGTGGCAGAGCCGAGTGAAACCGCTGCATCCAGAGCCGGTCAAAGCGAACTTTGGTAATTTCAGTGTCAAAGCATCCCCTCGCTGTGGGGAATACCTCTACGTCTGCCCCCTGAACGGCCGCGGCGCAGACTTCCGGATCGGTAAACCTCAGAACTGCGCACCACGGCATTTCTGTCTCCCCGGACGGCGGCGCTATTTTAGGTTGATGAAGCTGCGAGGGTCGAGTTGTCCTTGAGGCCAATAGACGTCGCTCGATCCGGACAATTGGATCGATCCGTGAGATCCGTTGCCGGAACTCAAGCAGGTTTTCCCGGGTGGTCTCCGGTACGCCCCTGACCATGCCGGACGGGCTGACGGGCGAGCTGGTCGAGGAAGAAGACGAATACGCTGCTCGATGAACCGCTATGCTGCGATGCACTCATGTGCATGTGCGGCCTGGGCGGCACGGCGGTGCTGGAATGTGCCGATTCCGCATAGACAGAGCCGGCCGGCAGCCTGACAACATGATCTCGTCATATGGTCTTTGCAAAATTCAAGAGGCTGTGGATCAAACGGCGCGAGCGCCACTCCCGCGCGACGGCCGCATGTCGGCATTCGAAAGCAATAGAAGGAGTGTATCATGCTCTTCAAGCTGCTGTCGTTATGCTCCGGTGTTGCTGTTGTTGCGGCCTCTCTGGCGCTGGCATCGGCGCAGCCTGTCGGCTGGCCTAGCCACCATTTTGCACTCTCCGGGGCCCGAGCGACGACCCCGGTTTCCGAGCGGCTACCCAATTTCAACATCGAAGGCTTGTGCAAAGCGACCGCGGCCGATGACGCCGCGATGGGCCTGTCGTTGCCGCAGCCCGTGGAAAACTGCGTGCGCGATGAGACAGCCGCGAAACAACAGCTTGCAGCCATATGGGAACAAAATGCCGGCCCCAAGAGAGACAGCTGCGAAGCGGAAGCAGCGATAGGCATAAGCGATAGTCAAAGCTATGTTGACCTCCTGTCCTGCATGCAAATGGCAGGCATTGCTGGGGCTGGCGCGACAACGACGACCTTGAGAGGCGGTAGCAAGACACGAAACAAAAAGTAGTTGTGGCTGCGCGACGAACCTAGCCGTTGTTGGGCTGGTCGTGGCGTCACATCAAGCAACCGCCCTTGATATTGATGCGACAGCGACGTCGCCGTGAAACTCCGACGAGCCATGCGTGCGGCAACAAGCGGGGGGGCGGCAGTGGTTAATGCAATCGCAAAGTCGAGTGCAGTCGCGCCGGCAGGGTCGTTCACGACGCCGCCTTGGCGCCGCTTGCTCATAACATGCCTTATCGCGTTCCTTGGCCCGTTTATTATTGCGCTTCCGCAGGTGTCTCCGGCACGCGCGCTCGACAAGGTCTCGCTCCAGCTCAAGTGGAAGCATCAGTTCCAATTCGCCGGCTACTATGCCGCCGTCGAGAAAGGGTACTACCGCGAGCAGGGCCTTGAGGTCGAAATTCGCGAAGGCGGTCCGACGATCGATGCCGGCGCCACCGTGGCGGCCGGCGGCGCCGACTTCGGTGTCTGCACGACCGGCGCTCTGCTGGACAGTAACAAGCGGGCCAACGCGGTCGTGCTCGCCGTGATTTTCCAGCATACCGCCGCCATCATCCTCGCGCCCTACCGCGCCGGCATCCGCACAGTCTCCGAATTGAAGGGGCATCGCCTGATGGATCGGCCGGGGAACGACGACCTCGTGGCGATGCTGAAGTACGAGGGGGTCGATTATGCGAGCCTGCCCCGCGTCGATCACGACGGCAATCCGCGCGATCTGCTGAACGGCAATGCGGACGCGATGGTGGCCTACAGCACCAACGAGCCTTATGCGCTCGATAAGCTTGGTACACCCTATCTGGTCTTCTCGCCGCGTGCCTCCGGATTGGACTTCTATGGCGATAACCTCTGCACGTCGAGGCAGCAGGTGGCGGCGCGTCCGGAGCGGGTGCGCGCGTTTCGCGCTGCCAGCCTGAAGGGCTGGCAGTATGCGCTCGCGCACAAGGAGGAGATCGTCGACCTCATCCGGCGGCGCTACGCCGAACAGAAGACTGGCGAGGCCCTGCTGTTCGAGGCCAAGCAGACCGAGCTGTTCGTCGAGCCCAACCTGATTCCGATCGGCAGTCAGAGCACGGAACGCTGGAAGGACATCGCCAACGCCTATGTCAAGCTGGGCATGTTGAGTGAGGCAGAGCTGCCTGCGGGGATGATCTATCTGCCGGACGACGCAGGTTTGCTGAACGGGTTGGCGTTCGCGCCACTGGCGTGGGCCGTGCTGGCGCTCCTTGTCCTGTGTGGACTTGGATGGTTGCTGTACCGTCGGCGCGGGCGCGCGTTAGGCCCGCTGGGGCTGAACACGGTGATGTCGGGCCTCTTCGTTCTGCTCAGCATTCCCGTTTTGGTTTTCATTCTCCTGTATAACTATCACCAGAACGCCGCCGCGATCAGGGCAACCCTGAAGGACGAGGTCTCGAAGACCAAACAGGTCAGCATCGAGGAAGCAGAGAACCTGATAAATCCGGTCGTGTCTACGCTCGCGCAGCTTGCGTCGATCGCTGCCCAAGACCCCGACGCCTTCAAAAGGGAGGAGAGCCGGGACCTGCTCTACCACGCACTCACCTCGGCAAGGCAGATCGACGCGGCGTATGTTAGCTTTGAAGACGGCTTCCATCGCGTCGTGACCCGGATGGATGACGACCGCAGGCGCTCCGATCCCAAGATTCCGTCGTCCGCTAACTGGCATACCAGCTACATCGACAGCTTTGCGGGCAACCTCCGGCGGGTGCGCCATCGCACGTTTTTCGATACCTGGCCGCACGTGGTGGGGAGCTATGACGTCCCGACGGTCGAGGATATCAGGACCCTGCGGGGGTACCAGGCGGCAAAAGTCGCGCGCACCCTCATCATCGAGCAACCGGCGCTCAATCCGGATACCGGATATCCGGTCATTTTCGTTAGATATCCGATTATCAGGAACGGCGCATTCATCGGCTGCGCCTCCGCCAACATCACGCTCGACATCATATCGCGGTTTCTCACCAGCCATCGCGCCAGCCCCCGCAGCACGACACTCATTGCCAATCCGAATAACGGCATGATCATCGCGTTTCCCGATCAGAAGAAGGGGGTCCACATCCTCAATGGTCACCTGGAAATCGCGAAGCTGGATGACATCGCGGACGACAATGTGCGGGAAGCTTATCGGTTGCAGAGCGCGACCAATCGCGACGACTTCTTCTTTCGCTCTCCGCAGAACGGCGAAGAGGTCAGCGCGTCGTTCGCGCGGTTTCCAGGCAGCTTCGGGCAGCCCTGGCAGTTCGTCATCCTGACGCCGACCAGCGACTTTGTCGGCAACCTTGAGCGAACCAACCGACAAATGATTTTTCTGATCGCAGCGCTGACCGGCATCGAGCTCATGCTGATCTATTTCTTTTCGAGGCGGCTCTCGCGTCCAATCGAAGGGATCTCGCGGGGATTGAGGTCGATCGAGGATCTGTCCTTCACACATGCCGTGCCGGCGACGTCGAACATCACGGAGATCAAGGACCTGCAGACCGCGGTCAGGCTGTTCGAGACCTCGCTGCGATCTTTTTCCTCGTTCGTGCCTCTCGATGTGGTCCGGGAGCTGATCAAGACCGGCATTCCGCTGACGCTCGGCGTCGAACAACGCTTCATGACTATATTGTTTGCCGATCTGAAGGACTTCTCCACCCTCGCCGAGCATATGGCGCCCAACGATCTGCTCAGTCAGCTGTCCGTCTATTTCGAAGCGGTGTCGCAGGCAATCGCGGAGGAGCACGGCACCGTCGACAAGTTCATCGGCGACGGGATCATGGCATTCTGGGGTGCGCCCGCTCGCCGGCCAGACCACGCGCTTCGCGCCTGCCGCGGCGCTTTGCGTGCAACACGGCGCATGCGCGAGATCAACGAGGCGTGGAACGCAGCGGGACGACCGCCGCTTACGCTTCGGATCGGCCTGCATTGCGCGGACGTCCTGGTCGGCAACGTGGGTTCGAGTGAGCGACTGAGCTACACGGTAATGGGCGACGGTGTGAACGTCGCAGCCCGCCTTGAGGGCATCAACAAGAATTTCGGCACGACGATCTGCATCAGCGACAGCATATCGGAAGCCGCAGGCGGAGATATCGTGGCCCGACCGATCAAAACGGTGCAGGTCAAAGGTCGCAAGCACGAGTTCATGGTCTATGAACTATTGGGAATCAGGAACACCGACGATCCGCAACTGGCTCCGCCGGACGGCTTCGAAAGACTCTGTGAGATGACGCGAGTGGCATCGAGCTATTTCGAGCAGCGCGACTTCGATGAAGCGGCACGGCGCTACGAGGAAATGTTAATCGCATTTCCCCTGGACCCGCTGGCCAAATCGTTGCTCTCCATGTGCCGCGCGGCGGCGACTGCATAGGATAGGGTGTAGCAAGGGCAGGGATCGGATGTAGGTCCGCTCAGGTCTATTGCGGCGGTGTAGCCAACTGTGGACTAGTGTCAGGTCTACTGCCGGGTGATGCGCAACGGCTTCACTGTAAGCTGCAACCCCGCCGATCAACGCCGCACAAGCGCGTGACCCGCCCAAGAAGTCACCTCGATTTGATGTTTCGCGCGAGCGAAATGCGGGAACCACTGCCAGAGGTGGTAATTAGCCGTCATCTCAAACGCAGGGAGCAAGCCATGACAAACCTAAAGCTTGTTGGTGCAGCCGTAATTGCGGCATCTGCTCTGTCGAGTCCTGCACTGGCGCAGGCGGTCATCTCCAATCCGGCCGCCTGCGAAACCGAGTTCGCCAGTGCCAACTGCGAGAATATCGGAGCCGGGAGTCCCCTCGATCCCCGCGCCACGGGTTCTTATCATCGGCGAACGGCCTATCGCCAGCCGGCCTACGTTGCCGCGGGCGTGACGGGCGCTGCCCTCGGCACAGCCGCGGCCGTTGCGGCCACGCCGTTTAACGTCGCGACCGCGCCCTACCGTGGCTGGCGCAATGCCTACGGCGCGTACGGCATGTACGGCCAACCCGCTATGTACGGCGGCGGCATGTACGGTGAAAACGGCTGGTATGGCGACTGGAACACCTACGCCACACGCAACGGTATCGTCTGCAGGCCCGGCACCTTGGTCAAGCTTGACGACGGCCGCCAGCATCCCTGCCAATAGGTCATCCGCTCTGCCGCTAAACAGTTCGGGCGGCCCCAAGGGCCGCCCGTCTAATGCCGAACTCTGGTTTGGCGTTTTGCGTCGTCGCCCCTTCGATTTGAGCGAGATGACTGTCCGTTGCTTCACAACAGATAGTTCGTTGGCACAGCTGTGGTGAATTTGAGTTCTTCCATAGAAATGGAAGAGTTGATCTGTGAAAATTCCAGCTTCTCGATCATCGCCTTGTAGACCTGATCATAAGCTGCGACGTCTGGGACGAGCACCTTCAGGATGTAGTCGACCGTCCCTGTGAGCCGATAGGCTTCGACGATCTGCGGGATGCTCTCGATCATCTGGCGGAATTTGACGAGCCACGCCATTTCGTGCCGCGGCGCGGTGACCGAGATAAATACCGTCATGGGCACGCCGGCCCTTTTGGGATCGACAAGCGTCACGCGTTTGCGAATGACGCCGGCCTCCTCCATCCGTCGGATGCGGCGCCAGCAAGGCGTTTGCGAAAGTCCAACTTCCTCCGCGATCTCGCCGACCGGACGGTCGCGTTGCTGAAGCAGGTCGAGAATCTTCCGATCGGTCTCATCGAAGCTTGTCGTCATATCTGGATAAACTCCGTCAGAGTGCCGCCGGAATCGGCGGGGGAGACGAAAACGCTTTTCCCGCACTTGCTCTTCACGAAGCCGATCGATTTTGATTGCAGGTGCGCCTGCGTCGCTGCGATGTCAGCAACTGCGATCTGAAGCGCTGCAAAATCTCCGCGAAGGATCTTTTCGGGATCCATTCCGGAGTAGTATTCGGTGATAGCGGCAGGCGTCATGCATATGATCGACGCTGATTTTTCGCCGGTCGTCACCGAGAATCCGTTTTCCACTTCTCGGATATTTCCTGCCGCGTATAGGCGGGCATAGGCACGCGCATTCTCTTCCGGTGACGTAGAGGCAACCACAATGCCGCTCAACGCCAGCGCTCCGTTGGCGTGGGTCATCAGTTCGGGGCGCCAGACCATGTCCCGGGTTTTGTGTTCGCACATGAACATTTCGCCCCTGGGCACTTCACGTTGCTCGAAAGTGGTGACGGAAAATGCAGCGGTGCCCGTGCTTCCGTCGGGCAAGGGCAGCGGGCGCGAGAACTCCATGACGTCGCTGGTGGCGATTCCCAGTTCGGCAAGCGAGGCGCGCGCCTCGTGAGCGTCGCCAATCCGGCAGGCGATCGCCGACATGCCTTCTCCGCGCTCGGCGAGCAGTTTTCGCTTTCCGGCATTGCGCGGAGTTTCCGCGATCACCCCGAGCAGTTCGAAGTAGTCGTCGGAAAAGATGATCGTGTAGTTCGCGCTCCCCATGTGAGGGCTGTGCGTTCCGCGCGGTGACAGCGTGAAGCCGAGAGCGGCAATGCGCTTGGCCGCGGCATCCAGGTCGGAAACCAGAAGGACGATGTGATCGACGCCTTTGACGGGATGGGTCATGCAATGCTTCTCGATGAGTGAATCAGGGATTTGCCTCTATTGTATAGTTTATTTGTCCACGTAATAGGGTAATCGTGAGGTACAATTTCTAGTATATGGGCCATAAGTTGGATCGAAAATACAAAAATATTCTATTTTGTAGTTTTTATTGACATTCCATGACGAGTATTGGAACAGTGCCGCGTTCGCAGCGCGGCAGGTGCAGTTTGCGGAATTTCGAGGCTAGGAGGGACGTTATGCGAGGGACGACGGGGCGGCTTTTGCTGCTCGGAGGTGTGCTGTGCGTCGTTGCAGCAGCGGCGCAAGCCGAAGATGTCAAGCGCGGCGGGACCGCGGTCATTCACATGAATGCAGAGCAGGGTGTGTTGAACCCCGCGCTTCGCGCATCGACCGGCGTCTATCAGATCAGCGGCAAGTTCATGGAGCCGCTGATCGACAAGGCCTATGACGGCTATGTGGGCGTCCTCGCCACCGAGTGGTCATCCTCGGCTGACGGCAAGGCGATCACCTTCAAGCTGCGTGAGGGCGTGAAGTGGCACGATGGCAAGCCGTTCACCTGCGATGACGTTGCCTTCACGGCCATGAACCTGTGGAAGAAGCTGCTGAACTATTCCACGACGCTGCAGGCGAATCTGGAAGCGGTTGATTGTCCGACGCCGCATACGGCGGTCTTCAAGTATTCGAAGCCAATGCCGCTTGAGCTGCTCGTGGCGGCGATGCCGGATCTCGGCCATCCGGTGCCGAAGCATCTCTACGAAGGCACCGACATCCTCAAGAATCCCTATAACCAGAAGCCTGTCGGCACCGGGCCGTTCAAGTTCGTCGAATACAAGCGCGGTGAGTACATCATCGGCGAGCGCAACAAGGATTACTGGCGCGGCAAGGAGTATCCTTACCTCGATCGCGTGATCTGGCGTTTCATCCCGGACAAGGCGGCCGCCGCGGCGGCGCTGGAGGCCGGTGAAATGCATGAGTCCGGCTTCAACGGCATCTCCATGGAAGACATGGTGCGCCTGAGCAAGGATCCGCGCTTCGACGTCGGCCCCAAGGGGTTCGAGAACAACGTCGCTCACTCGACGGTCGAGTTCAATCTTCGTAATCCGATCCTCTCCGATCTTCGCGTCCGTCAGGCGATCTACCACGCGCTCGACGCCGACTTCGCGCTGAAGACGATCATGCGCGGCTACGGCAAGCCCGGACGAGGTCCGATTCCAAGTGCGGCGGGGGCCAACTACACCGATGAGGTGCAGACCTATCCCTATAATGTCGAAAAGGCGAAAGCCCTGCTCGACGAGGCCGGCTACAAGCCGGACGCCAAAGGCATCCGCTTCAAACTCAAGCATCGTCCGGCACCATGGGGTGAGTATACCCAGTTGTGGGGCGAGTATTTCGCTCAGGCCATGAAGCAGGTCGGTATCGCCGTCGAACTCGTCACCAACGACGCGCCGGGCTTCCTCAACGGTGTCTATCGCGATCACGATTTCGACACCGCCAGCGGCTGGCACCAGTTTCGGGCCGACCCAGCCGTCTCCACCACCGTCTGGCTTCGCTCGGGCGCTCCGGTTGGGACCGCGTGGTCCAACCAGTTCGGCTACAAGTCCGATAAAATGGATGACCTGATCGACGCTGCGGCGGTCGAGCTCGATCCTGCCAAGCGCGCGAATCTCTATCATCAGGTTCAGAAGCTCGAGATGACGGATCTGCCGGTCATCTTCGCCATCGAGCATCCGTTCCTTGGCATCACCAACAAGAAGCTCAAGAACCACCACAACACGCCGCGCTGGGACTCTTCCAGCTGGTACGACGTGTGGCTTGATCAATAAGCCGACCGGCCAGGGCGTTCGACGCTCTGGCCGCTCTTAACGGAGCATGGCGACATGAGCCTTCTGGTTCCCCCGCTTCTAACCTACACCGTGCGCCGCATGGTTCAGGCGATTCCGATCATCATTCTGATCATGATCGGCAGTTTTCTCCTGATCAAGCTGGCGCCCGGCGATACCGTTGACGCCCTGGTGGGCGACATGGGTGGTGCGGACCCCGCTTTCGTGGCGAGGCTGCGTGCCGAATACGGTCTCGATCAATCGGTCTTTGTTCAGCTGTGGCGCTACATGCTCAAGCTCGTGCAGCTCGATTTCGGCTGGTCCTACGTCTACGAGCAGCCTGTCATCGAAGTCCTGATGTCTCGCCTCGGCAACACGTTGCTCTTGATGGTCAGTTCGCTGGTCGTGGCGTTCACGTTCGGCGTGGCGCTCGGCGCAATTGCCGCCCGGCGCGCCTATTCATGGACCGACAACATGATTTCGACGCTTGGCCTCGTCTTCTACGCCATGCCGTCGTTTTTCCTCAGCTTGCTGTTAATTCTCATTTTCTCCGTGAAGCTCGGGTGGCTTCCGGTCGGTGGCATTCGCACGATCGGCGCATTCAAGACGGGATGGGCAGACGTCGCCGATGTGGCGCGCCATCTGGTGATGCCGACCGCCGCCCTCTCGTTGATCTATCTCGCTTTCTATATGCGCCTGATGCGCACGAGCGTGCTGGAGGTAATGGACCTTGATTTCGTGCGTACCGCCCGCGCCAAGGGCGCGGGTGGCGCGCGGCTTATGTTTCACCATGTCATGCGCAATGCACTGCTGCCGGTGGTGACGCTGCTCGGCCTGCAATTCTCCACCGTCCTTGGCGGCTCGGTCGTTGTTGAAACGATCTTTTCCCTGCCGGGGATAGGGCAGCTTGCCTACACCTCCGTGGTCAAGCGCGATCTCAACACCCTGATGGGGATCATTGCGCTCAGCTCGATCATCGTCGTGATCGTCAACGTGCTGACCGACCTCATCTATGCCTGGCTCGACCCGCGGATCGAACTGAAATGACCCATCCGGACACCAGTGTTGCGTCACGGCCCCTTCCGCCCGCGAGTCCTGCGCCGATCGCTCTCCCAGACATTGGCCTCGCGCAGACGCGCAGCCTCGTGCTCTGGCGTCGCTTTCGACGGAATCGCGCCGCTCTTCTTGGCCTCATTCTGTTCGTTGCCGTCGTGCTGATGGCTGCTCTCGCCGATGTCGTGACGCCCGGCGATCCGCTTCGCATTGCCGGATCGCCGCTGACGGATCCGCTGACTGTCGCCAGCAATCCCTGGGGCACGGACCAGCTCGGCCGCGACATCATGTCGGGCATCTTCCACGGCGCGCGTATTTCGCTGGCCATCGGCGTCGTTGCCACCGTGATCTCGATCGCTATCGGCGTCGTGATCGGCGCGGTTGCGGGCTATTTCGGCGGGCGGATCGATGGTGCGCTGATGCGCGTCACCGAAGCCTTTCAAACCATACCGAGCTTCGTTCTGCTGCTGACGCTCGTCGCCATTTTTGGCTCGAGCATCGAGATTATCGTGATCGCGATCGGCATCGTGTCCTGGACGGCGCCGGCGCGCATGGTGCGCGCCGAGTTCATGTCGCTGCGCAGACGCGAGTTCGTGGATGCGGCACGTAATCTGGGCGTCAGCGACATGTCGATCATCTTTCGCGAGATTCTGCCGAATGCGCTGCCGCCGGTCGTGGTTTTCGCGTCGGTCGTCATGGCGAACTCGATCCTCATGGAAAGCGCGCTTGCCTTTCTCGGGCTCGGCGATCCGAACTACGCGAGTTGGGGCAACATGATCGGCCAGGGGCGCGCAGTGCTGCGCACGGCCTGGTTTTGCTCGGTCATTCCGGGCATCGCAATTCTTCTCACGGTTCTCTCTTTCAGCCTGATGGGCGAAGGTCTGAACGATGCACTCAATCCGAGGCAGAAAAGATGACCCGCGAGCGTAAGACCATTCTTGATGTTCGCGACCTCCAGATTACGTTGCCGGCGGGGGGGCGACCGTCCCCATGCCCTGTGGGATTTCAACCTGACCGTCGGCGAGGGCGAGATCGTTTGCCTCGTCGGGGAAAGCGGCTCCGGAAAGTCTCTGGCTGCCAATGCGGTGATGCGACTTCTCCCTGAGCCCCATGTTCGTGTCTCGCAGGGAGCAATCAATCTTGACGGGCAGGATCTGCTTTCTTTGTCCGAGACTGAGATGCGCTCTATCCGCGGCGATCGGATGGCGATGATCTTTCAGGAGCCCATGACGGCGCTCAATCCGCAGAAGACGGTGGGCTGGCAGATCGACGAGGTGTTGCGGCTGCACACCAATCTGAACAAGGCTGGACGCAAGGCGCGCGCGCTGGAAATCCTGGGCGATGTGCATATCCCGGCTCCCGCGTCGACCTACAATGCCTACCCGCATCAGATTTCCGGCGGCCAGCGCCAGCGTGTCATGATCGCGATGGCGCTGGTGCTCAAGCCGCGGCTGATTATCGCCGATGAGCCGACAACGGCGCTCGATGTCACCACGCAGAAGCAGATTCTGAAGCTCATCAAGGATCTGCAGCAGGCGCAGGGAACCGGCATTTTGTTCATTACCCACGACTTCGGCGTGGTGGCGGAAATCGCTGACCGCATCGCGGTTCTTCGCCTCGGAGAACTGGTGGAACAAGGGCCGGCCGCGCAGATTCTTCGGAGCCCGCAACATTCGTATACGCGCAAGCTCATCGCCGCGGTGCCGGCGTTGACGCCGCCTCCGGAGAAGCCCGCATCGAGCGAACCGCTGGTTCTCGAAGCGCGCGGCCTGCGCAAGACATTTGCGGCGCGCGGCGGCTTCCTGTCCGGCAAGCGCAATCCGGTGATCGCTGTGAAGGATCTTTCCTTCCAGCTTCGCCGTGGCGAAACGTTGGGTGTCGTCGGCGAAAGCGGCTCCGGTAAGACGACGGTTTCGCGCATCGTCACGCGGCTTCTGGAATCAGACAGCGGCGAAGTCCGCATCGATGGGCGCGATCTTATTTCGGCTTCGAAAACCGAGTTGCGGGCGTTGCGAAAAGACATCCAGATGGTGTTCCAGGACCCGATGGCTTCGCTCAATCCGCGGCGGCGTGTGGTGGAGTTGATCGCGCAGGGGCCCATTGTTCAAGGCGTTGCGAAGGATGTGGCTCACGCGCGGGCGCGCGAACTGCTTTCGTTGGTCGAGCTGCCGCCGGCGGCGGCCGAGCGCTATCCACACGAGTTCTCGGGCGGTCAACGTCAGCGCATCGGCATTGCCCGCGCATTGGCGATGGAGCCGCGCGTAATCGTCGCCGACGAGCCGGTCTCCGCTCTCGATGTGTCGGTGCAGGCGCAGGTTCTGAAGCTTCTCGCCGATCTTCGCGATCGTTTGCACTTGTCGCTTCTTTTCGTCACTCATGACCTGCGGGTCGCCGCCCAGCTCTGCGACAAGGTGATCGTCATGTCGAAGGGCGAGATCGTGGAAGCCGGCCCGACCGCGCGGGTCTTCGCCAATCCGGAGCACCCCTACACCCGCTCGTTGCTCGATTCCATTCCGGGCCGTGACTGGGAACCGCCTGTTTGCAACGTGGCGTGACGGACAGCGCACGCTCAAGGATCTGAACACGGATGACAAAGACAACTTCAACCGCCGTTTTCCCCAAGTCGATCTGGGCCGAGACGGCGCCATCCCGCACGCCGACTCAACCGCTCAAGGGTGCGGTGGACGCCGACACCGTGATCGTGGGCGGCGGGCTCAGCGGCCTGTCTGCGGCCCTTCACCTCGCGCGGCGGGGACAGAAAGTTGTGCTGCTGGAAGCGATGGCGGTGGGCTGGGGTGCCTCCGGGCGTAACAATGGACAGGTCATTCCGACCCTGACCTCCGCCGAGCCGGACGCCATCGTCAAGCGCTATGGCGATGCGGGCGAGCGCTTCGTCCGGCTGATCGGCAATAGCGCGAGCGTGTTGTTCGACCTCGTTCGCGAAGAGGGCATGGCAGCCGAGGCGGAGCAGGCTGGCTGGTTTCAACCGGCGCATTCGCCGGGAAGAGTACGTCTTTCGAGAATGCGCGTTGAAGCGTGGAATCGCTTTGGTTTTCCGGCGCGCCTGCTCGACCGGGATGAATCCCGCGCGCTGCTCGGCTCGGATTTCTGGTATGGCGGAATGTTCAATCCGACCGGTGGTCATGTCAATCCGCTGGCGCTGGCCCGCGGATTTGCAGCGGCTGCGGAAAAGCATGGTGCCATCATCCACGAAGGAAGCCCGGCGACGGGCTGGCAGCGCGGCGCAGCCGGCTGGGTCGTTACGACGGCTGCAGGATCGGTGAAGGCAAAGAACCTTCTGCTCTGCACCAATGCGTACACCGGCGAGATCATTCCGGGTCTCGCCAGCCGTCTGGCTCGTACGATCGTGCCGGTGCTCGCCTGGCAGGTCGCGACTGCGCCGCTCTCGGACAATCTTCGCGGCATGATTCTGCCTGGCAGGCAGGCCGTCTCCGACACGCGCGGCGATCTCAGATTCTTCCGCTACGATGCGCGCAATCGGTTGATCACCGGCGGCAACGTCATCGGGCCGCATGATGTCGGCCGCCGTGTTGCGCAGAAGGCCGCGCAGAGCTTGGCGGATGCCTTCCCGGAGCTTGGGGTGCCTCAGATGACGCACACCTGGAGCGGCTATATCGGAATGACCTGGGATCGCTTCCCGCGCGTTCACAATCTCGGCCCCGATGGCTGGGCATGGATCGGCTGCAATGGCCGCGGCGTTGCGCTTGGTGTCTCGCTTGGCCGGGAAATGGCGCGCGCCGTTTCAGGCGACGCGATCTCGACGCTCGCATTGCCGGTTTCCGAACCGCATCCGCTGCCCTTCCACAGCATTGCCCGGCGTATTGCCCCGACCTATCTGGCCTGGCTGCGCCGCAAAGACAAAATTGAAATGAAAGCCTGAACGGATGGATCAACCGATGAAAGACATGCCTATCCTCGAGCGTCGGCGCATCGAGGCGCAAATCCTCAAGCACGTTCACGAAGTGATCGAGGCGCGATCCGGGACCGAGGAAGCCGATGCCGTGATCGGCACGGCCGTCAGCCGGTCGGCCATCGATCAGGGACGGGAGCTCGCGACTGCCTTGGGACACACGCCCGATCTGCAGGATTTCGCGGATATCATGCCGGCGTGGACGAAAGAGGATGCCCTGCGGGTCGAGATGGTAGAGGCGACCTCAGAGAAACTCGAATTCAACATCGTGCGGTGCCGTTACGCCGAGATGTATCGGGAGATGGGCCTTGGCCGCATCGGTCATCTGCTCTCGTGCAATCGCGATGGTGATTTCTGCATTGGTTACAATCCGAAGATGAAGCTGACGCGCACGCAAACAATCATGAGCGGAGCGAGTCATTGCGACTTCCGCTACCGCCTCGAGCCGGACGCCGACACGACCGGCAATTCGCAGTGAACGGAGACTAAGGAAAATGCCCGTCGACAATTGGGTGTCTGGGTGCCTGGACGAACTGGTTGCCTTTCGTCGCGATCTTCACAGCAATCCGGAGCTTTTGTACGATCTGCCGCGGACGTCGGCGCAGGTTGCGATTGCGTTACGCAACGCCGGCTGCGATGAAGTCGTCGAAGGCATCGGCAGGACCGGCGTCGTCGCCGTCATTCGTGGCAAGAGCAACATTTCGGGTCGGGCAATCGGCCTGCGATCCGACATGGATGCCCTTCCGATTCACGAAACGACCGGAAAACCCTGGGCCTCGCAAACGCCCGGAAAGATGCATGCCTGCGGCCATGACGGCCACACCACCATGTTGCTCGGCGCAGCCATGGGGCTTGCGCAGAACCGCAATTTCGACGGCACGGCCATCCTGATTTTCCAACCTGCCGAGGAAGGCGGCGCCGGTGCGCGCGCCATGATCGAGGACGGCTTGTTCCGTCGCTGGCCGGTCAACGAGGTTTACGGCATGCACAACAAGCCGAACCTGCCGATCGGAGAGTTCACGATCGCTCCGGGGCCTATCATGGGTTCGGTCGATATGATCGAGATCGAAATCGAGGGCGTCGGCGGTCATGCCGCATTGCCTCATCAGACGGTCGATCCTGCTCCGGTGATAGCGGCTGTCATTCAGGCGATCCAGACCATCACCGCGCGTACCATCAACCCCATGGACTCCGCCGTGATTTCGATCACGACGATTCACGGGGGCGACGCATTCAACGTGATCCCACAGACCGTGCGCATGACCGGAACGGTCCGGACGCTCAAGGATTCCGTTCGTGATCATGTCGAAGCGCGCCTCAACCAGGCGATCGCCGGCATTGCCGCGGCCTACGGAGCCAAGGGGAAGCTGGACTATTCACGTCATTATCCGGTGACGGTCAATCACGCGCAGGAAACGGAACTGGCCGCGGTTGCCGCCGAAGCCGTGGCCGGCATCGGACGCGTGAGCCGCGATATGCCGGCTACGCTTGGCGGGGAGGATTTCGCCTTCATGCTCAATGAAGTTCCGGGAGCGATGATCAATATCGGCAACGGACCAAGCGCCGGCCTGCATCATCCATCCTATGACTTCAACGACGAAGCGATTGCCTGGGGTTGTTCCTATTGGTGCGAACTGGTGCGGCAGCGTCTACCGCTCTGAACCGGTCGAAAACGAGTGAGGGGCCGCCGATCGGTTCGGTGGCGGAGACTATTGATGATGCAACAGTCAACTGCGACGATGAAGGCTGGCGTTTGCCCGGCGCCGGCCGCTCTTCCAGATTGTGCTGAGCGGGAATGGACGCGAAACGCCATCGCCCGCCTGAAGGATGATGGCCGTCGTTCGGCTGATACACACCTGCTCAAACCGCTGTTTCCCGGCATGAAGGGAGTTTCGGTCTATCTCAAGGACGAAAGCACCCATCCGACCGGCAGCCTGAAACACCGTTTGGCGCGTTCGCTTTTCCTCTACGGCATTTGCAACGGCAAGATTCGTCAGAACACGACGCTCGTCGAGGCATCCTCGGGATCCACGGCGGTCAGCGAAGCCTATTTCGCGCAGCTTCTTGGTCTGCCCTTTGTTGCGGTCATGCCGCGCTCGACCAGCCGGCAGAAGATCGCGGCAATCCAGAGCTTCGGGGGCCAATGCCATTTTGTCGACCGGGCAAGCGACGTCTACGACGTGGCCATTCGTGCTGCCAACGAGACCGGTGGGTACTACCTCGATCAGTTTACGAATGCCGAGCGGGCGACGGATTGGCGCGGCAACAACAATATCGCGGAGAGCATCTTCCACCAGATGGAAGGAGAGGAGTTTCCCATTCCGGAGTGGTTGGTGATGAGCGCCGGAACGGGCGGCACATCCGCAACGCTGGGACGCTATATTCGCTACAGAAACCTCGAGACACGGCTTTGCGTAGTCGACGTGGAAAACTCCGCGTTTTACGATGCCTGGCGCACGGGCGATCTGCAGGTGACTGCTCCGGGGTCGCGCATTGAGGGAATTGGCCGGCCGCGTGTCGAGCCGTCCTTCGTGCCCGGTGTGATTGACCACATGATCCAGGTGCCGGATGCCGCCTCGATCGCTGCGGCACACGTTCTGTCCGAACGACTATTCCGACAGATCGGCGGTTCGACCGGAACGAACTTCTTCGGCCTCTGCTGGATTGCGGCCAACATGATGCAGGCCGGGCGCCGGGGTTCTGTTGTCACACTCATCTGCGACGGCGGCCATCGCTACTCCGAAACTTTCTACAACCCGGCCTGGCTGCGGGAAAACGGCATCGATATTGATCCTTATCGTCGCATGCTCGACCGTTTCCTTGACCATGGCGAGTTCCTGCCACCAGCTTGATGGCGCAACTGAGCCACTCGGCTCTGTGCCGCCGGCTGATATCGATCTTCAAAAAAAAAAAAGAG
>NZ_LGHM01000095.1 GCF_001908185.1 Bradyrhizobium sp. AS23.2
GCCGCAGACAGCCGCCGTGCTGGCAAAGCCCGCCGAGGCCGCGCCGCAAGCCGCCGCGCCGACCGTCGGCCAGGCGAAGCCGTCAGCGACGATCTTGCCGACGCAGGAGATGCCGGCCGCACAGGGGCTGGATTAGTGCGCTGCTCGTTTGGCCCGGCGGCGCCGGCCACACTCTCGGTGTCGTCCCGGCGAACGCCGGGACCCATAGCGCGGAATCTATCGTTGGCCAGCGGTGCGAGTCCCGGACGATGAGTCTTCGCCAAACTTCTCCCAAGGGTTATGGGTCCCGCGTTCGCGGGGACGACATCGGGAGGGAGTTGAGCAAACAAAAAGGCGTCCGAAGATTTCGGACGCCTTTTTGCTTTACCGTGATCGGCATTCAGCTTCGTCCATAGCCTGCCGCTTCCAGGATCAAATTCGCCACCTCTTTCGGATGCGACACCAGCGAGAGGTGGCCGGCATCGAGTTCGATCGTGGTTGCATTCATGCGCTTGGCGAGGAAGCGTTCGAGATCGGGATTGATGGTGTAGTCGTTCTTCGACACCGCATACCAACTCGGCTTGGAGTGCCATGCAGCCTCGGTGGTGCGACCGGCGAAGATCGAGGCCGCCGTCGGCCACTGCACCGCGTAAAGCTCCCTGGCCTGCTCCGGCTTAACGCCATTGGCGAAATACTTCAGGAAGGCGTCTTCCGAGAGCTTGGTGTAGCCGTCGCGCTCGACGATGCCGGCGCGTGCCGGGCCCGTCGGAAACTGCTTCGACAGCGCGACGAAATCCTCGTTGGCGTCAGGCGCGCGCGCCGCGATGTAGACGAGGCCGGTGACCTTCGGGTCGGTGCCGACCTGGCTGATCACGGTGCCGCCCCAGGAGTGTGCGACCAGCACGGTCGGACCATCCTGCTCGGCCAGCGCGCGCTTGGTCGCCTCGACCGACTCGGCGAGCGATCCCAGCGGATTCTGCACGGCGGTGACGTTGAGGCCTGCGGCCTGAAGGATCGGGATCACCTCGGACCAGCTCGACCCGTCGGCCCAGGCGCCGTGCACCAGCACGACGTTCTTCGCTTTCACGGTCTGCGGCGTCTGCGCATGAGCAAGGCTGAGGGAGGCCGCCAGCAGGCTCGCGGCGACGAAAAGGCTGCGCCAAAGGGACATGATCGTGCTCCGTCCTGTTCCGGGTGCGATGCCCGAAGGACGGTACGCGAGGTGGCGGCGTTACGCGTCCTCACAGCTCTGTGAAGCCATCCAAAACGAACGAAAAAAAGCACCCCGGGGCACCGGGGCGCTTTCGCAACTTGGACGCTGCCTGTGTGCTTAGGCGGCTTGCGCGGCCGAGTTCTCGATCACCTGCGCCTTCGGCGCGCTGGTGTTGATCGCGATCTGGCGCGGCTTCTTGGCTTCGGGAATCTCGCGTACGAGGTCGACGTGAAGCAGCCCGTTCTCGAGCGAGGCGTCCTTCACCTGCACGAAGTCGGCAAGCTGGAAGGCGCGCTCGAAGGCACGCGCGGCGATGCCGCGGTAGAGCACTTCGTTCTTGCTGTTCTCGTTGGCGACTTTCTCGCCCTTGATCGTCAGCGTGTTTTCCTTCGCGACGATGGAGAGCTCATCCTTGGAGAAGCCCGAGACCGCAACGGTGATGCGGTAGTCGTTCTCGCCGGTGCGCTCGATGTTGTAGGGGGGATAACCGGGGCTGCCGTCCGAACCCGCCTGATCCAGCAGGTTGAAGAGGCGGTCGAAGCCGACGGTGGAACGATAGAAGGGGGTGAGGTCGTAGCTACGCATGGTCAAGTCCTCCATTGAGCGACTGTTCAAAATAACCCGCCCGCCAATCGGGCCGGGCTTTAGTCTGTGTGCAGCCTGATGTTCCGGTTCCGAAACACTGGTAGCGGCCTGCACGAAGGTGATATGGGTGAGTCCAGACGGCGTTCAAGAGGGCGGCACTGGCCCCTCTTCGGCGCTCCCGCCCCTTGATTTCCAGTACTTCGCGCCCAAGCACGCTCAATCATGACGCTGGTCTCGATTCCGTCCAATCCCGTTCCCGAAGACGTCGTCAGCGGCACCATCAAGACTCCCGATGGCGCCGAGCTGCGCTTTGCGCGATGGGCGCCGCCGGCGAACCGCAAGGGCACGGTCTGCGTGTTCACCGGGCGCAGCGAGCAGATCGAGAAATATTTCGAGACCGTGCGCGACCTGCGCGACCGCGGCTTTGCGGTGGCGATGATCGACTGGCGCGGACAGGGCCACTCCTCGCGCCGCCTGCGTGATCCGCGCAAGGGCTATGTGCGCGACTTCTCCGATTTCGAGATCGACGTTGAGACCTTCGTGCAGCAGGTGGTGCTGCCGGATTGCCCGCCGCCCTTCTTCGCGCTCGCACATTCCATGGGCGGCACGGTCATGCTGCGGGTCGCGCATGCGGGCAAGCGCTGGTTCGACCGCATGGTGCTGTCGGCGCCGATGATCGACCTGCCCGGCCGCACCACCTCGTTTCCGGCGCGGGCGCTTCTGAAGACGATGCGAATGTTGGGGATGGGCGCCCGCTATGTCCCCGGCGGCAGCGACCGCATCACCGGGCTCGATCCCTTCATCAACAATCCGCTGACCAGCGATCCCGTGCGCTATGCGCGCAATGCCGCGATCCTGGAGGAGGACCCGACGCTCGGGCTGGCGTCACCGACGGTCGCCTGGGCCGATACCGCCTTCCGCGCGATAAACACCTTCAAGGGCATGAACTACCCCTCCGAGATCCGCCAGCCGATCCTGATGCTCGCGGCTTCCAACGACACCGTGGTCTCGACCGCGGCGATCGAGGAGTTCGCCTACCACTTGCGCGCCGGCTCGCATCTCGTGATCGCCGGCGCCAAGCACGAGATCCTGCAGGAGCAGGACCGCTACCGCTCGCAGTTCTGGGCCGCCTTCGACGCCTTCGTGCCCGGCACGCCGCTGTTCAAGTGAGAGACGGTGTGCTCCCTCGCCCCGCAAGTGGAGAGAAGTGAGGCGATAACTCACAGCGTCTTCAAATATTCGATCAGGTCGTAGCGCTCGTCATCGTCTTTGAACATGCGGCCGATTACGCCGGGGCGTTTCGGTTCACCTTCCCTGCGCTCGAAGGAATGGCCGAGCACGCTGTTGCCCTGGATCGGCTGGCCGTCAGGTCCCGTCGTGGAGAATTGCGTTTCGCCCGTCTTGCAGCGCTCGTCCGCGCTGACCGCAAAGCCGACGGTCACGGGATCATAGTCGCGGTGGCCCATGCAGAACTTCGTTGGGCGCTCGTTTGCAGGCTTCAGCAACCAATACAGAGACGGCACCGAGCCGTTGTGCAGATAGGGCGCCGTGGCCCAGATGCCGTTCAGCGGCCGCGCGCGATAGCGCGGTCCCGGCGCCGTGTTCGGGCAGTTCTTGCGCGCGAGATTCCACAATTTCGCTCGCTCGGCGTCCGGAGTGTTCGCGTCGTCCATCCATTTGCGGGCGATGAGGTCGACGACGGTCATGAGGCCGAGCGCGTAGACCATCTCGGTCGGCGAGCTCGCGGTTGACGTGTCGCATTGCCACCAATTCTTGAGGTCGGCTGTATTCACTTTCAGGAAGCCAGGCACGTCGACGATCCTGTTACCCAGCACGAGCGACTGTTCGGGATCCGTCTTGATCTCGTCGAGCGGGATCGTCACCGCGTTCAGGACCTTGCTGTCGCCGCTTGCCTCCCAATGTCCCGAGGACCAGAAAGCCGGGGTGTTGACGGCCGGCAGGTGACATCCGGAGCACATCTCGGTGTAGATCGCGCGTCCCTTTTCGGCCCGCTTCGCGTCGATCCTCCACGCGTCGCCGAGGATCTGCGACGGCCATTGCGGCGCCAGCAGGCCGCCGAACTTCGGCTCGGCCGACTTGAACGGATCGGGCCCTCTGAGCATGTCCTCGATCCAGCCGAGCGTGTTGATATGAACGGAGGACCGCCAAAGCCTGTCTTCCGGATAGGCGTCGGACAGATTGAGCAGCGCCGTCACGCCGAGGGCCTCGCCGGCGTTGCGGATCAGCGGCTGCTCGATCGAGGCGTCGTACTGGGCGAATTTGAACCACGGCACGGTCCAGATCGCGGGATAGCTGACCGGCGCGTCCTGGGCATGCAGGTTCTTCTCGAAGCCGTTGACCCCGCTCAACGCGAGATCCTGCGAAAACACCTGGTTGCCGATGCGATTGAGGGCGTCGAGGCGGCCGAACCCTTCCTCGGTGTCCTTCTGCACCTTCTTGTCCCAGGTCTGCTTGTGCTTGATCGTATCGTCGTACTTGTTCTGCCAGTCGATCAGGAACTTGCCGATCGCGCTGAGCTTCTGCTTGAGGGCATCGCGGTCCGCCTTGCTGGCTTCACGGCCGAGCACGCGGTCGGCAAAGCGCTGGAAGCGGAACGGCACGTACAGCGTGTAGGCGATCGACAGGCCGGTCGCGAGCTCGAGCTTCTTCAGGTCGGTCATCGCCGGGCCGCCGTCGAAGCGGACGTCAATGCCCTGGTAGTGGATCTGGCCGGTGTGGCAGGCCGCGCAGGTCAGTCCGATCTTGTCGTCTTCGCGACGGCCCGTCCTGGGGTCGACGACACCGGTCATCCGCGCAAATCCGACCGGCAGCCCGTCGACGTTCTCCGCCGGCGTCCAGCGGGTCGACCAGTCCGCTACCTGCGCCGTCTCATAGACATTGGCGTAACCGAAGTTGCGCAGCGTCGACACGTCGGTCTGGATCGACTGCGGACTCGGGATGAAGCCGAAGCGCTCGAGATAGGCGCTGTCCTTCAACATGCCCGGCTGCGAGATCAGATGAAGGCGTGGCTGCTCCAGCGCGATGAACCAGCTATAGGGCACCGGAAAAGTAGCGGTGCCCTGGCTGGCATGATGAAACCAGTGCCGGTCCTTCAGCGACCAGTTTTGCTCGAGCCAGAAGGCTGCCGTCGTCTCCGTGAGCTTGGGCAAGGGCGGCGGCAGCAGCTGCGCGAGCTTTCCATTCTGCGGCAGCATGGCGCGGACCTGGTTGGGGAATTCAGCGACGGCAACCAGGGCGACGAGACCGAGGGCGATCAGCAAGGCCGCGAGCTTGAGGACGCCGCGCACCGTGCGCTGGCAGGCTGACAGCACCGGCTGCGATACCAGCCGCTGATTGATGCTGACAGGGAATTTGCGCTCGTTGAACAGCGTGCGCACGTCGGCGACGCTGAGATAGCGGTCGTCCTTCGTGTCCTTGCCCATGATCTTCAGGAGGATGGGCCATTCGAACTTCATCAACAGCGGATAGTACCAGCGGGCGGCGCTGCCGGCGCGCTTGAGATTGTCGCGCATGAAGACGCCGATTTCCGAGGCGTTGAGGCCGGTCTCGGAGCGGCCGTCGGTCGGATCGGTGTAAGGCCGGCCGAAGCTCGCAAGTCGCGCGATCTCGTCCTCGTTGACCTTGCCGTCCACGCCGAGAATGCGCGAGCCGGCGCCGAGCTTGTCGAGCGGACCGCCGCGCAGCGCGTCGAGCTGCGCGCCTGAAAAGATGCTCTTCAGGATGTGACTGATGCCGTTGGCGATGAGCGCCACGCCGCGGACCTGGAGGCGGGCGAACGCCTTCTTCGGCCCGGTCTCGCCGCTTGCATTGGCGATCGTCTGCGACAGCGTGCCGAGCGGCACGGTCCCGCCGTCGACAAAGCCTTCGCCGACGAGGCCGCGCAGGAAGGGACAGGGATTGTTCGGTGAGACCTGGATTGAGGGGTCGAAGGGAGGCTTCGAAGCAGGGTCGTGCATGGCCCAAAATCCTGAAAACGGCGATTCGCGAAATGACGCCAATAAAGCGCGGAAAGTCCTAACAAACCGGCAGCAGACTGTACTACTTCCGCGTGTGACGAAGTGTGGCTGAATTCACTGTGGTGTCAACAAAGCTGGACGGGAGATTGCCACCCGAGCGCGGCCTGGCCTTCAGGATTCGGCGGCGCGTTTGAGGTCGCTCTGGACAAGGGTCAGCTTGCCGAGCGGCACGCCTGCTTTCAGCAGCCCCTCGCGGTAATGGGCGATGTCGTCGGGTCGCTTCCAGTGAAAATTGCGCAGGTGACGGTCGACGTTCAGTGTCGGGTAGTTGCCCATGAGCACGCCGGTGGCCTCGGCCGCCTCGCCACTCCGCCCCAATTGCGCCAGCGCCGCGGCGCGGATCGCCAGCGCCTGCATGTGATTCGGGTTGATGTAGAGCTGCTCGCGGGCCCACGACAGGGTCGCGTCATATTTGCCCAGCAGATAATGGCTGAAGGCGTTCAGCGTCGCCCATTGGTAGCGCGGATCGCTGTTGTCGCGCTGTGCGGCCATCGAGAACAGCTCGATCGCCTCGCGGTGCTCGCCGATGATGAAGTGGCAGATGCCGAGCACGCCGCGCGCGCCCATGTCGTAGGGGTTGAGAGCGACGGCGCGCTTGGCGGCGTCCATCGCGGCCTCGTAGTGCCCCTCCATGCCGTGAGCCCAGGACAGGATCGAGAACGCGAAGGAGGAGCGCGGGTCGAGCCGGACGCTGGTCTCGGCGAGGTTCATCGCCTCGGCCCACATCTCGCGCGTGCCCTTGATCCAGCCGAACTGGATGCTCTGGATCTGGATCGTGGCGAGATAGGCGTGCGCGATCGACAGCTTGGGGTCGAGCCCGATGGCTTCCCGGAACAGGTCGATGGCGACGTGCAGATCTTCCTTGGTCGGCCGGTAGTAGTGCGACAGTCCCTTGAGGAAGCGGTCCCAGGCCGTCACGTCAGTGGAGAGCCGCGCCGGCGCCGAGGCTTCAGCCCGGACGATCTCGGTGGCGATCGCGGCGGACAGGTTCGTGGTGATCTCGTCCTGCATCGCGAAGAGGTCGCCGATGTCGCGGTCGTAGCGCCCGGTCCAGAGCTGCTCGCCGGTCTCCGGCGCGATCAGCTCGGCGGTGACGCGGATCTTGGCGCCGGCGCGCCGCACCGAACCCTGGATCAGGTAGGTGGCATCGATCTCGCGCGCGATCAGCCGGGTGCTCACGTTGTTGCCCTTGAAGGCGAAGGTCGAGTTGCGGCTCAGCACGCGATAGAAGGATTGCAGCGACAGCGCGTGGATCAGGTCCTCGGTCAGGCCGTCGGAGAAATACTCGTCCTGGGCGTCGCTGAGATTGGTGAAGGGCAGCACGCCGACGATCGCGGTACGGTACTGCTGCGAGAGGGCCGACGCCTCCCTCAGCTCGGGGGCAAGCGCCGGCGCGCCCTCGGGCGTCCAGGTCCAGACCCCGACCGCATCCCTGATGTTCTTGAAGCGATGATTGCCGGCATCGACCAGTGGCACGGCGAGATGCTTGCTCGCCTCCCGGTAGGCCTTGGCCGAGATGGCGAAGCCGCCGGGGCTCGATACGGATTCGAGGCGGACGGCGATGTTGACGTCGTCACCGAACACCTCGTCTTCATCGGCGATGACGTCGCCCATGTGGATGCCGAGGCGGAACTGCATGGCGCGGTCGGCCGGCAGATGATGGTTGCGCTCCGCCATCAGCGTCTGCATTGCGATCGCGGCCTCGGTGGCGCCGACGATAGAGGCGAACTCCAGCAGGAAGCCGTCGCCGGTGTTCTTCACGACACGGCCGCCATGGTTGAGGATGATCGGGTGGATCGCGCTGCGATGGGCCTTGAAGGCGGCATGGGTGCCGGCCTCGTCGTTGCCCATCATGCGCGAATAGCCGGCGACATCGGCGCAGACGATGGCGGCCAGACGTCTTTCCATATCCCCGGAGCTCCAAGGGGGAGGGGGACCGGCCACGGTGTGGCAGTCGCCGCGAATCCCGCATTTCAAGAACCCTGCCTTTATAGAGCAGATGAGGCCGAACGAAAGTATCATCCGCAATGCAAATTCGAGTTAAATTCCACGCAATCGCGGCGGTGGACGGCGGCGCCTGGACCGATTAAGCGGAATTTGGAGCGCCCGGCCGGGCGATGGGGGCCTCTTATGCTTGGTATCCACGAAATCTGGCTCTTCGTCCTCTCGGGGGTGCTGCTCAACATCACGCCGGGACCGGACTCGGTTTATGTCATCGGCCGCAGCGTGCAGATGGGCTGGCGGGGCGGCGCCGCCGCCGCATTCGGCATCAGTTGCGGCTGCTTTTTCCATGTCGCGGGCGCGGCGATCGGCCTTTCGGCCCTGCTGATGGCCTCATCCACCGCCTTTTCGATCCTGAAGCTGGTCGGCGCGGCCTATCTCGTCGTGACCGGGCTTCAGATGCTGTGGTCGCGGCCGGCGCTGGCGTCGGCCATCGACGACCCGGTGAAGAGCTCGCTGCGGCGGATCTTCCTGCAGGGCGTCTTCACCAACGCGCTCAATCCCAAGGTCGCGCTGTTCTTCCTGGCCTTCCTGCCGCAGTTCGTCGCAGTCGACTCCTCGCACAAGCCGCTCGCCTTCCTGACCCTCGGCCTGATCTTCATCTGCACGGGGACGCTGTGGTGCCTGGTGCTGGCGGCGTTCGCGGCGAAGGCCGCGCACCGCTTGCGGACCTCCGAAGGCGCGATCGCCTGGGTCAACCGTGCGCTCGGCGGCCTCTTCATCTATCTCGGCATCCGCGTCGCCATGCTGGAGACGCGGTAAGCATGATCCCGGAAGGTGTGGAGCGGTTTTCGCCCGCGACAAACGCGGAACGCGTTTGCGGGGAAATCATGCTCAAAATGAGAAGCTCTCAAGCGAATTCCTTCGCCAGCGCGCCGCCGGCCAGATAAAGGCCGAGCAGGATCATCGCGATCAGGAACCAGCGGCGAAACGCCTCCGCCGGCATCCGCGCCCGCACCGATTGGCCGATGAACATGCCCGCAAAGGCCATGGCCATGGCGATGGCCCCAGGCACGGCATTGGCCGGGGTGAGCAGACCGCTGGCGGTGAGGTTGAAGGCGAGCGCCAACGTCGCTGTCGTGAAGAACACGCCGAGCGCCTGCACCAGCTCGTCCTTCTCCATGCCGATCGCCTGCATGAACGGCATCGACGGAATCACCTGCACGCCGGTCGAGGCCGAGATCGCGCCGGTGATCACGCCGACCACGCCGCCGACCCATTTCTCGTTCTGCGGCGCGACGCGGAACTGAAATTTGCTGAGCCCGATGATCGCGTAGATCACGAGGAGGACGCCGAGCACCACGGTGCCGTAGCGCGCATGCGGGCCGGTCAGCGCGCCGGCATTGAGCCAGCATCCGATTACGGTGCCCATCATCAGCGGCCACAGCCGCCTCAGGATGTCGCGCAAGTATGGGCCGACGAAGGTCTGCCAGATGTTGGTGACGATGGCGGGAACGATCACGATGGCGATCGCGCGATTGGGCGCCATGCTCACCGCGAGCAGGCCCATGGAGACGGTCGGCAGGCCGAGCCCGACGACACCCTTGACGAAACCGGCGATCAGGAAGACGGCGGCGATGAGAATGAGGAGCGGGTCGATCATGTCGGCACATTGACCGAAGCCGTGCGCCGGCACAATCTGGAGGTTACGGAGATAGCCTTCGATCTGGCCGAAGGCTGCGGAGACCTGCCATGCGCTTCGACCTCGTCGACCTCCAGCTCTTCATCGCGGTTGCCGACCAGCGCAGCATCACCCGCGGCGCGGAGCGCTCGCATCTGGCCTTGGCCTCGGCCAGCGCGCGGATCAAGGGGCTCGAGGACGCACTCGGCGTCACGCTGCTCAAGCGCGGGCGGCGTGGGGTCGAGTTGACCGCGGCCGGCGAAAGCCTGCTCGATCATGCAAGGCTCGTCATCCACCAGGTCGAGGCCATGCGTGGCGATCTTGCGGGTTACGCCAGCGGCGTGCGCGCCAGTGTGCACTTCCTTGCCAACACTTCCGGCCTTTCGGAGCATCTGCCAAAGGCGCTGGCCGGCTTCCTGCACGAGCATCGCGACGTTGCCATCGACATCGAGGAGCGCGAGAGCACCGACATTGCGGCCGCGATCACCGCCGGCGCCGCCGATCTCGGCTTCGCCGCCGAGCATGCGCTGCCCGACCATATCGAGCGCTTCGTCTTCAGCGAGGATCGCCTGACGCTGGTGACCTCGCGCCGCGGCCCGTTTGCCGGCCGCCGCCAGATCGATTTCCAGGAGGCGGGCGATTGCGATTTCGTCGGGTTGACCAGCGCCACCGCGCTCCAGGTCCATATTTCGAAGCATGCGGCGCGGCTCGGCATGCGCCCGCATTTTCGCGCGCGCCTGCGCGATTTCGACGCGATCTGCCAGATGGTCGCCGCCGATGTCGGCGTCGCGCTGGTGCCGGAATCCGCCGCGCGCCGTTGCGCCAAGCTGATGCCGCTCGCCATGGTCCGCCTGCGCGATACCTGGGCCAACCGCCGCCTCGTGATCTGCGCGCGCAGCTTCAAGACGCTGCCCAGGCCGGCGAAGATGCTGGTGGAGCATTTGCGGGCGGCGGCGGTGTGAGACGGAGTATCGCCGCGAGCTCAACTGCGTTCCCTCCCCCCTTGCGGGCCCCGCAA
>NZ_LGHM01000096.1 GCF_001908185.1 Bradyrhizobium sp. AS23.2
CCTCGGCGGCCTTGCGGCCGGCTTCCTCGGCGCAGGCCTGCTCGGCATGCTGTTCGGCGGCGGTCTGTTTGGCGGCCTCGGCGGCCTGTCGTCGATCCTGGGCCTGATCATCCAGATCGTGCTCGTGGTGTTCGTGGTGCGGCTGGCGATGTCGTGGTGGCAGCGCCGCCACACCCCGCAGGCGGCGTATGCCAATGCTGATGCAGGTGCCGGTCCGGGACCACAGCCGAACTATCGCAGCGGCGTCGGTGGTGGTCTTGGTGGCCTCGGCTTCGGCGCCAACAACGCGCCGCTCGAAATCCGCCCCGCCGACTATGAGGCGTTCGAGCGTCTGCTCGGCGAGATCCAGACCGCCTGGTCCAACGAGGACGTGGCCAAGCTGCACACGCTCGCGACGCCGGAAATGGTCTCCTATTTCGAGCAGGACCTCGGCCAGAACCGCGCGCGCAACGTCGTCAACAAGGTGACCAACGTCAAGCTGTTGCAGGGCGACCTCGCGGAAGCCTGGCGCGAAGGCGAGACCGACTATGCGACGGTGGCGCTGCGCTTCGCGCTCACCGACAAGACGCTCGATCGCAACACCGGCGCGGTTGTCGCCGGCAGCGAGCAGCCGGGCGAGGTCACCGAAGTCTGGACCTTCGCCCGTCGCCCGGGCGGCGGCTGGGAATTGTCGGCGATCCAGCAGACCAACTGATCGCCCGCGACATCAGGAACCAAGGCGTCGTGCTCTTGCACGGCGCCTTTTTCTTTTGGATGTCTCGCATCGCGGCATCGGAATAAGCGGGCGCGCGTCGGGTTGAAATCAGGCGGCCAACGAACACAACCGGAGGACAAGATGATCCGTATCGGGAGATCCGTGACAATTTCGGGCCTCGCGCTCGCCGTCGCCTCGCTTGCCTTGCTTGCGGCGCCATCGGCGCAAGCGCAGTCGGCCGACATGACGTTCTTCGTAACTTCCAACGGCCCGGGCAAGGGCGCCGATCTCGGCGGCCTGGAGGGCGCCGACGCACAATGCCAGAAGCTTGCACAGACTGGCGGCGCCGGCGCCAAGACTTCCAATACGAGGACCTGGCGCGCCTATCTCTCGACGCAAGCCGCCGACGGCAAGCCAGCCGTCAATGCGCGAGACCGCATCGGCAAGGGACCGTGGCAGAACGCCAAGGGCGTCGTGATTGCCAAGGACGTTGCCGACCTGCACGGCGCGGCCAATAATCTCACCAAGCAGACCGCGCTCAGCGAGAAGGGCGAGGTCATCAACGGGCGCGGCGACACGCCAAACCGGCACGATATCCTCACGGGATCGCAAGCTGACGGCACCGCGTTTGCTGCGGGCGACGACAAGACTTGCAAGAACTGGACGTCGAGCACGCAAGGTGCGGCGATGGTCGGCCACGTCGATCGTCTAGGCCTGCGTGACGACGAGCCGTCAAGGTCCTGGAACAGCTCTCATCTCTCGCGCGGTCCCGATGGCGGCTGCTCGCAGGCCGATCTGAAGAGCACCGGCGGGGACGGCCTGCTCTATTGTTTTGCTGCGAATTGAGGCGCTGAACCCTCTCCTTCGTCATTGCGAGCCAACGGGGCCGCGCGAAGCGCGGCCCCGTTGGCTCGCAATGACGGGGCATGTTGTACCGCCACTCCGTCCCACCCTCACGGAACTTTCAGTTGTATGCTAGATTGGTCCCAACGCTTCCACGCTCACGGACCTCTCCCATGAAATACGAGCTCTACTACTGGCCCGAGATCCAGGGCCGCGGCGAATACGTGCGGCTGGCGCTGGAGGAGGCGGGGGCGGCTTATGTCGATGTCGCGCGCGGCCCGCGCGGCAGCAGCGCGATGATGAAGATGATGGACGCGCACAAGGGCACGCCGCCCTTTGCGCCGCCGTTCCTCAAAGCCGGCAAGCTCGTCATCGGCCAGACGGCGAACATCCTGCTCTATCTCGGCGCGCGCCACGCCCTCGCGCCGAACACGGAGGCCGGCAAACTCTGGGTGCACCAGCTTCAATTGACGATCACCGACCTCGTGGTCGAGATCCACGACACCCATCATCCGCTCGGGCCCTCGCTCTACTACGAAGATCAGAAACCGCCGGCGAAGAAGCGCACGGCCGACTTCTGGAGCGAGCGCGTGCCGAAGTATCTTGGCTATTTCGAGCAGCTTCTCACTGAGAATGGTGGCACTTATGTCACGGGCCGCAGGCTGACCTATGTCGATCTCTCGCTGTTCCAGATCGTCGACGGGCTGCGTTATGCCTTCCCAAAGCGCATGAAGGCGTTCGAGGCGGACATCCCCGGTCTCGTCGCCCTGCACGACCGCGTCGCTGCGCGGCCGAACATCAAGGCGTATCTCGCCAGCGAACGCCGCATTCCCTTCAACGAGCAGGGCATCTTCCGCCGCTATCGCGAGCTGGATGGCTAGAGCGTTTTCAAGCGAAGTGGATACCGGTTGGCAGTGAGACGCGTTCACCACACGCCCGGCAGCAGACGATAGCGCACGCGCGTCGCGTAGTCGGAATAGCCCGGCAGGCCCTCGCGCAGCGTGCGCTCCTCGATGCGGATGCGGATCGCAAACAGGGCGATGAAGATTGGCGTCATCGCAAGTCCCCACCACGAGCCCAGGAGCAGCGGCACGCCGGCGAAGAACAGGATCATGCCGCTGTACATGGGATGGCGCACATGCGCGTAGGGCCCGGTCGAGATCACCCGCTGTGCGCGATCGGCTTGCAGCTTCACCACGGGCGCCGCGAATGAGTTCTCGCGGAACACCCAGAGTATGAACAGCGTCGAGAGCAGGAACAGTACGAAGCCGAGTGCCTGTAGCGCGATCGGCATGTCGGAAAATAGATTGCGGCGGTCGAGCCCCATCGCGGCGAGCCAGGCCAGTATCGCGACGACGAACACGATCATGAAGAGTTTGTCGGAGGCCGGCTGATCCCTTTGCAGCACCGGCCGCAGACGTTCCGCGAGCAGCGCCGGATCAATCCGATAGAGCCACCAGCCGCAGAGCGGGCCGAGCAGGGCGGAGGTCGCGAGGAGCACCCAGGCCGAAGGCCAGTGCAAGGTCCCGGCGGACACGAACAGCAGCGCGCCGATTGCGATGGTGGTGATCGTGTTCTGCAACAGCAGTTTTGCGATCATGCGCAGGTCCCGAGTCAATTGCGCACGATATTGGTCTCGCTATCCGGCGAAGATGCGGCCGGACGCGCGAAAGGCCCGATCGACCGGATCGGGCGATTCATCCTCGATGGGCAGGATCAGGCGAGCTGATCGATCCGCGTGCCCTGTCCCGGCGGCAGCGGCGCGGGGGGCGGCGGCTGGTAGGTCGGGTCGCTGTCCCTGGTCTTGGCCTGATCGTCCTGCTGCTTGGTCGTGTCGTAGCTCGGCACCACGATCGGCGGCGGCGCAACGGTTGAAACGCTCATCCAAAAATCCTCACACATGGAAACAATCGACCCTGCCCCGTGAGGGGCGAATCTTCCGTCAAGGCAATCGTTAAAATGCGAGCGATCCGGCGCGGTGGGATGCTCCGCCTTCGTGCCAGCATCGCGCTGTGCAGGGAGACGACGGATCTCTCCTCGTCATTGCGAGCGCAGCGAAGCAATCCAGATTCTCTCCGCGGAGACGGTCTGGATTGCTTCGCTGCGCTCGCAATGACGGCGGGTGTGGTGGGCGGCGTCGCGATGCGTGCGCCGCCGAGCGCCTGGCAATTGACAGGGAGCGCCCCGCCTATTCGTCCTTCGGCCGCGTGATCGCGATCGACGCATCCCTCTTGGTGCGGGTGCATTCCATGTTGAGACGCTTGAAGCGCATCGACACCTTGTCGCCGCGCAACAGGCCCATGCGCTTCAGGCAGCGCGTGGCGCCTTTGGTGGTGTCGTCCTTCG
Source organism: Bradyrhizobium sp. AS23.2 (assembly GCF_001908185.1). Taxonomy (GTDB): domain Bacteria; phylum Pseudomonadota; class Alphaproteobacteria; order Rhizobiales; family Xanthobacteraceae; genus Bradyrhizobium. The sequence continues at coordinate 3,884 of NZ_LGHM01000096.1, forward strand.
GCACCGTGAAGATGATCGCCGCTGCGGACCCGACGAGGTCGTAGAACTGCGGCGTCGGCTTGCGGTCGCCCTTGGCATAGAGCTCGTTGGAATAGGCCTGTCCCTGCGCGCGGCAGCCGAGCGAGAGCTCCTTCGCCGCCGGGTGGGTGAGGTAGATGATGTTGGCGGCCTTGAAGTTGACCTTCAGCTTGTCGATGCCGCTCGCGAGCTGCTTTGCGATGTCGTCGCACTGGTCCGCGCGGGCAGGCGAGGCGAGAGCCACAAGGCCGGTGATGGCGGCGACGACCAGGATCGCGCCGCGGACGTTCGAGTTCAATGTCATGACGAAAAGCCCCTTAGAACGCGTATTCAATCGTTGGTGCGCGCAGAGCGCAAGGGGTGCAGCGGGCCCAACCGGGCACCGTGATGTTCCCCTGTCTCTGGCGAGCAGCGGCCGACAAAGGCCGCCATGCCGCCGAATCGGGATGCCCCGACAGCGCCAGAGCGCCTTCCCTTTATGACAAAAATGCTTAGAACGCTTCTATGCCGAGGGCCCGCGCGAGGGCTCCAGAACCCGAGATCGACCCCATGAACGCTCCCACCGCCTTTCCCGACCAGTCCAAGCCCGTTCCGCCCTACAAGCACACCCCGCTGTTCCCGCTTGGCAAGGACGAGACACCCTACAAGAAGATCACGTCCGAGGGCGTCCGGGTCGAGAAGGTCCTGGGGAGGGACATGCTGGTGGTGTCGCGCGAGGCGCTGCGGGCGCTGTCGGAAGCGGCTTTCGGCGACATCAACCATTATCTGCGCCCCGGCCATCTGAAGCAGCTCCGCGCGATCCTGGAGGACGGCGAGGCGAGCCCGAACGACAAGTTCGTCGCGCTGGACTTCCTGAAGAACGCCAATATCGCCGCGGGCGGCGTGCTGCCGATGTGCCAGGACACAGGCACCGCGATCATCATGGGCAAGAAGGGCTGCAACGTCATCACCGACGGTGACGACGAGGCTGCGCTGTCGGAAGGCGCGCGCGACGCTTACCTGCGCCGCAACCTGCGCTACTCGCAGGTCGCGCCCTTGTCGATGTACGAGGAGAAGAACACCGCCAACAACATGCCGGCGCAGTGCGAGATCTATGCCGAGGGCGACGACGCCTACAAGTTCATGTTCATGGCGAAGGGCGGCGGCTCCGCCAACAAGAGCTTCCTGTTCCAGGCCACGCCCTCGGTGCTGACCAAGGACCGGCTGCTCGCCTTCCTCAAGGAGAAGATCCTCACCCTCGGCACCGCGGCGTGCCCGCCTTACCATCTCGCCATCGTCATCGGCGGCACCTCCGCCGAGCTCTGCATGAAGACGGTGAAGCTTGCCTCCGCCCGCTATCTCGATGCGCTGCCGACCCACGGCTCGCCCGACGGCAATGCGTTCCGCGACGTCGAGATGGAGAAGGAAATCCACAAGATGACGCAGTCGCTCGGCGTCGGCGCGCAGTTTGGTGGAAAGTATTTCTGCCACGACGTGCGGGTGATCCGCATGCCGCGCCACGGCGCCTCGCTCCCGATCGGGCTTGGCGTATCCTGCTCGGCCGACCGCCAGGTGCTCGGCAAGATCACCAGGGACGGCGTCTATCTCGAGGAGCTCGAGCACAACCCGGCGCAGTATTTGCCGCAGGTCGAGCAGTCGCTCGGCGGCGAGGTCGTCAAGATCGACCTCAACCAGCCGATGAAGGACATCCTGGCGACGTTCTCGAAGTATCCGATCAAGACGCGAGTCTCGATGACCGGCACCATGATCGTCGCGCGCGACTCCGCGCATGCCAAGCTGCGCGAGCGGCTCGAGAAGGGCGAGCCGCTGCCGGATTACTTCAAGAACCATCCGGTCTACTACGCCGGCCCCGCCAAGACGCCCGAGGGCTACGCCTCCGGCGCGTTCGGTCCCACCACCGCGGGCCGTATGGATTCCTTCGTCGACCAGTTCCAGGCCGCGGGCGGCTCGATGGTGATGGTGGCGAAGGGCAATCGCGCGCCGGCCGTGCGCGAGGCCTGCAAGAAGTACGGCGGCTTCTATCTCGGCTCGATCGGCGGCGCGGCGGCAAACCTCGCCGAGCACTGCATCAAGAAGGTCGAGGTGCTCGAATATCCCGAGCTCGGCATGGAAGCGATCTGGCGCATCGAAGTTGTCGACTTCCCCGCCTTCATCATCATCGATGACAAGGGCAACGACTTCTTCAAGGAGTTGAATTTGGGTTGAGGGAGGCGTTCCCCGGATGCTGCGCAGCATGAAATGCTGCGCTGCTGATCCGGGGTCCATGTGGAGGCATGGGTCCCGGCTCTGCGGCGCACCGCTCCGCGCTGCGCCGCGTCCGGGACACGAGAGTCTTGCCTCACTCGCTTAGCTGCAATTCGTGACCTGGTTGGAGCACAGCGCGCGCCACCAGCCGCGGACGCCGTCCTGGCTCTCAACGAGTCCCCAGAGGCCGCTGCAGGCAAAGATGCGTTTCGGGCCGCCGTCGGTGTCGATTGGTCCGCCGAGCTCGCGCTGGGCCGGCATCCATTTGGCATCGGCGAAGGGGGCCTGGAACAGTCCGCCCATGCGGGTCGCGCCATTGGCATAGGCAGCGCCGACCTTGTTGGACGCGACCCAGCCGCGCCCGGCATAGGGCTTTGGCGCGCTGCGCGGATATCGTGCTTCGTCCTCGTAGTCCTTGCCCGGGGGCTTGGCGCCCTCGATCAGAAACCAGCCGTCCCTGAAGCCGACGATGCGGAATTCGGTGAGCCAGCCGCCGTCAGGCGTGTTCTCGCTGCCGCCCAGCTTGAGGCGATAGGGCGGAGGCAGCGTGCCGAGCACGCGTGCCTTCACCGACGGCTCGGCGCGCACGTTGAGGCCGTTCGGATCCTTGTCGATGGACCAGGCGCCGAGATCGCAGGGCTCCGTTCCATCGGGCAGCGTTGCGCGCTTTGCGGCGAGGTCGGCGTGCAGCTTTGCGAAATCGGTATCGTCGTTGTCCGGATCCGGCTCGGTGCGCGGCTTCAACTCGGCGGAGACGGCGCGCGTCGCATCCGGTGTGAGCGTGACGACGAGCGACTGGCGCGCGGCGAACACGCTGGCAGGGGTTTTCGGATCGTTCGATGTTGCCGGATAGACGGCGAGATATCCCGTCGAACCGTCGGTGCGATAGGCGGTGCCGGCCACGTAACCCGCCGGCACCATGGCGAGCGCGCTTGCGCGCCACGCCGGTTCGTTGTCATCCGCGCGCGCGGCTTGTGTCGCGACGCACACGACCATTGCCGCGATGAGACGGAGCTCGCGCATGATTTGCGACAGACTCGGCTTTACGCCCGCACACCCGTGAACGGGAAGCTGCCCATCGGGCCGATACCCATCTCGCCGCTCATGTTGTTGCCGGACACTTTTCCGATGAACTCGAGCGTCAACGGCATCGGATTGGTGATCGAGACTTTCCAGTTGACAGCGTCGCCACTGATGGTGCCGTCGAATATCTCGGTGGAGTTGCCATCGGCGCCCTGCGTTCCGGTCAGCGTGCCGCCGGAGCTCAGCAGGGTCAGCGTTGCCTGGCGTTCGCCCATGGGCGTCGTCATGGTCAGATTCCAGTTACCGTCAACGGCCATTCCTGTCTCTCCAACAAATCCCGGCGGGCTGCGACGATCCGCGGCCAGTCCTGGGCCGAGCGTATAGCGCAACTTGTCGCGACTGCCTAACGCGCCGATCAGGGCATTTAGGCGCGGGCGGCGGCCCGCAGGCGGCTGGTGATGATGACGCGGAAGATCAGGTATTGCAGGGCGAAGGCCGCGATCTTGGCGCCGACCGCGACGACGGAGACGTAGAACGCCCACAATTTGAGATCGCCCGTCATGGCCACCGCGATGGTGCCGGCGCCGAGCGCGAACATCAGTGCGGCCCAGACGTAGCCGGCAGCCGTGACGTATTCCGGAATGACCTCGGTCACGCGCGGCGGCATGTAGCGCAGCATCCAGCCGCGCTTGAGCATGATCGCTCCGATCGCGAAATGCGCGATCGAGGGCTTTGCCAGCACGAAGCGCGGATCCTCGGTGAGGATGGTCGCCGTCCCCAGCACGATGACGAGCGCAAGGGAGGCATAGGTCATGTAACCGAGCGAGGTGCTCCTGACGCGGGCATAGATCACCTGCGCGATCGCGCCCGCAATCGCCACCGAGGTCGCCAGGATGACGTTGTCGGTGACGACATAGACGATCAGGAAGACGATAGTGGAAAGGAAATCAGAGGCGAGGCGAGCGAATACGCTTTTCATCGTCTGTCCTGGTCAATGCGGGTGAGACAGCGCTTGCGAGGGTTGAGCGTACTTCGTCCTGCAGTGCTCGGGGTACCATTTCGTGAAATAGATCGCGCTGTTGCGGGCGGCGAAAGCGACCGCGAGGCTGGACCAGAGCGGCAGGCCGGGAACGTAGAGCAGCACGAGGTTGGAAACCATCATGAGAAGCGCCGCTGCGGTCCATGCGGCCGTGATGATGTAGTTGGCCTGCAGGAAGCCGGGCATCGCCGCGATTTCCGCCGGCACGGATTCGATCCCATATTGCAGGGTGAACGGCCGGCGCAGCAGCAGCGAGCCGAGCGAGATGACGAAGACACCGACATCGACCGAGAGCTTGACGGCAAGCGTGCCCAGCTGCGGATCGAAGAAGAGGAGGGTGAGGCCAATCATGACGAACACGATCGCGGAGCCCGCGGCCAGAATCTTGACCGAGCGGCCGTATGCGATGTCGATCGCGATGGTTGCAAGGCAGGCCGCAGCTGCCACAAACACGCTCGCGGTGGCCGAAGTCACCAGCATCAGGAAGGTGTAGATGCCGTAGGGCGCAAGGATCAGGAAAATCGTCATGGGCCGCCTCGATCGGACCTTATCTTTACGATGTAAAGATAAGTAGCGGAAGCGCGGGAAAGGTTCAAGGTCAATCTTTACGCTGTCAAAATGATGTGAGGAGGCGCCACCCCCGGAGCGTCATTCCGGGGCCCGCGAAGCGTGAGCCCGGAATCCATTGTCCGGCATCACGTGCGGGTGAAATGGATCCAGGGTTCGTCGCTGCGCTCCGCCCCGGAATGACGGATGGAGGGAGCTACTGCGCCCCCACCCAATTGCCGTGAAAGCCATCGGGCACGCGGTGGCCGAGCTGGACCAGTGCGACGGGGCCGATCTCGATGTCGGTGGCGTTGAACACGGCGAGGTCGCTGCGGTTCTCGCGTGCGCGCCAGACCACCGCGAGCAGCCAGCCGTCACCTTCAGCCGCGTGCTTGCTCCGCTCGACGAACACCGGCTCGGAGATGGTGTCGCCCGCCGGCAGCAGATATTGGCCGAGGCGCTTTCCCGTGCCGTCGACATGCACGACACCGGACAGCGCGCCGAACATCGGCAGCTTCGGATTGGCGCAGGCGTACCAGCCATGGCTGGTCTTCAGCCCGGCGCGGCGGTCGTCGACGCGGGGGAACTCGCCAGGAATGTCGTCGAGATAGGTCTGCTGAAAACTGTCTGTATTGCCGTCGAGATCGAAGGTCCAGCGGCAGTGACGGGCGTAGGACTTCTCCGGATTGGTGGGCGAGCCGTCGGGATGCGGAAACAGCGGCGCTTCCTCGAACTGCATGACATCGGCGATGATGCTGTTGCCGTCCTCCCAGGCGTTCATGACGTGGAAGACGTAGCAGGTCTCGGCCCGGAACCAGACGATGTCCTTGGCTGCGCCTTTGCGCTTCATCACGCCGACATAGGCGCCTTTCTCCGGCTCCCAGGCGTAAGGCGGCTTGCCGCCCATTGCGCGCTCCATGCTGCCGGTGATGGGCAGGATCGGAAACAGCACGTGGTTCTCGGTGACGATGAAGTCGTGCACCATGCTGGCATAGGGCGCTTCGAAACGCTCGAAGCGCGTTGCCTTGCCGCTTGCGTCGATTGCGCCATAGGAGAGGGCGGGCGTCAGCGGTCCCTTTGCATTGTAGCCGAAGAACACCAGCTCGCCGGTGATCGGATCGACCTTCGGATGCGCGGTGAAGGGGCCGGCAATGCGGCTCTGGTAGTTGCAATAGCCGCGGGTTGCGAGTGTGCCCGGCTCGATCTCAGTCGGCAGATGCCCTTCTTCGAGCGCGAGCAGCTTGCCAGCGTGGAAGATGATGTTGGTGTTGGCGACGCCGCCGTCGGTCAGGTGCGCCGGCGCGTCCGCCAGCTTGCGGCCGAAGCCGCCGAACATCGCGCGGCCGGCATCGTGCTCGGCGAGCCATTTCGGCGTGCGGACCCAGCGGTTGCGGTAAGAGGCGCGGCCGTTCTCCAGATGGAAGGCGTGCAGCATTCCGTCGCCGACGAACCAATGGGCGCCGGGCGCGTCGAATTGCGGGTTGGGACCATTGCGATAGAGCGTGCCGTTCAGTTCGCGCGGCAGCTCGCCGACGATCTTGAGGAACGGCGCGTCGGCCTCGAACGGAATAGGCCCGCGATTGCTCAATGGCCGGGCGAGTGCATCCTGCTGCATGGCGATCCTCCCTTATCTTTACACCGTAAAGATACGCTAGGGCCGGCCATATCCGCCGTCAAGCGAAATCTTTACACTGTCAAAATGACGTCATATAACGCGTCCATGGCCAAGACAGAGACAGCCCGCCGCTCCCGTCCCCGGAAAACGTCCTCATCGACTTCGACCGCACGGCCACGGCCGGCGCGAGGCGTGGAAAGCGCAAAGGCGGAAACGCCTTATCACCACGGTGCCCTGCGCGAGGCGCTGCTGCTGGCGGCCGAGCGCGTGCTGGAGCGCGACGGGCTCGCCGGCCTGACACTTCGCGCCGTGGCGCGCGAGGCGGGGGGTGTCGCATGCTGCGCCCAAGCATCATTTCGGCGATCTGACAGGCCTCGTCAGCGAGCTTGCCGCCGTCGGCTTCCGTCAGTTCAACGCGGCGATGGGCTCGGCCTGCGATGCCGCCACGACGCCGCTGGAGCGTGCGCTGGCGCGGCCCAAGGCCTACGTCGCCTACGCCCAGGCTCATCCCGGCATGTACGGCATCATGTTCCGCACCGAGCGGCTCGACTATTCCAGGCGTTCGCTGCACGAAGCTGCCGAAGCCTCCTTTGCCGGGCTCGCCAACGCCATCGGCGCGATGCGGCAGGAGCAGATCCGCCGCGACACGATGAACCTCGACCAGGCCGCCGCGATCGCACGCGCCTGGTCGATGGTGCACGGCTTCACCATGCTGCTGCTCGACGGCCGGCTCGAGGACATCCTGGAGCGGCTGCCGAAGGGCACGACGGCCGAGCAGCTTCTGGAAGCGATGCTGAAGTCGTCCGCACCGGGAAAGCTGTCGCCGGCCTAGTGCCAAGGTCTAGTGCCAAGGTCTAGTGCGAACGCCTAGTGCATCGTCGCCAGCTCGACGGCGCGGCCGCGCGTGCCGATGACCTTCACCTCGTCCTTGCCGCAAGTGAACCCGCGGGCGAAATCGTCCGCCGCCTTGCGCGCAAGTTCATTGGCGTTCGGGTTGGCGATCGCGTCGACATAGGCGACGTGACAGACCGGTCCCGGTGGCAGCCGTGTCACGACGAGCATGGCCTTGGTGTTCGGCCGTCCCTGCTTGTCGGGATCGGTGCCATCGGCGACGTGCCAGCGCTGGATGATCGCAAACGGTTTGGTGCCCGCTGCGCGCCACTCGACGGTATTCTCGGATGAATTGAACGGGGCAAACCAGACCTTTGCCGCAGGTTCCTCGGCTGCCGCCTTGCGACTGCGCCCGACCGAGACGACCTCGCGAAGATCGTCCTCGGCGATCAGCACCATGAGGCCGTCCTTGCCCGGGCATACCCGCGTTGTGCTCCCGTCGAGCTCGCTGGGTTTGCCGACAAGGCGGCAGTCCTTTGGTGCCGTCGAGGTGTAGGTGCTGCCCATGGATTGGGCGGCGGCACTCTCCAGGCCGCTCAACATCAGCAACACAACAAGGCACGAGGCGGTAATGCGGATCATCATGAGGCTTTATGAGGCTTTCATGTAACGGGAACTCCCTCATTCAGACGTCTTCATTGTGGGCAAGGTTCAAAGAGAGTCGCCAGATACCTGACAGCGGCGCGGAATCGTTCTAGAAGAGCGGCTTCGCTTGGGCCCATGGGCCTCGTTCGCGTCCTCGTTCCTTTGATCATGTCAGCCATCTCTTCGCAAAAGCCCTATCGCGTCGGCCGCTCGAAAACCGGGCTCGGCCTCTTCGCCACCAAACCGATCAAGAAAGGGACCCGGATCATCCGCTATTTCGGACCGATCCTGGACTCGCGGATTCCCGAGCAGGACGAGATCGAGAACAAATACCTGTTCGAGCTCAACGGCCGCTGGACCATCGACGGTTCGCTGCGCAAGAATCTCGCCCGCTACATCAACCATTCCTGCCGGCCCAACGCCGAGTCCGACGTCCGGCCGCGCGAGCGCAAGGTCTTCATCCGCGCCATCAAGAACATCGAGCCGGGTGACGAGATCAACTACGACTACGGCACCGACTATTTCAAAGCCTATCTGAAGCCGATCGGCTGCAAGTGCGCCTCCTGCGAGAACAAGCGCAAGAAGCTGCGCGCCGAGGCGCGGGCCGAACGCGGCAAGGTGAAGGCGCGCACGGAGCGCAAGGCCAAGAAGGTGGGCGTGAAGGGCGTCAAAAAGAAGAAGCTGAACGGCAAGGCCCTCAACGGCAAGGCGGCAAGCGGTACCGCTCGCAAATCTGCCTGAGCTGACCTTCTAGCTACCGGATCTGCGGGCTGATCCTGGCAAGGACGAGCCCTCGAAGGCGATCGACGAACGCTGGATGATCTCACCGGTCTTGTCGTCGATGACGACGCGGAAGCGCCGATGCCCGGACAGGAAGCTCAGGCGGTGCCGTCCGGCGTCGGCGCCGGTCCCCCGTTCCGCGAATCCGGTGATCCTGCCTGCGCGCATCTCCTCGCGGAGCGAGTTCGGGGAAATGCGCAGGCCCTCGGCGACGATGTCTGCATCGATCTGAAAGGTGTCGTTCTCGAGCTGGACGGATTTCACGATTGCACCTTCTGCTTGCCGCGCCGGATCATGCCGCCGCGGGGCTGCGTCGTGGCCGTGCGGGATAGGTACACTCTGCGAGCGTCGTGCCGTCGAGCTCGCGCATGAAAGCTTCGCGCGCAGCCGCGAGTTTCGACTTCAACCGGCAGCGCGGGGTGAGCACGCAGGCGCCGCCATCGTCGCGAAAGCACTCGACCAGCGAATGGGGGCCTTCCAGCGCGCGCACGACCTCGCCCAGCGTGATCATTTCGGCGGGCCGGGCGAGGGTGAAGCCACCGCCTGCGCCGCGCTGGGTTGCAATGAACCCGAAGCCTGCGAGGTCGCGCACCACCTTGGCGAGGTGATTGCGGGAAATGCCGAATTCGGCGGCGATCTCGTTGGTCGCGAATGTTCGCGTGGGCTCTCCCGCGAGACGCATGAGCGCGCGCAGCGCAAAATCCGTGAACGATGTCAGGCGCATGAGATCCTCGGCAAGATTCGCTTGCAAATCTTCTATAGCGATATAAATGGGTATTTGAAATGCCGATTTAAGGAGCAGGTCGTGACGGCAGCGGAACGACGCGAGCAAATCACGGCGGAGATATCGGAACGGACCGGAATAACGGAAGCGATGATCGAGCGTCTGGTGCGCGCCTTTTATGCGAAGGTCCGCGAGGACGCCCGTGCTGGCACCGATCTTTGAAGCCCGCATTCACGACTGGGAACCGCATCTGCAGCAGATGTGTGCTTTCTGGTCCTCGGTCGCGCTGATGTCGGGCCGCTATCACGGAACGCCGATGGTCAAGCACATGCCGCTGCCGGTCGATGCCGGGCATTTCGACCGATGGCTCGCATTGTTCGAGGCGACAGCCCGCGAAATATGTCCGCCCGAAGCCGAGGCCCATTTCGTCGAACGGGCGCGCCGGATTGCGACAAGCCTCGAACTCGGCATCGCCAACGGGACAGGCGTCTTCCTGGGGCGCGGCGAAAGGTTTCGACGACATCAGGCAGGAGGTCACCAATGATCCACCGGACACAGGCCGTGACGGGCAAGGACGCCGCGAACCCATATTCCGGCAGCAGCCTGGTGCCGATGCTCATCGTCGGTCTGGTGCTCACGCTGGTTGGAATGATTGCCGCGGTTGTGCTGAGCTGACGCCATGCCGCCCGGCCTCGGCCGGGCGGTCACTTCCGGCAAAAGAGGGTAGCGATCGTCGTTACGCGGTCACTGCGCTGCCGCTTTTGCGCAATCCCACATATTGCAGCTCCGCGAACACGCCCGTGGCGATCGCCTGCGCGACGACCATGAGCTCGCCAAGAAGGTTCGGGGACACCGCGCCCGAGAACATCAGCGCGATGCTCGCGAGCGTCCATGCGGCGTTGCCGGCCACCACCAGCATGACCAGCATCTTCGGCACCGCGCTGCGCGAGGCCAGCCAGCCGACCAGCGCGGTGTAGGCGATCAGGAACAGGCCGGTCTCGCGCAACAGCGCCTCCGGCAGGTTGAAGAGCGCGGCAAACGCGCCGGCACCGAAGGTGAACCCCAGCGCCGCGACGCCGCTGAACACGGCATCGGCAAGCAGCGCGCGGCGCAGGAAGGTCGAGGCGTCAATCATCGTCATTCTCCTTGGTTGGACGTCAGGGGATCAGGACAGGGGGCGCCACCAGGCGCGGAGCAGGCACGCGAGGCGGAACGGGCACAGGCTCCTGCCGACGCTGTGCTCGAACGTCACCACCTGCGCGATGACGTAGTCGCCGGTCGAGTGCACCAACGGTTCCGGCATGTTGAGGCTGCGCGCCAGCATTCTGGCGCCGAACTTCACACTCCACGGCAGAAGGTGGTCAGCGACGGTCCGGTAGAGCAGCAGCGCGATCATGGTCATCTCCTGTTGCGACCGAAGATGCGCGCGCCCAAGGCCCAATTCGATTACCTCGCGGGTAAGACAGAGCCCTATTCAAGATCGTCCTAAGGTGTTCGACGCCGTTCGCGGGGTGCGAAAAATCCCTTGAAAAACAGCGGCTTCCGCGTACATCGGAGTTCGTCACTGTTTGTTCTCATCCGCTCCCAGCCATCCGGTTTGTTGGTATTTTTGTTGGTATCGGAAGAACAGATGTTCTCGGTTATTTACGATATTCCGAACAAGAGGGAAGTCGAAAGCAGATGACACGCAACGAGAACAAGCACCGGAAACTCGAGCAGATCAGGACCGACCTCGACTGCCGCGCTGTCCTACCGAAGTTTGAGAACGGTGCATGGAGCGCCACCAAGATCTCCGACGTGACCGGTGGCGGTCTCTATCTCTTGGTCACGCCGGACCTGAACAGGCCCGGAAAGGCCGGCTCCAAACTCTGGCAGATGGCTTATCGCTTTCACGGTAGGCAGAAGACGTACTCCATCGGGCCCTACGGCAAAGGCAACGACGGCACCGTCTCGCTTGCCATGGCCCGCCAAAAACGTGACGCCGCAAAGGCTCTGCTCGCACAAGATTCGCCCATCGATCCCTCGATCGAAAAGCAATTCGAACGGCATCGCCAGGCAGTTGCGCGCCGCTTCGACGTGTGGGTCGATGAATGGCTTGCGGAAAAGAAGACCGAGAAGATCAAGCGCGGCAGGCTTGTCACCGTGCGCAGTCCCGAAACCATCGCTCTACTCGAAAGGTGGGCCGGCTATCTGAAAGATCGTTTCGGCAAGCTCTATAGACAAGACATCAAGCGCCCCGACGTGCTTGCCTTCTTTCGGGCGATGCAGGCTGAAGGCAGGTTAGAGACCCGTGACCGTGTCCACAGTATCGGTGAGCAAGTCTGCGACTACGCCGACCTCGACGGCGACGGCTACAACCCGTTCCGCGCCTGCAAGAAGCAACTCACTGTCAACGTCTCGATGCCACGACCCGGCGTCACTGAGCCACGGGATGTGGTTCGTCTCTTCAGGCTGATCATGCCTCCCTGGGAGAAGGCCAGATTTGGCGACGTGGTCGGAGATGCCCTTCGGGTCGATGCATTGACGATCCCTCGCCCCGGCATGATCAACGACATGGAATGGATCGAAGTCGATTGGGATGCCAAACGCTGGACCATTCCGGCGGCGAAGATGAAAACCGGATGGGACCACGTCGTTCCGCTGTCAAGGCAAGCCCTCACGATCCTGCGGCGCGTGCAGCATATCACCGGGAACCGGCGCTACGTGTTCGCTTGTGCCTTTGACGCACCGCTGTCCAGCAGAACACTTTGTCAGCGGCTGCGTGCGCTCGGTATCGACACCAAAACCGAACATTGCGCCCATGGCTTCCGCACGACATTCTCGACCCTTTGCCACCATGAGGAGATCGAGGAAGCCAAGGCGTGGGACGGCGATGTCATCGAATTGCAGTTGGCGCATCTCGAAAGTGATTCGGTAAAGGCGATCTACAAGCGGCACGGGCCGCTTGCACTGATCGGCTCGCGCACCAAGCTGATGCAGCATTGGGCTGACCGGATCGACAGCTTCGCCGATCCAAAAAAGATCGCGGCCACTAAAGTAATTCTAGAACGCTTCGCGAGCTAGCTAGGTCCAAGCGCCTCATCTACTCGGCTCAATGCGAGGGAGCGTCAGATGATAGGCGTCGATGGAATCGGCGTCGACCATGGTTTGGCCTCCCATTTTGTAGGCTATGATCTTTCCCTTCTTGATCAACTCGTAGGCCTTGGTCCGGCCGAAGCCGCCTCGGTCCAGCGCCTTTTTCAACGGAATCAGATTCCGTTTCTGCTCGGGCTGTGACATTTGATGGCTTAACCACAAGATTAGAGTGGAAGGAGAAAAGTCCTTGGGTCCATTCATTCAATCACAACGCTCGCTCGTCATTCTAGTGAAAGCAAAGAAAGCATGGAGCACGATGGGGCAGTCGAAGGAGCCAAGCCTCATTGTAAGCCAGTGACATCGAAGAAGGACTGAGGGATCAATTTCAATGATCGGCTTCTTCATGCCATCTGTTGGATAAGTGGCTTTGCTGAACCCACACCAAGCCATCCGTGAAAATGCGCCGTACGGTCGCAGCTTCGTCACCGGGGTTGCCGGGAACGGCTCGATATCCGTAGGCACGCCCCCCCGGCGTGTCGACCGTCCCGTATTACACCGGCCATACCGCGACGGACCTTCTTCGCTCCGTCTTCGCGCTGCATCTGTCCAACGAGGCCACGAATTCCAATCAAAATCGAGTCCGCAGTGCCGTCATGAACGGCTTGGATTTCGATCCCTTGGAAAGAGAGCCTTTTGTGGATGCCGGCCAGATCTTCCATGTCACGAGAAAGCCGATCCAGCGCTTCCACAATGACAACGGTGAAACGTTGTTGGCGTGCAGCATCCATAAGCTGCATCAAGCCATCGCGCCCGATTACAGAGGCCCCAGAAC
>NZ_LGHM01000097.1 GCF_001908185.1 Bradyrhizobium sp. AS23.2
CTTGTAGCGGAACTCACGCGGAGAGGGATCATGTACAACGATTCTCTGTTCAACGCTTTCGCTCGGTCGTTCGAGGCGAGAAGCCAGCACGACATGTCGATGGCGGAATATCTGGAATCGTGTCGAAGCGATCCCATGAAATACGCAAATGCGGCCGAACGACTGCTAGCGGCGATCGGTGAGCCTCAAACGATTGACACGGCCAAGGACCCACGCCTTGGCCGTATTTTTTTGAACCGCACGATCCGCACCTATCCGGCCTTCGCCGGCTTCTACGGCATGGAAGAAACCATCGAGCGCATCGTCGGTTTCTTCCGCCACGCGGCGCAGGGCCTCGAAGAGCGCAAGCAGATCCTCTATCTGCTCGGCCCGGTCGGTGGCGGCAAATCCTCGCTCGCCGAGCGGCTCAAGTCGCTGATGGAAGTGCAACCGATCTACGTGCTCAAGGCCGGCGACGAATTGAGCCCGGTGTTCGAGAGCCCGCTCAGCCTGTTCGATCCAGATAACCTTGGGCCGATGCTGGAAGAGAAGTACGGCATTCCGCGCCGGCGTCTCACCGGTCTGATGAGCCCGTGGTGCTACAAGCGGCTCGAAGCCTTTGGCGGCGACATCTCACAATTCCGCGTCGCCAAGATTCAGCCGTCGCGGCTGCGCCAGATCGCAGTCTCCAAGACCGAGCCCGGCGACGAGAACAACCAGGACATCTCCTCGCTGGTCGGCAAGGTCGATATCCGCAAGCTCGAGACCTATGCGCAGAACGATCCCGACGCCTACAGCTATTCGGGCGGCCTCAACCGCGCCAACCAGGGCATCCTCGAATTCGTCGAGATGTTCAAGGCGCCGATCAAGATGCTGCATCCGCTGCTCACGGCGACGCAGGAGGGCAACTATATCGGCACCGAGAATATCGGTGCGATCCCCTTCACCGGCACCATCCTGGCGCACTCGAACGAGGCCGAGTGGACGAGCTTCAAGTCCAACAAGAACAACGAGGCCTTCATCGACCGCATCTGCGTGATCAAGGTGCCGTACGTGCTGCGGGTCACCGAGGAGCAGAAGATCTACGAGAAGCTGATCCAGGGCTCCGAGCTGGCGTCGGCGCCGTGCGCGCCGTCGACGCTGGAGACGATGGCTCGTTTCTCGGTGATGTCGCGCCTGCGCAGGCACGAGAACTCCACCCTGTTCGGCAAGATGCGGGTGTACGACGGTGAAAGCCTGAAGGAATCCGATCCGAAGGCGCGCAGCGTCCAGGAGTATCGCGATGCCGCCGGCGTCGACGAGGGCATGGACGGCGTCTCCACGCGCTTCGCCTTCAAGATCCTGGCTGCGACCTTCAACCACGATCCGCAGGAAGTCGCTGCCGACGCTGTTCACCTGATGTACGCGCTGGAACAGGCGATCCGCCGCGAACAGCTGCCTGAGGAAACCGAGAAGCGCTATCTCGAGTTCATCAAGGCGGAACTCGCGCCGCGCTACGCCGAATTCATCGGCAACGAGATCCAGAAGGCCTATCTGGAATCCTACACCGACTACGGTCAGAACCTTTTCGACCGCTACGTCGACTATGCAGATGCGTGGATCGAGGATCAGGACTTCAAGGATCCCGACACCGGCCAGCTGCTCGATCGCGAATTGTTGAACCAGGAGCTGACCAAGATCGAGAAGCCGGCCGGCATCGCCAACCCGAAGGACTTCCGGAATGAGGTGGTCAAGTTCTCGTTACGGGCAAGGGCCCAGAACAGCGGCAAGAACCCGAACTGGACCTCCTATGAGAAGATTCGCGACGTGATCGAAAAGCGGATATTCTCTCAGGTCGAGGACCTGCTTCCGGTCATCTCCTTCGGGTCGAAGAAGGACGGCGAGACGGAGAAGAAGCACGGCGAGTTCGTCGCACGCATGGTGGAGCGCGGCTACACCGAGCGTCAGGTTCGCCGGCTCGTCGAATGGTACATGCGCGTGAAGCAGGCCGGTTGAGGCGGATGAGAAAGTGGCCATTCACATCATTGACAGGCGCCTGAATCCAGGCGGCAAGAGCCTTGAGAACCGTCAGCGGTTCTTGCGTCGGGCCAAGTCCCTGGTGCAGGGTGCCGTCAAGAAGACCTCGCAGGACCGCGACATCAAGGACGTCCTGGAGGGGGGTGAGGTCACGATCCCGCTCGACGGCATGCACGAGCCGCGCTTCCGCCGGGAAGGTGGAACCCGCGACATGGTGCTGCCCGGCAACAAGAAGTTCATCGAGGGCGACTATCTCCAGCGGTCCGGCCAGGGCAGCGCCAAGAATTCCGGTCCAGGCGAAGGCGACAGTGAGGACGCCTTCCGCTTCGTGCTGAGCCGCGACGAGTTCGTCGACCTCTTCCTCGACGATCTCGAGCTGCCCGATCTCGCCAAGCGCAAGATCGCGCAGACCGAGAGCGAGGGTATCCAGCGCGCCGGCTACACCACGTCGGGCTCGCCGGCCAACATCTCGGTGAGCCGCACGGTGCAGCTCGCGCTCGCCCGCCGCATCGCGCTCCGCCGTCCGCGCAAGAGCGAGATCGAGGAGCTGGAAGCCGAGATCGCCGCCTGCACCGACGAGGACGTGCGTGCCGAGCTCGTCGAAAAGCTCGAGATGCTCAAGGCCAAATCCAAGCGCATTCCCTTCATCGATCCGCTGGACATCCGCTACCGCCGCTTCGAGACGGTGCCGCGGCCGGTGGCGCAGGCGGTGATGTTCTGCCTGATGGACGTTTCCGGCTCGATGTCCGAGCACATGAAGGATCTCGCCAAGCGCTTCTACATGCTGCTCTACGTGTTCCTGAAACGCCGCTACAAGCATGTCGAGATCGTCTTCATCCGCCACACCGACCGCGCCGAGGAGGTCGACGAGCAGACCTTCTTCTACGGCCCGGCGTCGGGTGGCACGCTGGTCTCCAGCGCGCTCCAGGCGATGTACGAGATCGTGCGCGAGCGCTTCAATCCGACGGACTGGAATATCTACGCCGCGCAAGCGTCCGACGGCGACAACTCCTATTCCGACGGCGAGCTCACGGGCATGCTGCTGACCGACAAGATCCTGCCGGTCTGCCAGTTCTTCGCCTATCTCGAGGTCGGGGAGTCCGGCGGGAGCGCCTTCGATCTCTCCGACTCCTCGCTCTGGACTCTCTACGAGCGCATGCGCAACAGCGGCGCGCCGCTCTCGATGCGCAAGGTCAGCGAGCGCAGCGAGATCTTCCCGGTGTTCCACGACCTGTTCCAGCGTCGCGAAACAGCCCAGGAGAAGGTCGCTCCATGACGGAAAGATTGTTCGAGGGCGCGGATTGGGACTTCCACACCTTGCAGCGCATTACCGATGCCTGCGAGGAACTGGCCAAGAACGATCTCGGGCTCGACGTCTATCCAAACCAGATCGAGGTCATCACCGCCGAGCAGATGCTGGATGCCTACTCCTCCGTCGGCATGCCCCTGTTCTACAAGCACTGGTCCTTCGGCAAGCATTTCGCGTTCCACGAGGCGTCCTATCGTAAGGGCCTGATGGGACTCGCCTATGAGATCGTGATCAACTCCTCGCCCTGCATCTCCTACCTCATGGAGGAGAATACGGCGACGATGCAGACCCTGGTGATCGCGCACGCCGCTTTCGGCCACAACCACTTCTTCAAGAACAACTATTTGTTCAAGCAGTGGACCGACGCCGACGGCATCCTGGACTATCTCGATTTCGCCAAGAATTACGTTGCGACCTGCGAGGAGCGCTACGGCCGCGTCGAGGTCGAGCGCACGCTGGACGCCGCGCACGCGCTGATGTCGCACGGCATCTACCGCTATCCCGGCAAGAAGAAGCTGGACTTGCGCGCCGAAGAGAAGCGGGCAGGGCGGCGCCGCCAGCACGAGGAGGAAGTCTTCAACGATCTCTGGCGCACCGTGCCCAAGGGCGCGGCCAAGAGCCGCTCCGCTCTCAGCATCGAACGCCGCCGCAAGCTGCTCGGCCTGCCGCAGGAAAACCTGCTCTACTTCCTGGAGAAGAGCGCACCGCGGCTTGCGCCCTGGCAGCGCGAGCTGCTGCGCATCGTCCGCCATATCGCGCAGTATTTCTATCCGCAGAGCCAGACCAAGGTGATGAACGAGGGGACGGCGACCTACGTCCACTATCGCATCTTGAGCAAGCTGCACGAGCAGGGCCGCATCACCGACGGCAACTTCCTCGAATTTCTGCAGTCGCACACCAACGTCGTGTTCCAGCCCGAATTCGACGATCCGCGCTTCTCCGGCTTCAATCCCTATGCGCTCGGTTTTGCCATGATGCAGGACATCGAGCGCATCGTCACCAGGCCGGAAGACGAGGATCGCGAATGGTTTCCCGATATCGCCGGGAAGAACGACGTCATGGGCGTGCTGCGTGACGTCTGGGCCAATTACCGCGACGAGAGCTTCATCGGCCAGTTCCTGAGCCCGAAGCTGATGCGGCACTTCCGCATGTTCCACCTGCACGACGATCCCGAGGAGCGCGCCGGCATCCGGGTCGATGCCATCCACGACGAGCGCGGCTTCCGCCGCGTCCGGCGCGAGCTGGCGCGGCAGCACGATGTCGGCTTCATCGACGCCAATATCGAGGTGGTCGACGTCGATCTCTCGGGCGATCGCCGCCTGATCCTGCATCACCACGTCATCAAGGGCTCGCAGCTCAACGAGACCGACGCCAAGCGGGTGCTCCAGCATCTGGCCGATCTCTGGACCTATGACGTCTCGCTGATCGAGGTCGATGCCAACGACAAGGTCTTGCGTGAATATGTCGTGAGCCCGCGCCCGATCCCGGCGGCGGCCTGACGCCGCCGTTTATGTTGAGCGCTTCCTGGCAGGCTTGCTTTTGGCCTTGGACGTGTTCAGGGCCACCGCCGCGCGGATCAGCGCTTTAAACGCTTTCTCGTCGATCTTCGCACCCTCGTGGAAATCGATGGCGCGCCGCACATTTCCTTCGAGGCTGGAATTGAACAGGCCGGTGGGGTCATCCAGTGCCGCGCCCTTCGCAAACGTCATCTTCACAACGGCCTTGTAGGTCTCGCCGGTGCAGATGATGCCGTCGTGCTCCCACACGGGAACGCCGCGCCACTTCCACTCCTCGACGACGTCGGGGTCGGCCTCCTTGATCAGGCCGCGGAGCCGTTTGAGCGTCTCGCCGCGCCAGTCGCCGAGCTCCTTGATCCGGCCGTCGATCAGCCTGGAGGGCGAAGGCCCATTCGCTTCCTTCGCGCTGCTCTGTTTTGCCGTCACGGCTTTCTTCATGATCTCGCCTCGTTCACGCGTTGCCGCGGCGGCTGACATAGGGCAGCGCAAACAGATAGAGGCCGGTGATCAGCAACGGAATCAGCGGCACGAGCGCCAGGAAGCCGATCCACGTCGCCTGGACCTGCTGGGTCATGGCGACGATGTTCGCGATGACGGCGAGCGTGAAAGCGATCGACAGCCAGCGATGAATCTGCCGGATCCACTTGTTCGAGCTCATTGGGATCTCCTCTGGGAATAATCGGAATAGCGGCCGGCGGGGAAGTTAGTCTGCCCGCGCCAGCACCTCGTCCAGCTTGGCAAAAAACTGCTTCCAGCCGGCATGTGCGCCGCCATAGGCCTGCTTCTGCGTCGGGCTGAAGCCCGCCTGCTCGACCCGCAAATGCGTGCCGGCGCCCGTCGGCGTGAGCGTGAAGGTCACCACGCTTTTCAGATCGAAGGCCGCGTCCTCATGCGAGAAATTCCATGTGTAGGCGAGGCTGCGTTGCGGCTCGATGGTGAGCACCTCGCAGTCCAGCACGCCGCCCCACTCGCCGCGAAGATTGAAGCGATGACCGACGACAGGCATGAAGTCGTTCTTCATCAGCCATTCCTCGATCAGATGCGGCTGCGTCAGCGCGCGCCAGATCCGCTCCGCCGGAAAGGAAAACTCGCGCTCGACGACCACGGAGCGTGTCTCGGCTGCAGCTTCGGTCATTGGTCCATCCTCTTCAGGAGATCGTCGAGAGCATCGAGCCGGTTCTGCCAAAACCCGGCCATCTGGCTGGTCCAGTCGATCAGCGGATTGAGCGCACCAGGCTGCGCGCTGTAATGGGTCTGGCGTCCCTCGTGGCGATCACGTACCAGCCCGGCCTGCTTCAGCGCGCCGAGATGCTTTGAGACCGCCGGCTGGGAAACGCCTGATCGCGCCGTCAGTGCCCCGACCGTCTGCTCGCCCTCGCGACACAGCCGCTCGAAGATCGCCCGCCGGGTGGGGTCGGCAAGCGTCCTGAACAGGAGGTCGTGAGCGGCGGACATGAGAAATTCATAACCCATAAGTTATGGATTAACTCATAACCACACGGTTATGGGTAAGTCAAGGGCGATGGGAGTATGTAGCGCTCGCCCGCGCAACTCTCTCCACCGTCATTGCGAGGAGCCCTCGCGACGAAGCAATCCAGTCTATCTCCGCGGAGCGACTGGATTGCTTCGCTGCGCTCGCAATGACGGAGAACGTGGCAGCGCCTCGCGCGACCTACGGCCGCAGATAGAGATAGCCCTGCGATTGAAGTTCGGCCAGACGAACCACGCCGCCCTTCTCCGCGCTGACGAAGCCGGGCAGCAGATCCGTGAGCGTGACATTCTGCGCCTTCATCGTGTTGCCGCAGGCGGCGAGCTCGACGCCGTCCTTGGAGAAATCGCCGACGCGTTTGCTGACGTCAGGGGTGGCCTGCGCCGATTGAAACGCCTTCAGCGCCGGCCCGTGGATCACCAGCGCGATGGTGACATGGTCGGGCCCTCCGACGCCGTCGATGTGGTTCTGGATGTTACCGAGCACGAAATTGACCTTCTCGGCATCGCTGAGATGGTAGACGACCCTGAGCTTGTTGCCCGCTCCGGCTTCCGTCGCGGCCTTCGCGCTCGAGGCGCCGAGTGCTGCGCCCAGGGCTGATACCGCGCTCCACAGGATGTTCCGGCGGTTCATGGCGATCTCCCTCGATCGAGCCCGATTTCACCGACTACATATCACTTGTGGCGCAGCGCGGCGAGTTCCTTGCGGTCGGTCACCAGCGAGGCGCATTCGCTGTTGTCGGTGCGATCGAGCCGGAAAATCCCGTCGTCGGCGCCGGCCACCAGCGACTGCTCGGCATCGTCATCCGGCTTGTTGTTCTGCCAGACCCTGACCCGCGCGAGCCGCACGATCGCCGACTTGTCGTCCTTGGAGAGCGCCACGCCGATGCCGCCGCCCTCGCAGTCGACGCCGCAACCGAGGCGCACCTCGTTGCCGTTTTTGGTGAACACGGCGTGGCCGCACGAGCCGCTGGAGTCGAAATCGCCGCTGCGGTGGCGGTACCTGAAGCCGAGGCGGAAGGAGTTATGGAGCTCCTTGTCCTCCTTGTCGTACTCCGCCGAGATCAGCAGCTTCATCGAGGCGACCTTCTGCTTCGGGTGCCGCGCCAGATGCTCTGCATCATAGTGTCTGATGAAGCAGGCATAGGCCTTGTCGCCGGGCATACCGGCATACATGCGTGCGTTGAAGGTCTCGGCCTCGGCCTTGGTTGGCTCGCGCGTGTCGTCGGCCTCGTCGGCCCGGGCGGCGCCGACGGATGCGGCAAGGACCAGCGGAAGGACGAGGGCAAGCTTCATGATCGCACCGGACGTGTGAGCCGTTGACGGCCCCCATCGGGACGGTGGGAGCCAACTGGCGGTTAGTCGCAGGCCGGGCGCCGCGCGTTCAAGTGCTGCGCGTTCAAGTTGCTCTTGCCTCGCAGTCCTGCGGGGGTCTTGCCTTGAGTTCCATCTTAACACTTTTGAAGGAGGGCATTTGGTAAACCACTGGTTGTTGCTATTGGTCGGTGGTGATGGAAATGTCCGTCAGTCAAAACTTGCCCAACGTTGCAATTGGCTATTCCCGAGTGCGGCTGCTGAAGCTGCTGGCGGCCGGCCTGCTGCTGACACTCGTGTGTGGCGCGCTCGCGCTCAACTGGCACCTCGGCAAGAACATCACCACGTTCCAGATAGCCGCCTGTTATATTGGCGTTGCGTTGTTCGGCCTTGCCACCTGCAAGACACTCTGGACGTTGATCTCCTCCAGGGAGCCGGTCGTCTTCATCAGCCGTGTCGGCATTCGTGACACCAGGATCGCCGACGAGACCATCGCCTGGAAATCTGTGCGGGATATACTGATCTGGCAGCATCGCAATCAGAAGATCGTGGTGCTCAAACTTGATCCCCTCCTCGCACAGCGGTTCGCCGGGGGGCTTCTCAAGCGCGTATTGTCGCTAATGAACAAGGCGCTTGGTGCGGACGGCGTGGTCGTCAATGCCGGCGGCCTGACCATGGAAGCCGAAACACTTTTCGATACCTGCAAGCAATACTGGACCGCCGGCCGATTAGCGTATCATGGCCGCGCCGTGCCTGAGCCTGAGCCCGTCAGCTAGAACGGCGCGGAGCTCCCGGCATCGGGTAAGATGCTGTGCATCGTAGCGCGCGGACGAGGCAGGCATAGGTCCACGTTCCTAGGTGAGCCCGCACCAGCCTTAGTCGCCGTCGGATCAGGAAGGTTCAATCCTTGCTGCGGTTTTGCCCGGGAACTCGACGCCGATGTCTATGACATTGTCGCGGTTCATCAATGTGATAGTCTTCACAGACTGCAGTATTTCGCAGTCGTAAGCTGATCCGCCTTTGCAAGTTTGTGGAGTCCCCTTAATGGGCGAAATTCGCAACTTCAGATCCGGAAATCACGATGAGCCGCCTCCACACGGCTCAATGCCTCGTCGTCTCGCCGCGATCATTGTCGGTGACATCGCTTCCTATAGTCGCTTGATGCAGGCCGACGAGGAAGGCACGCACGTCCGCGTCAAGCGGATCGAGCGGGACCTCATCCAGCCCAGCATCGTCGAGCACCATGGAGCGCTGGTGAAGACGACGGGCGATGGCTTCATTGCGATCTTCGACAGTCCCGTCGAGGCTGTCAGATGCAGCATCGTCATCCAGCAGAATCTGATTGGCCGCAACGCTTCGCTTCCGAAGGACTCCCGGATCGAATACCGGATCGGCGTCAATCTCGGCGACGTCATCGTGGAGCCGGACGACATCTACGGCGACGGCGTCAACATTGCCACGCGCATCGAGGGCATCGCCGAACCCGGGCAGGTCTACATCTCCGGCGCGATCTACGAGCAGATCAAGCACAAGATCGTATGTGGCTACGAGTCACTCGGGGACCGCAAGGTCAAGAATATCACCGATCCGGTACGCGTCTATCGCGTGCTGCCGGACTCAGATGCGGTCGGGAGGACGCGAGGCCGTCGCGAAAATACCCTGATCTTTCTCCTGGGCATCATGCTGCTCGTGATGGCCAGCAACGTGCTGTGGTATCTGCTGGCGCCGCCGGGCAAGGTGGGCAAGCAGGCCGCCGTGCCGACCGCTCCTCCGGTCGCATCACCAAGCCCGCAACCTCCGCAGCGCGAAGCCGCGAAGCAAGCGCCGCAGCCGTCTCCCTCGCCGGCGTTGTCGTCCCCATCGCCCGTTCCGGCTCCAACTCAAGCACCAAGACAAGCGGCGACGCCGCTCCGCGAACCCGAGATGATCGCCATTCGCGGCGGCAGCTTTGCAATGGGCAGCAATGACGACCCGACCGAACGTCCCGTCCACCAGGTCACGGTCAAGCCGTTCTCGATCGGCAAATATCCGGTGACGGTGCAGGAATGGAACGAATGCGCCGCTGCAAAGGCGTGCGGCTTCACGGCCACCGGCAAGGACGATGCGCCGATCAGCAATGTGAGCTGGACCGACGCGCAACAATATGTGGTCTATCTCGCGCAAGCGACGAAGAAACCCTATCGGCTTCCGAGCGAAGCCGAATGGGAATATGCCGCGCGCGGTGGAACGCAGACCAGGTATTGGTGGGGCGACAAGCTCCAGCCGGGTATGGCCGGATGCAAGGATTGCGGAGACCTCGCGGCCGAGCAGCCGGCGAAGGTCGGCAGCTTCAAGCCGAATCCGTTCGGCCTCCACGACATGGGCGGCGGTGTCGATCAGTGGGTCGAGGATTGCTGGCGCAGGACCTATCAGGGCGCAGCCGGTGACGGTTCAGCATGGACCGGCGGTGACTGCACGTCGCACGTCCTGCGCTCGGGCTCCTGGAAGAACGATTCGAGATATGTGAGGCCATCCAACCGCGATGGCTACGATACCAATGTTCGTTATCCGACGCATGGATTCCGCGTCGCGCTCAGTCCTTAAGCGCAGTCCTTGAAGTGCGGGAGTAGGTTTGATGAAAATCCTTCGCTGCATCGCGCTGTCGGCGGCGCTCGCATTGCTTCCGGGCATCGCCCTTGCGCAGGGCAAGACCGCTCCCAAGGACGCAAAGCTCTATTTCATCACGCCGCATGACGGGCAGAAGGTTCGCAGTGGTTTCTGGGTCCGGTTCGGCTTGCGCAACATGGGAGTCACCCATGCCGGCGACGACTACCAGAACGCCGGTCATCATCACCTGCTGGTAGACGTCAACGATCCGATCGATCCCAAGGAGCCGATCGCTCAGGACAAGTCGCATCTGCATTTCGGGGCGGGGCAGACCGAAACCTTCCTCGAACTTCCGCCCGGGACGCACACGCTGCAACTGGTGCTGGGCGATGCGAAGCACTATCCGTTTGAGCCGCCCATCGTGTCGGAGAAGATCACCGTACGCGTCAGGCAGCCCGCTTCATCGCGGTAGCCGGCCTGATCACCGCCGGCGTCATTGCGAGCGCAGCGAAGCAATCCAGAATCTTTCCGCGGAGGGACTCTGGATTGCTTCGCTGCGCTCCGCAATGACGAGGAAGGTGGCGGCGCCTCGCGCGACTCTCTCCACCGTCATTGCGAGGAGCCCTTGCGACGAAGCAATCCAGACTGTTTCCGCGGCGGGACTGGATTGCTTCGCTGCGCTCGCAATGACGCGAGATCACCGCAGGCTGGCGTTGATCTTGTCCAGCACCGCAGAGCCCGGGCACAGCGTGTCCGCTTCCAGCGTGTTGAGCGGCGTCTCGACCGTGTTGAGATGCTCGTGCAGATCTTCCGCGTCGGGATCGACATAGAGCAGGCCGGTGACGATCTGTCCTTTCGCCGCGTGCTTCTGGAGGAAGGTCTGGGCGCCAAGGCGGTCATGCGGATCGTAGTCGGCGTCGATCTTGCGCAGCGCGATGTTGCTGCCGTCATGCTGTTCGACGAGCTGCACCGTGCCCGGCGCGTAATCGACGGCGATGGGATCGCGGCCGACCAGCACGTCGAGCCGGTTCACGGCATCATTGTGCTCGCGGACGTAGTCGAAGCTCTTGGTCGAGCCGGCGTGGTTGTTGAAGGCGATGCAGGGGCTGATGACGTCGATGAAGGATGCGCCCTTGTGGCGGATCGCAGCCGCGATCAGCGGCACGAGCTGGGTCTTGTCGCCGGAGAAGCTGCGCGCGACGAAGGTCGCGCCGAGTTGCAACGCGATCGCGACGAGGTCGATGGCGTTGTCGGTGTTGGTGACACCCTTCTTGGACTTCGAGCCGCGGTCGGCTGTCGCCGAGAACTGGCCCTTGGTCAGGCCGTAGACGCCGTTGTTCTCGACGATATAGGTCATGTTGACGCCGCGCCGGATCGAATGTGCGAACTGGCCGAAGCCGATCGAAGCGGAGTCGCCGTCGCCGGAGACGCCGAGATAGATCAGGTCGCGGTTGGCGAGGTTGGCTCCGGTCAGCACGCTGGGCATGCGGCCGTGCACGGAGTTGAAGCCGTGCGAGTTGCCGAGGAAATAGTCCGGCGTCTTCGACGAGCAGCCGATGCCGGAGATTTTTGCCACCCGGTGTGGCTCGATCGAGAGCTCGTAGCAGGCTTCGATGATGGAGGCCGTGATCGAGTCGTGGCCGCAGCCGGCGCACAGCGTCGAGATCTTGCCCTCGTAGTCGCGGTGGGTGTAGCCGAGCTCGTTCTTCTTCAGCCCGGGATGATGGAATTTCGGCTTTGCAATATAGGTCATCAGAGCACCTGCGATCCCAAGCCCGTCATGGCCGGGCTTGTCCCGGCCATCCACGTCTTGGCCAGGAAAAAGAAAGGCGTGGATGCCCGGGCATAGGCGAGCGGAAGCGACGCCGTCCTTCGGACGGCTATGCCCGGGCATGACGATGAGAAGAGCAAAGCGCAGGTCATGATACGGCCTTGCGGAGCGGGGTCACCTTGAGGTGATCCTGATGGTCGCCAATGGCTTTTGCGATGAAACGGGCGGTGATCGGGGTGCCGTCATAGTGCACGATCGGCACGAGGCGTACCGGGTCGATGCCGTTCTCGTTGACGATGAGCTGGCGAAGCTGGCTGTCGCGGTTCTGCTCGACCACGTAGACGAAGTCGTGCTCGGCGAGGAAGCTCGCCACGCTGGAGTGGAACGGGAAGGCGCGGATGCGCAGCCGATCGAGCTGATGCCCGCGCGCTTCCAAGAGCCCGATCGCCTCGTCCATCGCTGGCGAGGTCGAGCCGAAATAGATCACGCCGTATTTGGTCGGCCGTTCCGCATTGGCCTGCAGCGGCCGCGGCACCAGATCCTGTGCGGTCTCGAACTTGCGCACGAGGCGCTGCATGTTGTCGGCATAGACCGAGCCCTCCTCGGAATAGCGCGCATAGCGGTCGCGCGAGGTGCCGCGGGTGAAGTAGGAGCCCTTGGTCGGATGCGTGCCGGGATAGGTGCGGTAGGGGATGCCGTCGCCATCGACGTCGAGATAGCGGCCGAAGTCGCGGCCCTCCTCCAGCATCTCCGCGGTCATCACCTTGCCGCGGTCGTATTGCCGCGCGTCGTCCCACTTCAGCGGGCGGCAGAGCCGGTGGTTCATGCCGATGTCGAGGTCGAGCATCAGGAAGATCGTGGTCTGCAGCCGTTCGGCGAGATCGAAGGCCGCCGCCGCGAACTCGAAGGCTTCGGCGGGATCCTCGGGGAACAGCAGCACATGCTTGGTGTCGCCATGCGAAGCATAGGCGCAGGCGATGATGTCGCATTGCTGGGTGCGGGTCGGCATGCCTGTGGAGGGGCCGGCGCGCTGGATGTTCATGATGACGGCCGGGATCTCGGCGAAGTAGGACAGGCCGATGAATTCCGTCATCAGCGAGATGCCGGGGCCGGAGGTCGCGGTGAAGGCACGGGCGCCGTTCCAGGACGCGCCGATCACGATGCCGATCGAGGCGAGTTCGTCCTCGCCCTGCACGATCGCGTATTTCGCCTTGCCGGTCTCAGGGTCGTGCCGGTACTTCTTGCAGTGGCTGGTGAAGGCTTCCGCCACCGACGAGGACGGTGTGATCGGGTACCATGCGCATACGGTGGCGCCACCATAGACTGCGCCGAGCGCGGCCGCGCTGTTGCCCTCGATGAAGATGCGGTCGCCGACCTTGTCGGATTTCTTCACCCATAGCCCGATCGGGCATTTCAGGTTCTGCAGCGCCCAGTCGCGGCCGAGATGCAGCGCATGGACGTTGGATGAGAGCAGCTTCTCCTTGCCCTTGTACTGCTCGCCGATCAGCTGCTCGATCAACTTCGGGTCCATGTCGAGCAACGCGGAGAGGCTGCCCAAATAGATGATGTTCTTGAACAGCTGGCGCTGGCGCGGATCGGTGTAGGTCGAGTTGGTGATCGCGGTGAGCGGCACGCCGATCACGGTGATGTCGTCGCGGAATTTGGTCGACGGCATCGGCTTGGTGGAATCGTAGAACAGATAGCCGCCGGGCTCGATGCCGGCGACATCCTTGTCCCAGGTCTGAGGGTTCATCGCCACCATCATGTCCACGCCGCCGCGGGCACCGAGATGGCCGTCCTCGGTCACCCGCACCTCGTACCAGGTCGGCAGGCCCTGAATGTTGGAGGGGAAGATGTTGCGTGGGCTCACCGGAACGCCATGGCGCAGGATCGCGCGCGCGAACATCTCGTTGGCGCTAGCCGAGCCCGAGCCGTTGACGTTGGCGAAGCGGACGACGAAGTCGTTTACGCGGCTGATCGGCTTTTTGTCGGGCATGATGATCCTGCGTCGGTCATTTCGATGAAATATTTCTGCATGTCCCAGGCGCCGGTGGGACAACGCTCGGCGCACAACCCGCAATGCAGGCAGACGTCTTCGTCCTTCACCATCACGCGCCCGGTCTTGAGGTCGCTGGAGACGTAGAGGTCCTGGTCCGGATGCGGCGAAGGCGCCTTCAGGCGCTGGCGAAGATCGCTTTCCTCGCCGTTGTCAGTGAAGGTGATGCAATCCATCGGACAGATGTCGGCGCAGGCATCGCATTCGATGCAGAGCGAGGTCGAGAACACTGTCTGGACGTCGCAGTTCAGGCAGCGCTCGGCTTCGCCAAGCGCCAGCTTGACGTCGTAGCCTAGCTCGACCTCGGCGCGGATGTCCTTCAGTGCGACGACCTTGTCGCGATGCGGCACCTTGAAGCGCTTGTCGTTGGAGATGTCGTTGTCATAGCTCCATTCGTGGATGCCCATCTTCTGCGAGGAGACGTGCACCTCCGGCAGCGGGCGTTCGCTGATGTCCTCGCCCGAGAGCATCTTGTGGATCGACAGCGCGGCGTCATGGCCGTGCGCGACTGCCCAGATGATGTTCTTGGGGCCGAACGCGGCGTCGCCGCCAAAGAACACTTTCGGGTTGGTGGACACGAACGTCTTCGGATCGACCTTGGGCATGTGCCATTTGTCGAACTCGATGCCGCAGTCCTTTTCGATCCAGGGGAAGGCGTTCTCCTGGCCGACCGCGACCAGCACGTCGTCGCAGGCGATCGTCTCGTCCGGCTCGCCTGACGGCACCAGGTTGCGACGGCCCCTGGCGTCGTATTCGGCCTTCACCTTCTGGAAGGTGACGCCGATCAGCTTGCCGGCGACATGCTTGAATGCCAACGGCACCATGTAGTTGAGGATCGGAATGTCCTCGTGGATCGCGTCCTCCTTCTCCCAGGGCGAGGCCTTCATCTCCTCGAAGCCGGAGCGGACGACCACCTTGACGCTCTCGCCGCCGAGGCGGCGCGCGGTGCGGCAGCAATCCATCGCGGTGTTGCCGCCGCCGAGCACGATCACGCGCTTGCCGATCTTGTCGGTATGGCCGAACGAGACCGAGGCCAGCCACTCGATGCCGATGTGGATGTTGGCGGCCGCCTCTTTCCGGCCGGGAATGTCGAGCTCGCGGCCGCGCGGCGCGCCGGAGCCGACGAAGATCGCGTCGTACTTCTCCGCAAGCAGCGACGTCATGCTGTCGATGCGATGACCGCCTTTGAACTCGACGCCGAGATTGAGGATGTAGCCGGTCTCCTCGTCGATCACCGAATTGGGCAGGCGGAACTTCGGGATCTGGGTGCGCATCATGCCGCCGGCTTCCGGATCGGCATCGAACACGGTGCAGTGATAGCCGAGCGGTGCGAGATCGCGCGCCACGGTCAGCGAAGCCGGGCCGCCGCCGACCAGCGCAATGCGCTTGCCGTTCCTGGGTGAGGGGCGCGGCAGGCGCTGCTTGATGTCGTCCTTGAAGTCAGCCGCGACGCGCTTCAGGCGGCAGATCGCGACGGGAGTTTCCTCGACGCGTCCGCGGCGGCACGCCGGCTCGCATGGACGATCGCAGGTGCGTCCCAGAATTCCGGGAAACACGTTCGATTTCCAATTGATCATATAGGCGTCGCTGTAGCGGCCTTGTGCGATCAGTCGAATGTATTCGGGAACCGGGGTGTGCGCAGGACAGGCCCACTGGCAATCGACCACTTTGTGAAAGTAGTCGGGGGCCGCGATATCGGTCGGTTTCATTCCTACCCTGTCCGCGCAGGCCCAAAGACCCCGCGGCCTTTTCTTGAGCTTGGCGAACGCTTTAGCGCGCGTCGATCTGGTTTCTGAATGACGTCATGAGGTTAGCTTATTAGAACCGTTCCGAAGTACAACGGCAAATTTTCGCGATTACCTGCTTTCATGGGAGCCGCGCGCAGACAGCATTAGCGGCCGCGCGCAGTAATGCGGCGGTGCAATATATTGCGCTGCGGATAGCTGCTTAGCCGCGCGCGATGTCGCTCTTCGCGAGATCCCACATCAGGCTGTAAGTGCCGACGGAGACGGGCAGCGGGAAGGGCGCGGCAGCAGGGCCGGTGAGGCGTTCGGCGATCACGGCCGAGACCGCGCCGACATGCGTGCCGTCGATCAGCACGAACCAGTCGCGTGCGCCTTCGTTGCGCACAACCGGAACCTCCACCGTTGCGCTGGACAGTTCCGGCTCGCTCTCGAGCAGATGCATCGAGATGATGCCCTCGTGCGGTTCCGGCGCCAGCTTTTCTTGCAGTGCATCACGCCATGCACCGGCATTGTCGGGCGTTGGCCGCAGCCGCACGACGCCGAGCGCGGCGCCGCGTCCGGTGCCATTGCTGATGGTGATGCGTGCGACCACGCGCAGCATGTTCTTGAAGCGCGCCATGGTCCGCCGCGACCAACGGGTCTGATTTGCGAGCCGTGTTCGGTAGGCGGGACTGTCGAGCACGTCGAGCGTCGCGGTCGAATAGAGGCAGAGATATTTGGGATTGGCGGCGTGCGCGACATAGCGCCGCGCCTCCAGGAAACCCTCGATCGCGACGCGC
Organism: Bradyrhizobium sp. AS23.2; assembly: GCF_001908185.1. Classification (GTDB taxonomy): domain Bacteria; phylum Pseudomonadota; class Alphaproteobacteria; order Rhizobiales; family Xanthobacteraceae; genus Bradyrhizobium. The sequence continues at coordinate 16,561 of NZ_LGHM01000097.1, forward strand.
TCTTCCAGATGCTCGCGATCGTACCAGCGATTGAAATCGGCCTCATCAGCCTCGTCGATGTTCATCGACGTCAGCAGCATGCCTTTCCCGGCGAGCGGCATTTTCTTGTTGTCCTTCCCTTGCAGACCCTCATGGTGAGGAGCCGCGGAACGCGGCGTCTCGAGCCATGAAAGGCCCCACTGCAGCACCTCGGCCTCTATCCTTCGAGACGCGCTCCTTGGAGCGCTCCTCAGGATGAGGGGCTAGATTCTAGCGCGTGGCTTTCGAAGCAAGGTCCGCGATCGACCTCATGACCGCGTCCCTGACGCCGGCATCATAGAGCGAATGTCCGGCTTCTTCCACGAGGCGAACCTCGGAACCCGGCCAAACTTTCGCGAGCGCCTCGGATGTCTCAGGAGGGCACAACAGATCGTAGCGCCCCTGGACGATGATGCCGGGAATGCCGGATAGCCGGCCCGCATTTCGCAACAACTGGTGTTCCGTCATGAAGGAATTGTTGATGAAATAATGCGCCTCCATGAACGGCGTCGCGGGCAGTGTGCGCCAGACGTTCAGCGAGGCGAGGTCCAGTCGCGTCTTTGCGGGCTTGTGCTCGGACAATGTGCGCTCGGTGTCATGCCAGGCGCGCGCCGCGGGCCCGTGAACGGCAGGATCGGCGTCGAGAATGCGGCGCCAATAGGCGTCCGCCGGCTGCTCGCGCTCATCTAGCGGCAGCACGCTCAGAAAGTCCTCGTGAAGAGCGGGATAGAACTGCCGCAGGCGCAAGGTGAAGGCCGTTTCGACTTCGGCCCGCGTGCCCAGGAAGGTCGCGCGCAGCGCGATGCCGGAGACGCGCGCGGGATGCGCCTCTGCGTAAGCCAGCGCCAGCGTTGCGCCCCAGGAGCCGCCGACGAGCATCCAGCGGTCGAAACCAAATCTCTCGCGGAGCTTCTCCATGTCCGCGATCAGATGCTGCGTCGTGTTGTGCTCGCGCGATCCCTTCGGCCGGCTGCGGCCGCAGCCGCGCTGGTCGAACAGCACCGCGCAGAAGCGATCGGGATCGAACAGGCGGCGATGGTCGGGCTGGCATCCGCTGCCGGGGCCGCCATGCAGATAGACTGCGGGAATGCCCTCAGTGCGGCCGACGCTTTCGACGTAGAGCTCGTGGCCGTCGCCGACGTCGAGCATTTCGGAGGTCAGCGGCACAAAGGGATCGGTACGTTTGGCGGATGCGGCCGCGTCGGCGTCAGGCACCATTCTCGGATTCCAGAGTGCCGCCGGCGAAGTTGCGGTAGATGAAGCGGTTGGTCTCGCCCTCGGCCTCGCGTTCGGCCTGTTTGAAGATGGTCTCGTGCAGTGGCGACAGCGCGCAGGCCGGATCGGTGTTGGCGGCATCGCCCGTCAGCGCGAAGGCCTGGCAGCGGCAGCCGCCGAAATCGATCTCGCGGAATTCGCAGGACTTGCACGGCTCCTTCATCCAGCCGGTGCCGCGATAGCGGTTGAAGGCGTCCGAGTTCTGCCAGATCCAGGCGATCGAATGATTTGAACGAACGGATTCGAAGTCGAGCCCGGTGATGCTCTCGGCCGCGTGGCAGGGCAGCACCTTGCCGGCCGGTGAAATGTTGAAGAACTGACGGCCCCAGCCGCCCATGCATTTCTTCGGGCGCAGCGCGTAATAGTCGGGAACGACGTAGTCGATCGCAAGCGTCCCCTTCAGCCGCTCGCGTGCTTCCTCGACGATGCGCGTGGCCTCATCGAGCTGCGCCACCGTCGGCATCAGCGCGGCGCGGTTCTTCAGCGCCCAGCCGTAATACTGCACATTGGCGACCTCGAGCCGGTCGGCGTCGAGATCGATCGCCATCTGGATGACGTCGGGGAGCTGGTGCAGGTTCTGGCGGTGCATCACCGCGTTCACGGTGAGCGGCAGGTCAAGCTCGCGCGTCCACTTCGCGACCTCGAGCTTCTTGTGATGCGCGCCCTTGTAGCCGGCGACGCGGTCCGAAAGGCCGTCTTCGGTGCCCTGGAAGCTGATCTGCACGTGGCAGAGCCCGGCATCTGCGAGGTCACTCAGCCTGTCGCGCGTCAGCAGCACGGCCGAGGTGATGAGATTGGTGTAGAGGCCGACGTCGCTGGCATGCTTGACCAGCTCGACGAGGTCCTTCCGCGCCGTCGGCTCGCCCCCGGAGAAGTGGACCTGCAGCACGCCGATCTCGGCGAGCTCGCTCAGGACCTTCTTCCATTCATCCGTCGTCAGCTCCTTGCCCGAGCGGTCGAGCTCGACCGGGTTGGAGCAATAGGGACATTGCAGCGGACAGCGGTGGGTGATTTCGAGCAGCACGGCGAGCGGAATGCCAAAGGTTTCCGCGGTCGAGCGCTGCTTCTCCAGCACCGCGAGGCTGTCGCTGGCGTCAGGCGGGATGGCGGGATTGCCGAGCACGTCGCTCATGACGTCTTCTCCCGGGCCTCGGTGAGAAAGCCCTTGTCGGCGAGATCCTGCAGCATGGCGATGACGTCGGTGAGGATTGCCTCGCGCGGCGCGGCGTATTTCGCTGCGAGCTGGTCGGCAACGTCGCCAACATTGCGCTCGCCGTTGCAGAGCTGCAAGACCTCGACAGCGATTTCGTCGGGCGCCAGCACCCGTTCCGGCGCCAGGATCACCCAGACTTTTCGCGTCTCGTCGTATTTCAGCTTGGCATGCCGCGGCAGCACGGGGCGGCTTGCCTCGCTGACGCTGATATGACGCGGCCCGGCCATTTCTGTTCCTCTTCAGCTCGCCTTGGGCACGAACGCGCCCGGCGGAATGTGGCCTTCGACATAGGCGTGGTAGAGCGCATCGAGCTGCACCCACAGCACGTTGGTCTTGAAGATCAGCGCATTGCAGACGGAGGCGCGCTCCTCAGGCGTCCTCGCATGCGCCTTGACGTAGTCGAGCGCGAAGCCGGCGTCACGCGGTGCCTGCGCCAGACGGCGCTTGAAGTAGCTCATGATGTCAGGGTTGACGAAGTCGTAGTGCTCCAGCATCCCGGCGATACGTTCTTCGTGCAGGTTCGGCGCGAACAGCTCGGTGAGCGAGGAGGCGATCGCCTCCAGCGGGCTCTTCTCGCGGCAGTAATGGACATAGGCCTCCACCGCAAAGCGCGTCGCCGGCAGAATCCCTTCGGTCGATTCCACATAGGCGGTGTCGAGCCCGAGGCCCTCGGTCAGCTTGAGCCAGCGCTCGATGCCGCCCTCAGAGCCGATATCGCCGTCATGGTCCTCGATGCGGTGGCGCCATTCCAGGCGCGTGGCGCGGTCGCGGAAGCGCGAGATCACCACCGCGTCCTTGATCGGGATCGTGCTCTGGTAATAGTAGCGGTTCAGCGCCCAGGCCTGTACCTGGCCCTTGTTGAGCTTGCCGCCGTGCAGCAGCTTATGGAACGGATGCAGGCTGTGATAGCGCGTCGCGCCGATATGGCGCAGCGTCGCCTCCAGCTCCTCGGCCGAGTTGAGCCTGACGTCCTTGCCGATCGAGAGCGCGGTCATTCCAGTCAGTGACGCGGCATTCACAGCACGATCTCCGTTCCATCGGCGGGAATCTGCCAGCCCGCCTCCTCAGTGGCTTTGCGCTCGATGGAGCCAGGCAGCAGCGCCGGATTCGAGTTATTGATATGCAGAAACAGCTTCCTGTCGATATTGAGATCGGCCAGCCGCGCGATCGCGCCGTCATCGCCGGACATCGCGACATGTCCCATGCTCTTGCCGGTCTTGTGGCCGAGCCCGGCCTTGATCATCTCGTCGTCCCGCCAGACCGTGCCGTCGAAGAACACCAGTGCGGCGCCGTCGATCTCGGCCTTGAGCGCGTCGGTCACCTCGGCGCAGGCGGCGATGAAGTAGAAGCACTTGCCGGTCGACTTGTCGGTGATCTTCAGCCCCAGCGTATCGCCGTCGCCGGTGTCGCCGCCGGGATGTGCCTTGCCTTCGAGATACCAGGCCGACTTGCCGGGCACCGCGAAGGGCAGCACTTCGAGTCCCGAGCGCGCACCATCGGTGAGCCGCGGCTCGAACGGCTCGCGGATAGCCATCGGCTGGCGCCGTACGTTCTTTTCGTTCAGCACGTTGAAGATGCTGTTGCTCTTCAGGATCGCCAGCACCTTCTCATGCGCATAGACCGTGAAGGGCGAGCCCTCGCGCATCGAAAGCAGGCCTGCGACCGCATCCACCTCGCTGTTGGTCAGGATCACGCCCGCAATCGGCGTGTGGCGCAACGCGCCAGCCTTCGGATGCAGCTGCGGCGTGGCGTTCAATTGCTGGCGAAGGTCGGGTGAGGCGTTGATCAGGAACCAGTGCTCGCCGTCGCCGCTGAAGGCGACCGAGGCCTGGGTCCTCTGAAGCTCATGGCCATTCGTACGGGCCGCCCGGCAGCCCTCGCAGCCGCAATTCCATTGCGGTACCCCGCCGCCGGCCCCGGCGCCCAGGACGACGACGCGAAGCATAATCCGTCTCCTGGAGGGAATGTCGCGAGGTGGATCTCAGGCCGAGACAGCCTCGATCTTCCGGAAACCTATCGTGACCGAAAGATCCACCTGCGCGGAAGGCGAACTCACCAACCGCTTACTTGCGGGTGGCGCTCACATACATGTTGATTTCCATGCCGCAGGGCACTTCGACGATCTTGGGGGCTTTCCAGGCCATTTTGGCTCTCCATATTCGCGAATTCGGACGTATCCGCCCACGGGTTAAATTAGTGCGGGCGCAAAAGTTCGCCAGTGAAATTTTCCCGATAAACGCATGTTGCGCCGCGAAAAATGATCGCGGAACATCACTTCTCGTGACGCTGCCTTGCGCGTGGCGCATTCGGTCGCGAAGCCTGTCCTGATAAAGCAGTTGTGAGTGCAGTGCAGCTTTCAATCCGGTACAGGCGACCCAACTGGAATTCGGTAATGCCCAGATACTTCTTCAATACCCGTATCGGCGACGAGTTGATCGTGGATCCTGACGGCGAGGACCTGCGCAACCCCGATCGCGCCTGGGAAGTCGCCCGCCAGATGATCCTGGAAGTGGTGAAATCGGAAGGTGCCCAGCCGGCGCTGCTCGAGGCGGTGATCGAGGTGACCGATGTCGAGGGCGACATCGTGCTCGAGTTTCCCTTCAGCGAGGCCCTGCTGGACATGCCGGACCAGTCGGCCACGCGGCACTAGAGAGACATAGCCGTACCTTCGCGGAAGTGCACTCTCTCTCCACCGTCATTGCGAGGAGCCCTTGCGACGAAGCAATCCAGGCTGCCTCCGCCGAGGGCCGCTGGATTGCTTCGCTGCGCTCGCAATGACGGTGATATCTCTGCGAAATCCGAATGGCTTTGCCGCGTTCCCGGCGCTAAAAGACGCCGGTCACACGGAGCAAGCCATGCAAGATCTCTGGCGCCTGTCGGCCGCCGACCTCGCTACCCTCGTCAAGTCCAGGAAGGTGTCAGCCAAGGAGGCGGCCAAGGCTGGCCTCGCCCGGCTGGATGCGGTCAATCCCAAGCTCAACGCCGTGATCGACCACCGGCCGGAAGACGTGCTCAAGCAGGCTGACGCCGTCGATGCCGCGATCGCGGAGGGGGGAGGACCCCGGGGTGCTGGCCGGCGTGCCGGTCACCATCAAGGCCAATGTCGACCAGGAAGGCTTTGCCACCACCAACGGCCTCAAGCTGCAGCGCGACCTGATCGCGCGCGAGGACAATCCGGTGGTTGCCAATTTCCGCAATGCCGGCGCCATCCTGCTCGGCCGCACCAATTGCCCGGCCTTCTCCTATCGCTGGTTCACCACCAATCTGGTCCATGGCGACACCAAGAACCCCCGCGACGCTTCGCTGACGCCGGGCGGCTCGTCTGGTGGCGCCGGGTCGGCCGTCGCGGCCGGCATCGGCCATATCGCCCACGGCACCGACATTGCCGGCTCGATCCGCTACCCCGCCTATGCCTGTGGCGTGCATGGCTTGCGTCCGACCCTGGGCCGCATCCCGGCCTTCAATCCCGCGCTGCCGGAGCGCCCGATCGGGCCGCAGATCATGGCGGTGTCGGGACCCCTGGCGCGCACCGTCAACGACATCAGGATTTCGCTCGCCGCGATGTCGGCGCGCGACGTGCGCGATCCCTGGTGGGTCCCGGTGCCGCTGGAGGGCCCGGCGAGGCCGAAGCGCGCCGCGCTCTGCCTCAACCCGGACGGCCTTGCGACCACGGCGGAAGTAAAGGCCGCGGTGAGCGATGCCGGCAAGCGCCTGGAGCGGGCGGGGTGGACCGTCGATGTGATCGAGAATACCCCGCCGATGCGAGAGGCGGTCGAGTGGCAGATAAAACTCTGGCTCGGCGACGGCTACGAGGCGCAGCTCGAGATGGCCGAGCGTGAGGGCGATCCCGGCGCGCTGGCCTGTCTGCGCGGCAACCGCGCCAGGGTCACGCCAATGGACCAGGCCAACTACGCGAAGGCGCTCACGCGCCGCGCCACGCTGACCCGCGAATGGATGCTGTTCTTCGAAAAATATGCCGTGCTGCTGACGCCGGTCTCCGGCGAGCTGCCGTTCCCCGATCATCTCGACCGCAAGGACGACGAGTCCTTCAAGCGCGTCTGGGAAGCCCAGCTGCCGCAGATCGCGATTCCGTTCATGGGCCTGCCGGGCCTCGTGGTCTCGACCGGTCTCGTCGGCAAGGCGCCGGTCGGCGTGCACATCGTCTCTAGCCGCTATCGCGAGGATCTGTGCTTGCTCGCGGGCGAAGCGATCGAGGCGGGCGGTGTGCCGCCGTCGCCGATCGATCCTGTGGGTTAGCGATGTCTGTCATCTACGACTTCAAGGCCAACTCGCTTGCCGGCGAGGAGGTCGCCCTGCGCCGCTTCGAGGGACAGGTGCTCCTGATCGTCAACACCGCGAGCAAATGCGGCTTCACGCCGCAATATCGCGGGCTCGAGGAGCTGCACCGCGACCTGTCGCCGCGCGGCTTCTCGGTGCTCGGCTTTCCCTGCAACCAGTTCGGCGCGCAGGAGCCGGGGCAGGCGAGCGAGATTCAGGCGTTCTGCTCGACCAACTACGACGTCACCTTTCCCTTGTTCGAGAAGATCGACGTCAACGGCGCCCATGCGCACCCCCTGTATGAGTACCTGAAACACCAGCAATCCGGCCTGCTCGGGGCCTCCATCAAATGGAATTTCACCAAATTCCTGGTGGACCGTGCCGGCAAGGTGGTCGCGCGCTACGCGCCGACCGCCCGGCCCGAAGGACTGCGGCAGAAAATCGAGACCCTGTTATGAGCGAGACAATCATGAGCGACGAATTTCCGGACCGCCTGTCGGTCGACCCGAACAGCTCCTATTACAACGCGGACATCCTGGCGCGCGACGTCGGCATCCGCTTCAAGGGCATCGAGAAGACCAATGTCGAGGAGTACTGCATCAGCGAAGGCTGGGTCCGCGTCACCGCAGGCAACGCCAAGGACCGCTACGGCAATCCGCTGACGATCAAGGTGCACGGGCCGGTCGAGCCGTATTTTCGAGACAAAAAGTAAGCGCGGCCCGCGCTCTCTCCACCCGTCATTGCGAGGAGCCCGCGACCTCTCCTCGTCATTGCGAGGAGCTCTTGCGACGAAGCAATCCAGACTATTTCCACGGTGACACTCTGGATTGCTTCGCTTCGCTCGCAATGACGAAAGGGAAAGGCCAACTCCCATGTCCGTCCGCATCGTCGACGTTCGCGAGATCACCAAGCCGATCTCGTCGCCGATCCGCAACGCCTATATCGACTTCACCAAGATGACGACGAGCCTCGTTGCCGTCGTCACCGATGTTGTGCGCGATGGCAAGCGCGTCGTCGGCTACGGCTTCAACTCCAACGGCCGCTATGGGCAGGGCGGCCTGATCCGCGAACGCTTCGCCTCGCGCATTCTCGAGGCCGACCCGAAGTCGCTTCTGAACGCGGCCGGCGACAATCTCGACCCCGACAAGGTCTGGGGCGCGATGATGACCAACGAGAAGCCCGGCGGCCATGGCGAGCGCTCGGTTGCGGTCGGCACTATCGACATGGCGGTGTGGGACGCGGTGGCGAAGATCGCGGGCAAGCCGCTGTTTCGCCTGCTCGCCGAGCGCCACGGCGTGACCGCCAATCCGCGCGTCTTCGTCTATGCCGCCGGCGGCTACTATTATCCCGGCAAGGACCTCGCGATGCTGCGCGGCGAGATGCGCGGCTATCTCGACCGCGGCTACAACGTCGTGAAGATGAAGATCGGCGGCGCGCCGATCGAGGATGATCGCACGCGCATCGAGGCGGTGCTGAAGGAGATCGGCAAGGACGCGCAGCTCGCGGTCGATGCCAACGGCCGCTTCGGCCTGGAGACCGGGATTGCCTACGCCAAGATGCTGCGGGACTATCCCTTGTTCTGGTACGAGGAGGTCGGCGATCCCCTCGACTACGCGCTCCAGGCCGCACTCGCCGAATTCTATCCGGGCCCGATGGCAACAGGCGAAAACCTGTTCAGCCACCAGGATGCCCGCAATCTTCTCCGCTACGGCGGCATGCGCCCCGACCGCGACTGGCTGCAATTCGACTGCGCGCTGTCCTACGGCCTGTGCGAATACCAGCGCACGCTCGAAGTGTTGAAGACCTGCGGCTGGTCGCCAAGCCGCTGCATCCCGCACGGCGGCCACCAGATGTCGCTCAACATCGCCGCGGGCTTAGGCCTCGGCGGCAACGAGAGCTACCCCGACCTGTTCCAGCCCTATGGCGGCTTCCCGGATGGTGTGCGCGTCGAGAACGGCCACATCACCATGCCGGACCTCCCGGGCATCGGGTTTGAAAGCAAGTCGGATCTCTACAGGGAGATGAAGGCGCTGGCGGAGTAGCCCGGCTGGGGCATCACACTCCGTCATTGCGAGCGCAGCGAAGCAATCCAGATCTTTCCGCGGGCAGTCTGGATTGCTTCGTCGCAAGGGCTCCTCGCAATGACGGTGCGGCGAAAGTCTTGCGATTTTGTGTGCTTATTGCAACCGCTGCTCGCAATCATCTCGTGGTTGTGATATTGTGAATGCTCTCGTTGATCGAGCGCAATCATGAAGCAGCCCTGCGTTTACATATTCGCCAATTGCCGCAATGGGACGATCTATGTTGGCGTCACTTCAAATCCGCCACGCCGCGCATTCGAGCATCGCGAGGGCTTGGTAAAGGGGTTCTCATCGAAGTACGGCTGCAAGCTCCTCGTCTGGTTTGAGCTGCACGCGACGATGACGGACGCGATTGCGCGCGAGAAGCAGATCAAGGGCGGAAGCCGGGCGAAGAAGCTTGCGTTGATCGAGAGCGTCAACCCGGACTGGGCGGATCTGTACGAGACGCTGATCTGAGCGCCGGGAGAGCTGCGGCTGTTAGGCCCAACCAGCCGAGACCCGCTCCGTCATCGCGAGCGAAGCGAAGCAATCCAGAATCTTTCTGCGAAGGCGGTCTGGATTGCTTCGTCGCAAGGGCTCCTCGCAATGACGGCGGAGGATGGCGTGGTCTGCGGGCGCCCGGCCTGCGGCGAACGATGGACTGGGGTAGCGTGAGGTGTAGCCCCATTCTCCGTCATTGCGAGCGCAGCGAAGCAATCCAGAATTCTTTCCGCGGAGGCGGTCTGGATTGCTTCGCTGCGCTCGCAATGACGATGTGGCGCGAGCCGTCCCCTTACGACAACCGCATATCCAGCAGCCGCCGCTCGCCCTTCAGCAACTTCTTCACCGCGCTCGAGGCCACGACCTCGCCGTCATTGGCGTAAGCTTCGTGATTCTTCTCGATGTCGTCGAGGCGGTAGAGGTAGTTGACCATGACGCCGGCGGACTCGCGCACGCCCTTCGGCGAGAGGTCGCCGAGCCAGTTTATGCGTTCGAGCCTCGCGCCGTTGCCGAGATGGAAGCGAGCGACGGAATCGATCAGCCGGCCCTTCGGCGTGCGGGCCTTCAGGAAATAGTACGCCGCGAGCGGCTCGATCACGCTGCGCAGCTGCGCGGTCGCTTCCGCATTCTCGAACCACTTCGGCTCGTCGAGGCGCTTCAGCACCTCGCGATCCTCGTCCGACAGCGGCAGCTCCTTGTCCTGCTTCACCCAGGGCATGAGGCCCGGCACCGGCGACAGCGTCACGAACGTGTCGAGCTTCGGCGTTTCGCGGCGCAGCTCTTCCACCACCTGCTTGATCAGGAAGCTGCCGAAGGAGATGCCGCCAAGACCGCGCTGGGTGTTGGAGATCGAATAGAACACGGCGGTGCGCGCGCGCTCGATCGGCAGATGCTGGCGATCGACCGCGAGCAGCGGCGCGATTGCGCCGGGGATCGTCTCGGTCAGCGCCACCTCGACGAAGATCAGCGGTTCGTCCACCATCGCGGGATGGAAGAAGGCGTAGCAGCGGCGGTCGACCGGATCGATACGGCGGCGCAGATCGTCCCAGTCGCTGATCTCATGCACGGCTTCGTAACGGATGATCTTTTCGAGGATGTTGGCCGGGGTCGACCAGTCAATCCTGCGCAGCACGAGAAACCCCCTGTTGAACCACGAAGAGAGAAGATGCGACACGTCGCGGTCGAGCGCGGCGAAATCGGTGTGTCCGTTCATCATGCCGAGCAGGTCGGCGCGCATGCTGACGAGATCGCCGGTGCCGCCAGGCGCTCGGTTGAGACGACGGATCAGTTCCTGCCGCCGCGGCTCCGAGGCGAAGTGCAAAGAACTTGCGTCCTCGTCGGTCGGCTTGGCGCGCCATTTCTCGATCGCCTCGGCCAGACGTTCCCGGTCCGGGCCGAAATCGCGCACCAGTCCTTCGAAGAAGGCGCGGCGTCCTGCCGCATCCAACTCCTGGTAGATGTCGAGCACCTCACGCGCCATGGCAGTGCCCGAAGCTTCGCCACGGCCGGACAGCAGCGCACCGCAGAGCTCGATCAGCCCGTCGGCATCCTGCTTGGTATTAGCGGAATCCCCTCGGCGAAGCAGCGTGCGGCCGCGCTCGGAGATGGTGGCGAGCAGGTCGGAGAAGAAGGCGTTGGCCATCTGGGCTTTTCGATTCCGGTTTGTGCGCTGCGGAAGCTTACACGGGATTTAGGCAGATGCCGATCACAATCAAGCGCAAGAGTTTGGCATCTTTAGTTGGGTCGTATTGAGTCAGGCGTGCTCGGCTATGCGCCCCAAGAAGGCTGTCATGCCCCGTGCAGGAGGGGCATCCAGTACGCCGCGGCCCATCGGATCAATCACGGCCGTCTCGGAGTACTGGATTGCCCGCCCCAGTGCGCAATTGCGCACAAGGCGGGCAATGACACCGAGGGTGGAGCTACGTCTTCCCCGCAAACTCCGTCGGCGTCCGCCCCGTCACCTGACGGAACGCTGCGGAGAACGCCGGCACGCTGGCATAGCCGAGCTGGGTGGCGAGCTGTTTCACGGACACATTCGCATCCGTGGACAGCCGCTGGATCGCTGCCGCGATGCGGGCGCGCTGGCACCAGCTCTTGAAGCTCAGTTGCGTCTCGGTCGAGAACAACCGCGACAGCGTGCGCGCCGAGGTTCCGACCTCGCGTGCCAGCGTGTCTATGTCGTGCAGGCCGGTGGGATCGTCGAGCACGATCATGGCGGCGCGCCGGCAGCGCGGCTCGCGCGGCAGCGGCACGAAGGTCGCGGAATCCTCGGCCTGGTGCAATTCCAGCATCACCAGACGAACCAGCAGCTCGGTGCGCTCCTCGGTATTGCGTACATCGAACAGCGCCAGGATCGCCTGGTGCAGCAGCGGCGACACCCGCACCACGAACTCCTTGGTCAGGCCCTCGTCGCGCTGCTCGCGTTTGAGCCACGGCAGGTCGAAATAGAGCGTGCGCATCTCGATGTCGGCGAGCACATCGATGGCGTGCTCGAGCCCGGCGGGTACCCAGACGGCGCGGTCCGGCGGCACCAGCCAGCGCCCCTTGGGCGTGGTCACCTGCATGGTGCCGCGGGCTGCATAGACGAGCTGCGCCTCGCGGTGCATGTGCGGATCAAGCCGCAGGCCCTTGGGATAGTCGCGCGCGACCAGGTGCACGCCCGCGGTCGAGCGGTGGTTGCCCCGGACCTCCCGGATTGGCGTTTCGACGACAGTCATTGGCAGCATCCCGTCATGGCCAGGACATATAACTCATTTCGGAGCAGGAGAGGATTCGTATGAACAGCCCCGGTCGGGTGATCAGTTTCGTCAACGCAGGCCACTTCATCGATCATTATTCGATGCTGGTCTTTGCGGCCGCCGTGATCATCATGGGGCCGGCGCTCGGCATGGCCTATTCGGAACTGCTGCCCTATGCGACGCCGGGCTTCGTCGCCTTCGGCGCCGGCTCGCTGCTCACCGGCTGGCTCGGGGACCGCTGGAGCCGCCGCCACATGATGCTGATCTTCTTCATCGGCATCGGCCTGTCCATGATCTCGGTCGGCTTCGTCCAGACCCCGGCGCAGCTCGGCGCCGCGCTGCTCGCGATCGGCATCTTCGCCTCGATCTATCACCCTGTCGGCACCGCGATGATCGTGTCCTATGCCGACAGGCTCGGCCGCGAGATGGGTCTGAACGGCGTCTGGGGCAATCTCGGCGTCGCCTCGTCCGCGCTGGTCACCGGTGTGATCGGCCAATATCTCGGCTGGCGGTTTGCCTTCATCGTTCCCGGCATCGTCACCATCCTGATCGGCATCGCCTTTGCGATGACCGTCGTGCACGAGGATCGCAAGGGCTCGAAGCAGGCGGCGGCGCAGGCGCGGGTAGCCAAGCAGGACATGTGGCGCGTGATCCTGTCGCTGCTGATCGTCGTGATCGCGATCTCGACGACGTTCAACGCCGTCACCGTGGCGCTGCCGAAGCTGTTCGCGGAGCGGCTTGCCGATCTGACCAAGAGCCCGGCACTCCTCGGCGTCATCGCGGCCTGCGTCTATGTGTTCGGCGCGATGACCCAGTACACCATCGGCCGGCTGCTCGACCGCTACTCCCTGAAGACGGTGGCGCTGCCGCTGTCCTTCATGTTGGCGCCGTTCCTGTATCTCGCCGCGAGCCTGTCCAATCTGCCGCTGATCGTGGTCTCGATCGGCATCGTCATGGGTGCGTTCGGGCAGGTCACGGTGAACGACGCCATGGTCGGCAAATACACCACCGAAGAATGGCGCTCGCGCGCCTATGCGGTGCGTTATTTCGTCGGCTTCACCGCGGCGGGCGCGTCGGTCGGCCTGGTCGCCTGGCTCTACGAGCAGGGTGGCTTCGTCACCATGCTCCACGCCTTTGCCGGTCTCGGCCTGCTGGCGATCGCGGCTGCGATCATCCTGCCGCGCGAAATCAGGACCCCGGCCGCGGCCTAACGGCAGTGTTCTCGTGTCCCGGACAAGCTGCAACGCGCATAGCGCGTCGAAGACGCGCGTGAACGCGCTTATGGCGTTGCGGCGCAGAGCCGGGACCCAGAGGCTGCGAATTCCCGTGTCGCATGGGCTCCGGCTCTGCAGCGCACCGCCGAAGTGGCGCTGCGCTGCGTCCGGGGCACGAGCGGGTGTAAGGCCGGGACTCTCTCCACTCGTCATTGCGAGCCAACGGGTCCGCGCATAGCGCGGCCCGATGACAGGCTCCACGAAGCAATCCAAAATCTTCCCGCGGAGGGACTCTGGATTGCTTCGCTACGCTCGCAATGACGAAGGATGGGGAGGTAGGTCGCGCATGCAACCCATGATGCCATTGTGCCGGTGTTTTGCCCGACGTGTCAAACGTCGGTGCGGCTCAAAACCCCAACGCCGCCAGTGCCGCTCTACTGTGCATGGGGTTGTTTTCGACTTTTTTGTTGAAGCGCCCTTGGCCCCGCCGCGGAAGTCGGGAACTCCCTCCACCGCCCGCGGGTTCTACCCCCTGTGGCCTCGGCACTTCGCCGGGGCAGATGAAGGGGGAAAGACACCTGCATGCAGTGGAGCCTGCTCCGACCGGTCGGCCTTGTCCCCGCGGTGCTTGTCCTCACCACCATTGCGGCCAGCGCCGAGGGCGGCAAACCGGCAGCGCCGTCCGAGTTCCTCCTGCTGGCGCAGATCGTGCTGCTGATCGCCGTCGGCCGCGGCCTCGGCGAGATCATGCAGCGCATCGGCCAGCCCTCGGTGATCGGCGAATTGCTCGCCGGCATCCTGCTCGGCCCGTCGCTGTTCGGCTGGATCTGGCCTGAAGCGCAGCAGGCGATCTTCCCCCGGACGCCCGAGCAGAAGGCGATGATCGACGGTATCGCCCAGTTCGGCATCCTTCTTCTGTTGCTGCTCACCGGCATGGAGACCGATCCCAAGCTGGTCAGGAAGATCGGCAAGCCGGCGATCGCGATCTCGATCGCCGGCATCGTTGTTCCCTTCGCGTGCGGCTTCGCGCTCGGCGAGTTCCTTCCCGATGCGCTCCTGCCCAATCCGCAACAGCGCCTGGTGGCCTCGCTGTTCATGGGCACGGCGCTGTCGATCTCCTCGGTGAAGATCGTCGCGGTGGTCGTGCGCGAGATGAATTTCATGCGCCGCAATGTCGGGCAGATCATCGTCGCCACGGCTGTCATCGACGACACCATCGGCTGGATCATCATCGCGGTCATCTTCAGCCTCGCCTCGCAAGGCACGCTGGATGTCGCCTCGGTGGCGAAAGCCGTGCTGGGCACGCTCGCCTTCTTCGCCATCAGCGTCACCATCGGCCGCCGGCTGGTGTTCCTGCTCATCCGCTGGGCCAACGACTATCTCGTCAGCACCGCGCCTGTGATCACGGTGATCCTGCTGCTGATGGGCACGATGGCGCTGATCACGCATCTGATCGGCGTGCACACCGTGCTGGGTGCCTTCGTCGCCGGCATTCTGGTCGGGCAGTCCCCGATCCTGACAAGGCAGATCGACGAACGCCTGCGCGGGCTGATCTCGAGCTTCTTCATGCCGGTGTTCTTCGGTCTCGCGGGGTTGAGCGCCGATCTGTCGGTGCTTCGTGATCCCAATCTCCTGATGCTCACCGGCCTGCTGGTCGTGATCGCTAGCGTCGGCAAGTTCGGCGGCGCCTTTGTCGGCGGCACAGTGGGCGGCTTGAGTTATCGGGAGTCGCTGGCGCTCGCGAGCGGGATGAACGCGCGCGGCTCGACCGAGGTCATCATTGCGACCATCGGTCTGTCCATCGGCGTGCTCAGCCAGAACTTGTTCACGATGATCGTGACCATGGCGATCGTGACCACGATAGCGATGCCGCCGATGCTGCGCGCGACCCTCGCAAAGCTGCCGATGAGCAGGGAGGAGAAGGAACGTCTGGAGCGGGAAGAATTCGAGAGGCGCGGCTTTGTGGCCAATCTCGAACGTCCGCTGCTGGTGGTGGACGAGAGCGTGAATGCCACCTTCGCCGCACACATTGCGGGGCTGATCGCCGGCATGCGCGGCCTGCCGATCACGGTGCTGCACATCGGCAAATGCGCCGGGGAGCAGGAGAAGGGGCGTGACGAGGAGAAGGGGCGTGACGAGGAGGAGAGCCACGAGACCGTGGTGAAGAAGGCAGCCAATACGGTGATCGGCAATGGCGACGACGCTGGCGGCGTCGATGTGGTCGCCCGGGCGAGGCGAACGGAGCTCGGCAAAGCGATCGCTGATGAGGCGCGCAAGGGCTTTGATCTCCTCGTCGTCGGCGTCGACAAGGTCGCCGCGACCAAGGATCGTTTCGACCGGAGGATCGAGGACATCTCCGCAAAATTCGAAGGACCGCTTGCGATCGTGGCGGCCAAGGGAAAACATCTGAAGCAGCCGGTGCCCGACGCCCTCAACATCCTCGTCCCGGTCTCGGGCAGCGGCGTCTCCAAGCGCGGCGCCGAGGTCGCGGTCGCGCTCGCGCAGGCCGGATCAGGCTCGCTCCGTGTGATCTATGTGACGACGACGCGCGACAAGGGCGCGCGGCGCGGCGCCTCCCGCGGGCTGAGCCAGGAGGCAGGCATTCTCAAGGATGCCAGCGATCTCGCCGCCCGCTATGAGGTCGACATCACCACGACGCTGCGCGTGAACCGGGCGCCGGAGGCGGCGATCCTGCGCGAGATCGACACCACCGATGTCGATCTGGTGGTCATGGGCGTCGACCGCATCCAGGGAGATTACTTTTCCTTCGGTGGCGTCGCAGATGCCGTGCTGCGGCAGTCGAAGGTCTCGGTGCTCCTTGTGTCGAGCGGAGAAGCGCGGCAGGCGTCCGCGCAGAAGGCTTAAGGTTTCACCTCCGCGGCCGGCTGCGCCGCCGGCGGCGTCTTTTTTGTTGCGCGCCAGTTCTCGAAGCGCTGCACCACCACGAAGAAGGCCGGCACGAACAGCACCGCGAGGCAGGTCGAGGCCAGCATGCCCGAGAACACGGTGATGCCGATCGACTTGCGCGCGCTGGCGCCGGCGCCGGTCGCAATCACCAGCGGCACCACGCCGAGGATGAAGGCGAACGACGTCATCAAGATCGGGCGGAAGCGGGCGCGCGCGGCCTCGATCGCGGATTCCATGATCGGCTTGCCGTCGCGGCCGTGCAACTCGAGCCCGACCTCGACGATCAGGATGGCGTTCTTGGCCGACAGCGCGATCAGCAGGATCAGGCCGATCTGGCAATAGAGGTTGTTGTCGATCTTGAGCGCGTTGAGGACCAGCATTGGTCCGATCAGCGACAGCGGCACGGCGAGGATCACCGAGATCGGGGCGTACCAGCTCTCATACTGTCCGGCGAGCACCAGATAGACCAGCAGCATCGCAAGGCCGAACACCCAGTAGATCTGGTTGGAGACGGCCTTCTCCTGATAGGACATCGCGGTCCATTCAAAGCCGGTGCCCGGCGGCAGCGTCTTGTCCGCGACCTCCTCCATCAGTTTCAGCGACTGGCCGGACGAATAGCCCTGCGCGGGGAGGCCGACGATGGTTGAGGATGGATAGAGGTTGTAGAGGCTGATCAGCGACGGGCCGGTGGCCGGCGTGATCGTGGCGACGGTGCCGATCGGGATCATGTCGCCGTTCTGGTTGCGCACCATCATGTTGGCGATGTCGCGCTCGGTGACGCGGAATGACGGATCGGCCTGGGTATAGACCTGGAACACGCGTCCGAACTTGTTGAACTGGTTGACGTAGGACGAGCCGAGATAGGTCGACAGCGCCGCGAACACCTGGTCTGTCGTCACGTGCAGGGTCTGGGTCTTGATACGGTCGATCTCGACGTTGAATTGCGGCACCGACGAGCGGAACGAGGACTGGACGCGCTGCAGCGCGCTCTGACTCTCGGCGTTGGAGACCATCGCGCCCGTGATCGCCTGGAGCTTGGCGAAATCGCTGTTGCCGTCGCGCAGCTCGACCTGCATCGAGAAGCCGGCCGCGTTGCCGATACCCTGGATCGGCGGCGGTGGCAGCACTACGGTGCGCGCTTCCATGATGGTCGCGACCCTGTCGTTGAGCCCGTACACCAGCGAGCGCAGGTCTTCGCCTTTGCCGCGCGAGTCCCAGTCTTTCAGGATGATGTAGGCAACGCCGGCATTGGCCAGGCTGGCGCTGTTGTCGAGCGCGGAGATGCCGGCAATGGTGATGACCTGCTGAACGCCCGGCGTGTCCTTGATGAGATCGGCGGCCCTGTCGAGCACCGTCTGGGTCCGCTCGAGCGAGGCGCCGTCGGGCAGCTGCACGGCGGCGATCAGGTAGCCCTGGTCCTCGATCGGCAGGAAGCCGGTCGGTACCCGCGACAGGCCGTAGCCGCCGATCCCGATCAACACCAGTGCGATTGCGACCGAGACGGTGGCGTTCCGGACCAGGAAGCCGATCAGCCGGATGTAGCCGCGCTCGACGCGGTCATAGACGGCGTTGAAGCCGCGGTAGAAGAAATTGCGTTGCTCCGGCGGCACCGCCGGTCGCAGCCAGAGCGCGCACTGCGTGGGCTTCAGCGTGGCGGCGTTGATCGCGGACAGCAGCGCGGTCGCCGCGATCACCAGCGCGAATTGCGAATAGATGCGCCCCGTGAGGCCGGCGAGGAACGAGGCCGGCAGGAACACCGAGATCAGAACCAGGGTGATGCCGACGATCGGCGCGAACAGCTGGTCCATCGCCTTGATCGCGGCGTCGTGGCCGTTCATGCCCTGCTCGATGTTGTGGGCGGCGCCCTCGACCACGACGATTGCGTCGTCGACGACGATGCCGATCGCGAGCACGATCGCGAACAAGGTCGACATGTTGATGGTGAAGCCGAGCGCCGCCATCGCGGCGAACGCGCCGATGATGGTCACCGGCACGGTGGTCGCCGGCACCAGCATCGCGCGCCAGTCCTGCAGGAACACCAGGATCACGACCAGCACGAGCAGGCCGGCCTCGATCAAGGTCATGTAGACCTCGTGCACCGAGGCCTGCACGAACTTCGTGGTGTCGAACGGCGTGTCGTACTTGATGCCTTGCGGAAAGGCCTTTGCGAGTTCCGCCATCTTCTTCTCGACGGCCTGCTCGACCTGAAGCGCGTTGGCGCCGGGCGACTGGAACACGCCGATGCCGGTGGCCGGCTGCTTGTTCAGCGAGAAGATCTGGCTGTAAGTCTGCGCGCCCAGTTCGACCCAGCCGACGTCGCGCACGCGCGTGACGTCGCCGCTGGTGCCGGTCTTGACGATGATGTTCTCGAACTGTGTGGTGTCGTCGAGCCGGCCGTTGACATTGAGCGTGTACTGGAACGCCTGTCCCGGCGGTGTCGGTGGCGCGCCGACCTGGCCGGCCGAGACCTGCTGGCTCTGCTGCTGGATGGCCTGGATGACGTCCTGCGGGACGAGGTCACGGACCTGCAGCTTGTTGGGATCGAGCCACACCCGCATCGAATACTGTCCGGCGCCGAACACAGTGACGTTGCCGACGCCCGGCAGGCGGGAGAGCTCATCGCGGATGTTGATGGTGGCGTAGTTGCTCAAGTAGAGACTGTCGTACGACGAGTCCGGCGAGGTCAGCGTCACGAACAGCAGAATCGATGTCGACCGCTTCTGCACGGTAACGCCCTGGTTCTGCACGGACGCGGGCAGTTGTGATAGCGCGCTGGAGACGCGGTTCTGCACCAGCACCTGCGCGAAGTTGAGATCGGTGCCGATCTTGAAGGTCACCGTCAGCGTATAGGTGCCGTCGGAGCCGCTGTAGGACTGCATGTAGAGCATGTCCTCGACGCCGTTGACCTGCTGCTCGATCGGCAGCGCCACGGTGTCGATCACGGTCTTGGCGCTGGCGCCGGGATAGCGCGTGGTGACCTGCACCGTCGGCGGCACCACGTCCGGATATTGCGCGATCGCGAGGTTGAACAGCGCGACGCCGCCGATCAGGATCATCAGGAGCGCGATGACGTTCGAAAGGACCGGCCGCTCGATGAAGAATTTTGAGATCATGACCGGCGGCTCCTACTTGGCCGACGCCTGCGACTGGTCGATCTTCGTCACTTGCGGGTCGATCTTCTGACCCGGAATCACCCGCAGCAGCCCCGCGATGACGACGCGGTCGTCCGGCTCCAGGCCGCTTTCGATCACGCGCAGGCCGCTGTCCGCAGGACCGATCTGGACCTTGCGCTGCTCGACCGTGTTGTCCTTGCCGACCACGAGCAGATAGCGGCCGCCCTGGTCGCTGCCGAGCGCGGTGTCGGGAACGAGGAGGGCGTTTTTCTCCTGGGTGAAGGGTACGCGGACGCGGACGAAATAGCCGGGCAACAGCACGCGCTTGTCATTGGGCACGACGCCGCGCACCGCGAGCGTACCGGTCGATTGGTTGATCGTCGGCGCGACATAGTCGAGCCTGCCCTCATGCGGATAGCCGGTCTCGGTCTGCAGGCCCACTTGAATCGGGAACTGCTTGAGGTCGGCGGCGGTCAGACCGCGGCGGGCCGATTCGGCACGGATGCGCAAAACATCCTGTTCGTTGACTGTGAAGTTCACATAGATCGGGTCCATCGCGACGATGGTCGCGAGCTGGGTCGGGGAGGAGACGCCGACGAGTTCGCCGATCGAGACCATGTGGGCGCTGACGACGCCGTCGAACGGGGCGCTCACCTTGGTGTAGCCGTAGTTGACTTCGGCGAGCCTGGTGTTGGCCTGGGCCTGCAGGAGATTGGCCTGGGCGTTGTCGCGGTTCGATGTCGAGGTATCGAGGGTAGACTGCGCGACTGCCTGGCGCTGGACGAGATCGGTCTGCCGCCTGAAGTCGGCTTCCGCCTGCCGGAGCGAGGCCTGGGCGCCGGCTTCGGCCGCCTGCGCCTGTTCGAGCTTCAGCTTGTAGGTCTCCGGCTCGATCGTGAAGAGTTGGGTGCCTTGCTTGACGAACGTGCCGTCCTGATAGTCGATCGATTGCAGGAAGCCCTGCACGCGCGCGACGAGATCGACGATCTTGATCGGCGCAGTGTTGCCGGTGGCTTCGACATAGCGCGTCACCGCCCGCTGCACGGGCGTCGCTACGTCCACCTTCGGCGGTGGC
The DNA here is from genome assembly GCF_001908185.1 of Bradyrhizobium sp. AS23.2. Taxonomy (GTDB): domain Bacteria; phylum Pseudomonadota; class Alphaproteobacteria; order Rhizobiales; family Xanthobacteraceae; genus Bradyrhizobium. The sequence goes on from NZ_LGHM01000097.1 coordinate 36,953, forward strand.
GGCGCCACGAACGTGTTCTTGTCCTCGCAGCCGGTGAGCGCGGCCATGGCCGCCGCGGCGGCCAGCGCCCGCCCGATATGTCTCCACGCTCGATTGCGCTGTGCCGGAGATGCGGGATTCGCTGAGGTCATTTGGTGGCCCCCGAGTATTGTCTGCCGGTGCGGCAGGCTACCAACAAATGCCTGGCCGCGAAACACCATAGCTATGGCGGTCACCGGCCTTGCACTGCAAACGGCGCCATGGCCTTTGGCAGGTTTGTCATGACAAATCGCTTTTCACCGAGCGCACGATCGACCAGAATTGTGTCAAAGGCCGTGCGACGGAAGCGAAGCGGTCGGAAAGAAGAAAAGGTGAGGAGAACATGACATGCCAAGGTTCCTTCAGTCCGCTCTTGCCGGCCTCGTTCTTGCAGCGGCGGTTGCCATGCCTGCACTAGCGGATGGCCCGACGGAGGAAATTGCGCCGACCGGCAAGCTGCGGGTCGCGATCGCGATCAGCCCGGCGGGCGGCGCGTTCTGGTCGACAAAGACGGAAGCTGGCTATGCGGGCGTGCCGGTCGACCTCGGCAAGGAGATGGCCGCGCAGCTCGGTGTTCCCGTCGAATATGTCGTGCACCAGAATTCCGGGCAGATCACCGATGCGGCGTCGAAAGGCACCTGGGACGTCACGTGGCTGCCCAGGGATCCCGAGCGCGAGACCAAGATGATGTTCGGCCCGATCTACGAGGTCGCGGATGCCACCTACATCGTCAAGGCGGGTTCGAACGTGACCAATTTCGCCACGCTCGACCAGCCCGGCATCAAGGTCGCGGCCGTCAACGCCACGACCACCATGCGTGGCGCCATCGCGCATCTGAAGAACGCGAAAGTCACGGGCTATCAGACTTACGACGAGATCTTCGGCCTTCTGAAGAGCGGCGAGATCGACGCCTTCGCGCTGTCGCGCGACCAGCTCAACAAGATGGCGCAGAAGATTCCGGGCACGCGGGTGCTGGACGAGACGTTCAAGAAGACGGTCACCGCGGTTGCCGTCCCGCTCGGCCACGGCCAGGCGCTGGCGTTCGTCACCAGGTTCATGACGGAAGCGACGACGAACGGCACGCTGCGCAAGGCCTACGACAACAACGGCCTGAAGGACACGCCGATCCGGACCGAGTAGGCTGGCGGCGCAGAGGGGCGCGTTGCAACCTGTCCGTCAGCGCGGCTTGAGCTCCGCATATTTCGCCATCGCGCGCTCGAACTTCCTGTTGAACAGCCACATCGCACCGAGGATCTCGCGGAAGCTTGCCGACGCGCGCGCCCGGTCGGCCTGTCCGAAGGCGAAGATGCTGTTGTTGCGCAGGTGCTTCATGATGGTGGGGCTGGATACCCTGTAGTTCAGGAGATCGCCCGACTTGAGCGCGGACCGCGTCGGGGTGGGGACGATCTGGATCAGCTCGAACAGCTTCATCTGGTCGATGGGGTCGGGCAGTGTCTTCACGATCGCGGGGATCTCCCGGAAGAGATCGGCATGCGCGTTCATCAGGCCGTCGCGCACGTTGGTCCAGTGGTTGAAGCGGTGATCGGTGCCGCGGGCCCGCGCCTCTTCGTTGTCGTCCCGCGCGTTCAATTCGGGATCGGTCGCCGCGATCTCTGGCTTGATGGCTTCCCATTTCCTGCGGCCGTTCCGGTCCTCGGCGGGGCCGGTCTGAAAGCTGCCCATATAGGTGTTCGATCGCCCGTTGCGGACATTCTGCTTGCCGTTGGTCTCGGCAAAGAACAGCCCGAGGCTGATCCGTCCCGCAGCCTCGGCGTGAACTGGTGCAAGCCCCTTGGCGCGCGCGATCGCAACCGCGAGATCTACGACGTCCTTGAACGGCGTCGCCGAGTTTTGCGCGTTGGCGGGCGGCGCCTCCATGATCTCGAACAGCCCGGCGTACTCGTCGACCAGCGGCTCGATGTCGGCATCGAAATAGGCCGGAGGAATTTCGAACTTGTTGGGCCTGCCGATCCGCGACGGCATGGCGTCGGTGAGATCCTTGTAGCTGCTGATGACAGCGACGCGCGCCAGATAAAGCGCCTGGCCCGGCAAGTTCGGCAGCGGCTGCTTCGCCTCGATCTGGCCGCGCCGCTCGGCAAGGATCGCCTTGAAGTCGGCGAGCGCGCGGTCATAGGCGGCAAGCGCATCCGCTTGTTTTGCCGTGAGCGCGCCCTGTCCCAAAGCGGGCGCAGTGAGGAACAGGGCAAGCGCCGCTATGGCAGCGGCGGCGTGACGTCTTGATCGCATCGCAGGCTCCCGGGCCGGTCGATTCGGCAATTGTGCAGATCGTAAGCATCAATGAGGCGGTCTGGCGAGGCACAACCTGATCGGCTTGTGCCGTGCCGGTAGAGGGGCGGCGGCTTCGGATCTCCGTAAACGACCCCGATGATCCCGTTGAAGCTTACAGTAAACTGACAAAACAGCCTTCCGATTCTCGTGACGCCTTTACGATTCGGTAGCTCCGCATCTGCACAATGCACCGTCTGACCAGGAGCGGCGCAGGTCTTCCGGCGCGAAGCTCGTCGGCTCCGCTGCCGCGCGTTGGTCCTGGCATCAGTTTCGTCTTGGCGTCCTGGAATTCATCTCGGTCATTTCCAAACAAACAGTCGAGCGGGGGCTTGGCAATGCCAGACTATGGAACGGTGCGTCGTCTCGGTCGGCTTCTGTCGCGATTGAAGCGCGACACCAATGCCAATATCGCGGTGACATTTGCGATTGCGCTCGTGCCGATCATCGCGTCCATCGGATGTGCCATCGACTACAGCATGGCGGCGCGCATTAAGGCAAAGCTGCAAGGCGCCGCGGATTCGGCGAGCGTCGCCTCGATCTCGGTCAACTCGGCCGGCTACAATGCCGCGATGGCGATGACGTCGAACGGATCCGTTTCGGCTGGCGTCACCGAGGCGACCAACATCTTCAACGGAAACGCCTCGACGTACTCGGGCAGCTATAACAGCCTGGGAGTGACGAGCACCGTCACCAAGACCGGCAACAAGCTGACGTCGAACGTGCAGTTCAGCGCCAATGTGCCCGTCACCTTCATGCGGGTTCTCGGGTATCAGACTCTGACCGTGACCGGGGGCTCGTCTTCGACCACGACCCTGCCGCTGTATCTCGATTTCTATCTGACACTGGATGTCTCGGGATCGATGGGCCTGCCGTCGACCACGGCAGAAGCGCAGCGCATGCAGTCGATCAATCCGGACAACTATCGGCAGTATCCGACCGGCTGCACGCTGGCCTGCCACTTCTCGCCGCAGAACAGCGCCTGCACCGATTCCGGAACACAAGGTTATCCCACGAACAACTATTGCTTGGGGTACGCGATCTCGCGGGTCAGCCAGAGCGGGTACAAGGGGCTATTGACGAAGAAGTCGACCAACCCGATGGGCGTGCAGTTGCCTTCTTCGATCGTTTCCGGTCTGCCGAATTCGCTGTATTCAAATCTTGCGACGGTTGCGAACTGTCCGACCGACGGAACCGACTCCTGCATTCAATTGCGTCTGGATGCCGTCGGCTATGCCGTGAACCAGTTGTTCAGCACCGCGAACAACACCGAGAAGGTGGCGAACCAGTTTCGCATCGGTCTCTACCCCTTCATTCGGTATCTCTACTCGTACTTCCCGCTGACCAGCAGCATCAGCGGCTCGACAACCAATCCCTCGACCATCAACTACGCTGCCGCCAATCTGGCGACCCTGCTCGATACCAACATGAACGCGAACCTCGGTTCGGGCGGCACTCATATCGACACGGCTTTGTCGAGCGTGAACACCCTGATCACGAGCGTGGGCGACGGCAGCGCATGGAACAGCACGCTGCCTTACGTCTTCCTCGTAACCGACGGCGCGCAGGATCCGCAGGTCAAGGGCGTGCCCAACGGCTCCTGGTCCGGAAGCAACCATGCCACCACGATCGACCCGGCCACGTCATGCACGCCGCTGAAGAAGCGCGGCATCATCATTTCCGTGCTGTACATTCCCTACCAGCCGATCAACCCGGTCAATACGTCCTTCGCCGGCGACGAGGACGATTACGCCAACTGGAACATTCCGAACATTCCGACGAGCCTGCAAAACTGCGCCTCGCCGGGATTTTTCTACACGGCGAATACGCCGGCCGACATTACGGCGGCGTTGAACGCGATGTTCAATCACGCGGTGGCGGAGGCCCACATCACCAATTGATGGCCCGGCGCCAGCGCCGCGCAACCTCATGACGAGGAAGAGGAGGCCGCCTAGAGCCATTTCCGTTCCGATGGAATCGGAACGGGGGCTCTAGATTCTTGTTTTGACGCGTTTTCTTGACGCGAACCGGTATCCACTTCGCTCGAAAACGCTCTAGTCGTTGGCTTCGGGCGGCAGGAAGTCGACTTCGTGCAGGGCCGAGATGCGCACGACTTCGGCCGGATCGGTCAGATTGTGGAGCTGGTTGAACAGCGCCTCCAGCTTCTGCATCGGCGAGACCCAGAACAGTGCGCGGCAGGGCTTGTCGGACTTGTTGAAATAGCCGTGCGGGATGCCGCGCGGCATGCGTACGAGGTCGCCGGCATGGGCCTTGACCCATTTTCCGTCGAGTTTGAGGTCGAGCGTGCCTTCCTGCACCAGGATGAATTCGTCCTGGGTCGGATGAATGTGCACCGGCACGAACTGGCCGGGCTCACTGTTGGTCTCGAACGCGAAGGTGGAGTCGGTGACGGCCTTGGGGAAATAGACCTGGCCCAGGATGTTCCAGCTCTTGCCGCCATAGCCCGTGCCGTTCGCGGTAATACCTTTCTCGAGTGCAGTCATGCTCGCCTCCAATGGGAATTCCGGCTGTACCGGAGTTTTGCCCAGGCGCCGTGCGGAGTCCACCCGGCAGAGCATGATCCGGAAAAGTGTGCAGCGGTTTTCCGATCGGATCATGCTCAAACAACAACCTAAAGCGCGATAACCATTCATTCCGATCTCATCGCGCTTTAGACCTGCGCTAACGTTCGTCGCGCTCGGACGACTGCTTGCGCAGGAAACGCTCGACGTCATCCTGCACGGAGTAGGGCGTCGGGATCGGGTCGCCGGCGGCATCGACCGCCGTATCGAGAGAGCGGCGCAGCATGCGCGCGAGCTCCGCCTTGCGGTAGGGCTTGGTCAGAAGCGGCGCGCCCATGGTGGCGCTTCCCTGTGCGTGCGGCGAGTCATAGGCATAGCCCGACGTAAACAGGACCCGCAAAGAAGGCCGCGCCGCCACCATCTGGTCGGCGAGCTCCCGCCCGTTGATGCCGCCGGCCATCACAATGTCGGTGAAGAGCAGGTCGAACGGCGTGCCTTTGGCCCAAACGGCGAGCGCTTCGGTCGCATTGGCGGCGGGGATGACCTTGTAGCCGAGGCTCTCGAGCTGGACCGTGACGTATTGGCGGACGTCGCGGTCGTCCTCGACGCAAAGAATGGTTTCCGTCCCGCCAACGACCTTGCGCTCGTCATAGCCGGCCGGACGAAGCGTACTGGTCTCGGCCTTCGGCAGATAGATCGTAAACGTCGTGCCGCGGCCTTCGGCGGAATCGACCTTGATGCCACCGCCGGACTGCTTGGCGAAGCCGAACACCATGCTGAGGCCGAGCCCCGTGCCCTTGCCGACCTCCTTGGTCGAGAAGAAGGGGTCGAAGATCCGCTCGAGAATGGCTTGCGGAATGCCCGTGCCGGTGTCTGCGATCTCGATCTCCACATAGTCGCCGGCGTAACCGGCGCCGACCGCGACGGCCTCGCGTACGCCGAACACCACGTTGCGCGTCGTCAGCGTCAGTTTGCCGCCATCCAGCATCGCGTCGCGGGCGTTGATCGCGAGGTTGAGCAGCGCCGAACTCAATTGACCGCGGTCGACGAAGGCGAGCCAGATGTTGCCGTCGAGCCTGGTCACGATCTCGATCTTCTTGTCGAAGGTCGCCAGCAGCAGTCTTGCGAGCTCTTCAATGAGCTCGTTGACGTCAATCTCCGCCGGCTGGAGCGCCTGCTTGCGGGCAAAGGACAACAGGCTCGACGTCAGCGCGGCGCCGCGATCGGCCGCCTCGCTGATCAGCTTCGTGATGGTCGCAAGCGGCGGATTGTCCTTCACGGCGTCGGCGAGGATCTCGATCGTGCCCGTGATCACCGTGAGCATGTTGTTGAATTCGTGGGCGATGCCGCCGGTGAGCTGGCCGACCGCCTCCATCTTCTGGGATTGGATCAGCTGCTCCTCGGCGGCGCGCTTCTGGGTGACGTCCTTGACGAAATTGTTGATGATGATGCGCCCTCCGAGGTGCAGGGCCGTGCTCGACGCGTCGATCAGGATCTCCTCGCCGCTCCGGTGCAGCAGGCTCGCTTCGAAGCGGATGCCGATCGGCGTATTCGACAATTCCGGCAGCAGTCGCATCATGCGTTGCCTGAAGCCGTCGCGGAGCGGCTCGGCGACGAGGAGGTTGACGACGTCGGTGCCGAGCGCCTCCTGCCGCGTCCAACCGGTCAGGGCCTCGGCCTGGAAGCTCCACTCCAGGACGACACCATTCGCGTCGGTCTGAATGAAGGCATCGAGCGCGGTCTTGATGACGGCTTGCGTCATCTGTGCGCTGACCTGCGCCTGCTCAGCCAGTTGCGCAGCGGTGCGTTTTTCTTGCGACGTCTCGATCTTGCGCGTGCACAGCCGCGCGAGCGGCACTGCAAAGGCGGCGCTTGCGAGCAGGGCAACGATCTGGGGCGTGCCGAACCCACGCGGATCAGCGGTTCCGGTCGCGGCATAGGAGGCCAGAAGAGCAGCTGCGGTCACGATGACCTGCGCGGCCATCGCGAGTGTCAAAAGCTCCCTGAGTTTCATGGTCTGGTACCAAAACCTTTAGCCGCATGCCCGGTCGTTTGTTGACGCTCCCTCGGCGCCATCGGGCTGCGACCTCCGTCTACCACAGCTAACGGTCAAATTTCGATGAAGCGCGGCCGCTTCTTTGCGGGCGCGGCGTCTCCTTGACGCGGTAGCGATATCCGGGAATCTACGGGGGCGCTGCAGGTAGGAAAGGCGAGAGGTTCGCGTCACGAATTGACGTGCACGAAATCCCGCAGCAGCGGGTAGATCTCGGTGTTCCAGCGCTTGCCGGAGAACACGCCGTAGTGGCCGACGCCGGCCTGCATGTGGTGGACACGACGATAGGCGCGCACGCCGGTGCAGAGGTCTTGCGCGGCGAGCGTCTGGCCGATCGAGCAGATGTCATCCTTCTCGCCTTCGACCGTCATCAGGCCCATGCGGCCCACGGCTCTGGTGTTCACCGGCCGCCCCCGATGCATCAGCTTGCCTTGCGGCAACAGGTGCTCCTGGAACACGTCGCGCACGGTCTCGATGTAGAATTCGGCCGGCAGGTCCATCACGGCAAAGTATTCGTCGTAGAAAGTCTTGATCGTCGCGGCCTTCGCCCTCTCGCCCTTGGCGATGTGGTTGGCGAGATCAAGATGCTGCTTGATGTGGCGTTCGAGATTCATCGACACGAAGGCGGTGAGCTGCACGAAGCCGGGATAGACTTTGCGGAGCGCGCCGCGGCACTGCACCGGCACGTAGTTGATCAAATTCCGCTCGAACCACCCGATCGGCTTGCTCTTGGCGAACGCGTTGACCTTTGTCGGATGGATGCGCGTGTCGATCGGGCCGGCCATCAGCGTCAGCGTCGCGGGCCGCGAGGGATGGTTGTCCTCGCACATGATTGCGGCGGCCGCGAGCGCAGAGACCGACGGCTGGCAGATCGCGACCAGGTGCGGGCGCGGACCGAGCTGTTCGAGGAAGTCGATGAGATGCTCGGTGTAGTCGTCGAGCCCGAAGCGGCCCTCGCTGCGGGGAATATCGCGCGGATTGTGCCAGTCGGTGATGTAGACGTCGTGGTCCTGGAGCAGCGTCTTCACGGTGCCGCGCAGCAGCGTTGCGAAATGGCCGGACATCGGCGCCACCAGCAGCATGTGCGGCTGCTCCGGCACGCCATCCTTCTTGAAGTGCAGCAGCGAGCCGAACGGCGTCGCGTAGGCGACTTCCTCGGTGACCGCGACTTCGCGATTGCCCACCATCGCGCTGTCGATGCCATAGGCCGGGCGGTCGTAGGTGAGGGTGGAGCGGGAGATCAGCTCCAGTGCAGCTGAGAGCCGGCCGACGACCTGATCCGACATGCCCTGCGGCACCAGGTTGAGGAATTTGAGCGCGGACGACGCGCCCGCCCGCCACGGCGCCGTCAGGTCCATATGGTTCTGAAAGGCCTGATAAAACATCGACATCATACTGAAATGCCCGCCTGTCCCGCGTCGCTATGCAATATCGACGCCAAACGGAGCCGAAGCGCCCTCAGAATTGGCACGTCGCTTGCTGCTCATTTCGCCGGAAGCACAGGTAACGAGCACGCCCGCGCGGGGCGCGATGCTCGCTATCAGGCGTGAGGGAAGGGTCTCATGGCGAAGGCGACACTGACCATCAGCAGCAAGAACTATTCGTCCTGGTCGCTGCGTGGCTGGCTGCTGACGAAATTCTCCGGGCTCGACTTCGAGGAGATCGTGACCGCGCCGGACGACGCAGCGGCGCGCGCGGAGATCCTGCTGCTGTCATCGTCGATTTTGGTGCCGTGCCTGCGGCACGAAGGCGCTGTCGTCTGGGATACGTTGGCGATTGCCGAATATCTCAACGAGGTGATGCCGGAGGCAGGCCTGTTGCCGGTCGACCGCGTCCAGCGCGCCCATTGCCGCTCGATCTGCGGCGAGATCCATTCCGGCTTCACCACGCTGCGCGCTTCGCTGCCCGTCAACCTGAAGGGACATTTCCCCGGCTTCAAGATCTGGTCGCGCGCGCAGGCCGACATCGACCGGGTCTGGTTCATCTGGCGCGATTGCCTGGCGAAATCGGGCGGCCCGTTCCTGTTCGGCGAGAGGCGCACCATGGCGGACGCGATGTACGCCCCCGTGGTGACGCGCTTCGTCACCTATGACGTCAAGCTCGAGCCGCTTCTGAAGGCCTATACCGACACCATCATGGCCATGCCCGAGATGAACGAATGGATCGCGGCGGCGAGGGAGGAGCCGGCCGAGATCGAGGAGCTCGAGGTTGAATATTAGGCAGGCTCCGCACGGCTCTGCCTGTTTCGGGAGCGGGGTCCGTCCGCGCCGGTCGGGTGGCGCATCTGCCGCCATATCATTGACGCGGTTAACTTTTGTCGCCAGTGGCCGGTCCAAACTCAATCATCTGCTGCGCAGATATTGTGCGGGCGAACGTCCTCGTCGCGACATCTAGCCGTGAACAGGTGCGTACAGGGGTTCCGGGCTGATTCGGACGTGATTCGTTCGGGCCGCGTTCCGAAGGTTAAGACGGAGCGCGGCCCCGTTGCATTTTGAGACAGACGGTAGGCCTTCAGGCCACGCCTGAGTGCTTCATGCGCGGCAGACGCCAGCCGATGACGGTGGCTTCCACCGCTATACCGGCCTCGTGGTTCTGCCAGCGTCCTTCGACATAACGGCAGGCGAACGGCAGTTGATACGTTCCGCTGTGGTCCTCGCACAGCACTTCGAGCGGCAGGCCAGGCGGCGGTTCTCCGGCGCCATCGAATTCCGCCAGACGTCTATCGCGCGTTGCCATTCCAAAAATCTCCCCTAAACAAAGCCGCGGAAAGAGCGCCCACTTCCCCCCCGCGTGCAGATCATCGCTCCCCGTCCGAGGGAACAGACGCAAGCTCAACGCGAGAATGCGGTACGAGTGTGGTAGCCTCGGGGTGCTGCGCGCAATAAGTGCACATTGCCGTGATCGATTTGGCGAGGGAACCTGGATGGCCTTTCGGAGTGTTGGCGCTTGTTTCGTGATGTGGCTGCTCGCAACGCTGGTGTACGCGCCGGTCCGCGCGCAGGACGTGCCCGGCATCGAGATCTGCACCGTTGAGAAGACCATGGAGCGGCGGACGAGCTGTCTGCAGAGCAATGTCGACTTCCTGCAGAAGACGATCACCAAGCTCACACTCGATCACCAGCAGAAGCTGGACGCCGCCAATCGCCAGATCGACGCGCTGAAGACGATGGTTGCCGGCTTGCAGAAGACGCTCGGCGATCTCCAGGCCGCGCAGGCGAAGACCGCGGAGGACGCGAAGAATAAGGCCGATACGAAGGATGCGCAGCCGGCGGCCAAGGACGCGTCGAAGTGAGCTGTGCTGCCGTGTCACGGACGCGGCGCAGCGTGTAACGCTGCGACGCTGAGCCGGGATCCGGTGCCGCGCGTACTCGTGGGGCGATGGGCCCCGGTTCTGCATCGCATCACTGACGTGCTGCGTTGCGCCCGGGGCACGAGAGCAATCTTGATCAAGCGAAGCGGGCGGTGACCTGCGCATCATCGCCGTGCTTCGAACGAGGGCCCGAAACCACCATGAACCCAGCCCAGCGCGCGCTCTGGTATATCGAGAGCCATCTGGCCGAGCCGATGACGCTCGACGAGATTGCTGCGATCTCAGGCGTGTCGCGGTTCCACATCGTGCGTGCGTTTGCCGCAGCCACCGGCCTTCCGGTGATGCGCTATCTGCGCGCACGGCGGCTGACGGAAGCTGCGCGGCGTCTTGCGAACGGCGCGCCCGACATTCTGTCACTTGCGCTGGAGGCGGATTACGGCTCGCATGAAGCATTCACCCGCGCGTTCCGCGACCAGTTTGGCATGACACCCGAAGCGGTGCGGGCCGCGACATGCACCAGCCATCTCAAGCTACAGGAGCCGATCCTCATGGACTCCACCATGTTAGACAATCTCAAAGCCCCGCGTTTCGAAACCGCGAAGGCTTTCCTCGTCGCCGGCCCTGCCGAGCGCATCTCCTGCGACAACGGCGCCATCATCCCGAGCCTGTGGCACCGTTTCCACCAGGAGGTCGCCGACATTCCCGCGCGCGTTGGCCAGGGAAAATCTCAAGTCGCTTACGGCGTCTGCTGCAACGGCGATGACGCCGGCAATTTCGACTACATCGCCGGCGTCGAGGTCGCCGATTTCTCCGACCTGCCGCGCCGCTTCGGTCGTATCCGTATCCCCGAGCAGCGCTATGCGGTGTTCACCCATTCGGACCACGTCGCTTCGATCCGCCGCACCGTCAACACGATCTGGAATCAATGGCTGCCGGCCTCGGGCCTCAAGGCCGCGGACGCGCCGAACTTCGAGCGCTACGACGAAAAATTCGATCCTGCGACCGGTAATGGCGGTTTCGAGATTTGGATACCAGTGCGGGAGTAGCGCGCAACGCTGGCATACCATCCCGCTTGCTTGGCAAGCCCCGGTGACTTTGTCATAACCGCAGGCAAACCTTGCATGAGGGGCCGACGCCGGACATCCCGTGCAAGCCATAACAAGCAAGCCGGGAGGTACCCAATGTCCAACGTCCGTGTTCTCGCCACCGACCTCGAATTTCCTGAAGGACCGGTCGTGATGCCGGACGGCTCGGTGGTGCTGGTGGAAATCCGCGGCCAGCGCCTGACCCGCGTCTATCCCGACGGCCGCAAGGAGATCGTTGCGAAGGTCCCGGGCGGACCGAACGGCGCAGCGCTCGGCCCCGACGGCAAGATCTACATCTGCAACAACGGCGGCTTCTCCTGGATTCCGACCCGCAACATGATCATGCCGGGCCCGCAGCCCGACGACTATCTCGGCGGTTCGATCCAGCGCGTCGACCTGCAATCCGGCAAGGTCGAGACCGTCGTGACGAAATGCGGCGAGCACGACCTGCGCGGGCCGAATGATCTCGTGTTCGACAAGCAGGGCGGCCTCTGGTTCTCCGATCTCGGCAAGCGCCGCGCGCGCGAGATGGATGTCGGCGGCATATATTATCTGAAGCCCGGCATGACCGAGATCGTCGAGATTGTGCACGGCGTGCTGCCGGCGAACGGCATCGGTCTGTCGCCGGACGAGAACACCGTCTACATCGCGGAGACGCCGACCGGGCGGCTCTGGGCCTATGAGCTCTCGGCGCCCGGCACGCTCAAGCCGCGCGACGCAATCTATCGCGGCGAGCGCGGCAAGCCGATCTGCGGCCTCGGCGGCTACCAGATGTTCGACTCGCTCGCGGTCGAAGCGAACGGCAATGTCTGCGTCGCGACCCTCGTCTCCGGCTGCATCTCGGTGATCGCGCCCGATGGCACCCTGGTCGAGCAGGTCCCGACCGGCGACCGCGTCACCACCAACATCGCCTTCGGCGGCCCCGAGCTGAAGACCGCCTATATCACGCTGTCAGGCAAGGGCGAGCTCGTCGCCATGGACTGGCCGCGCGGCGGATTGCCGTTGAACTTTTTGAACAGGTGAATGTAGAAGATATGCCGATACATTCCGCCGTCATTCCGGGATGCGTGCCCTAGCACGCAGGCCCGGAATCCATTGGACCGCAGAGTTTGTGGTTGAATGGATTCCGGGCTGGCCGCTTCGCGTCGCCCCGGAATGACACCGATCATTTTTCTGGAGTAGACGTCAATGCCCTGGCCTGATCCCATCACCCTGCGTGGACAGCACGCCCGTCTCGAGCCGCTGTCTCATCAGCACCGCGATGGCCTGGTGGAGGCCGTGAAGGACGGCGAACTCTACACGATCTGGTACACCACGATCCCGACGCCGGAGAACGTGGCCAAGGAGATCGATCGCCGCCTCGGCCTTCAGGCCGCGGGCTCGATGCTGCCGTTCACCGTGTTCGATGCTGCGGGCAGGATCGTGGGCCAGACGACCTTCATGAACATCGATGCCGCCAACCGCCGTGTCGAGATCGGCTCGACCTGGTACAGGAAGAGCGCGCAGCGCGGCCCGCTCAACACGCAGTGCAAGTTGCTGCTGCTCACCCACGCCTTCGAGAGCCTGAACTGCATCGCGGTCGAGTTCCGTACGCATTTCTTCAACCACCAGAGCCGCCGCGCCATCGAGCGTCTCGGCGCCAAGCAGGACGGCATTCTGCGCAGCCACCAGATTGCGCCGAACGGCACCTTGCGCGACACGGTGGTTTACAGCATCACCGCGGCCGAATGGCCGACGGTGCAGGCGCATTTGAACTATCAGCTCAACGACAAGCCGCGCTGAGCGGCTTCTGGCGGACAACATGGATAGATTTGATTATGTGGTCGTCGGCGCGGGCTCGGCGGGCTGCGTGCTCGCCAGCCGGCTGAGCGAGGATCCCAACACCAGCGTCTGCGTGCTCGAAGCCGGGCCCAGCGACTGGCATCCCTACATCCACCTGCCGGCGGGTTTCATCAAGACCTTCTACATGAAGAGCATCAACTGGGGCTATCAGCAGGAGCCGGGGCCCTGGACCGGCGGGCGCAGCATTTATGCGCCGCGTGGCAAGACGCTCGGCGGCTCGTCCTCGATCAACGGCCACATCTACAACCGCGGCCAGCGCATGGATTTCGACACCTGGGCGCAGATGGGCAATCGCGGCTGGGGCTATGCCGACGTGCTGCCCTACTTCAAGCGGCTGGAGAAGCGGGTCGGCGAGGGCGAGGACACCTTCCGCGGCCGCGACGGCAAGCTCACCGTCACCACGATGGATTGGCGCGATCCGCTCTGCGAAGCCTTCATGGAGGGCGCGGTCTCGCTCGGCATTCCCCGCAACCCCGATTACAACGGCAGGACCCAGGAAGGCGTCTCCTACTGCCAGCGTACCATCGATAAAGGCCTGCGCGTCTCCGGCTCGACCGCGTTCCTCAAGCCCGCGATGAAGCGGCCCAACGTGCATGTGCACACGCATGCGCATGCGACCGAGATCATCTTCGAGGGCAAGCGCGCCGTCGGCGTGCGCTATACGAAGGGCGGCCGCGGCGGCACGCCGGTTGAGGTGCGCGCCAACAAGGAAGTGATCCTCTCCGGCGGCACCTATAATTCGCCGCAGCTGCTGCAGCTCTCCGGTATCGGCTCGCCCGAGCTGCTGGGCGCCCACGGCATCGCCGTGCGCCACGCGCTGCCGGTCGGCGAGGGCCTGCAGGACCATTACGCGCCGCGCACCGTTGCGCGGGTCAAGGACATCAAGACCATCAACGAGCTCCGCCGCGGCTTCTCGCTGTGGATCGAGGCGCTGAAATGGGCGACCACGCGCCGCGGCCTGCTGTCGCTGTCGCCGACCATGGTCTATTGCTTCTGGCACTCCGGCGAGAGCGCCGACTCTTCCGACCTCCAGCTCACCTTCACGCCGGCGAGCTACAAGGAAGGCGTGCAGGGCCAGCTCGAGGACGAGCCCGGCATGACCGTCGCCTCCTGGCAGCAGCGCCCCGAGAGCCGCGGCTATGTCCGCATCCGCTCGTCCGATCCGTTCGCGCCGCCGATCATCCAGACCAACTATCTCGATGCCGAGCTCGACCGCCGCGTCATCGTCGGCGGCATGAAGCTCGCGCGCAACCTCCTGAAATCGGCGCCGCTGTCGCCCTATTACGCCTACGAGGATTTCCCCGGCCCCAACGTCAACACCGACGACGAATTCCTGCACGCCGCAACCGAGCGCGGCACCACCACCTTCCACCCCGGCTGCACCTGCCGTATGGGCCCGGCGGATTCCACGTGGGCGGTAGTGGACGACCAGCTCCGCGTCCACGGGTTGGAGGGCCTGCGCGTGATCGACGCCTCGGTCATGCCGCGCATGATCTCGGCGAACCTCAACGCATCCACGATGATGATCGCCGACCGCGCCTCGGATTTGATCCGCGGCAAGCAGCCGATTGAAGCCGCGCGGATTCCGGACGCGGCAGTGGTGTGAGGTAATTCGTAGGATGGGTAGAGCGAAGCGAAACCCATCGCGCTTCAGCGAGCGCGACAAGATGATGGGTTTCGCTGCGCTCTACCCATCCTACAAAAATCGCAAAACCCATCTAAGGTTGTGCTAACATGAGGCATGACCTCTTATCGGCGCAACTTCGTTCCCGGCGGAAGCTTCTTCTTCACGGTCAACCTCGCTGACCGCCGGCGATCGCTTTTGACGGCGCATATTGATCTACTGCGCGCGGCATTTCGTGAAACACGTCGACGGCATCCTTTCACGATCGATGCGATCGTGATTCTGCCTGAGCATCTTCACACCGTCTGGACGATGCCTGACGGCGATGCCGATTTCGCAACGCGCTGGAGGCAGATCAAATCTGCCTTCTCCCGCAACCTGACGCCTGTCGAATCGGTTTCACCGAGCCGCGCCGACAAAGCAGAGCGCGGCATCTGGCAGCGCCGCTATTGGGAGCACACCATCCGCGACGAGGAGGACTATGCTCGGCACATCGACTATGTCCACATCAATCCCGTCAAGCACGGCCTGGTCAATCGAGTCTGCGATTGGGCGCCGTCGTCATTCCATCGCCACGTTGAGCTCGGCATCTACCCGGCAGACTGGGCCGGTGATTTGTCGCAATGCGACGACGGTGCCAAGTTCGGCGAACGGACTTGAGGAAATCCGTAGGATGGGTAGAGCGCAGCGAAACCCATCGTCATAATCGCGGAAGAGAAGCTTGATGGGTTTCGCTGCGCTCTACCCATCCTACACGCTCCATCTGCTTCCGCGCACGTTGCTCGTCGGGCAAAACACCTTACTAGCTGTCAATCCCTCTCCACAAAAATATTCCACTTTACCGAAATTCGGAATTGCGGCATAAGTCGAGACAGCCCGGCCCGAGGAAGAGGGGCGTCTCGCCTGTCGTTCGAAACGTGGGCCAGGTTGCGGTGGACGCGGCAGCGTCGGGCGCGAGAGGTCAAGGGCAGGGCGGATTGCTCTCCGTGAGCCCAAGGCTTCGTGCCGACGAGCGGCGCTGAGGGTTCGTCTCGCCAGCATTCTTCCGGCAACGTCGACAAGGTCGGGAGATAATGCGGCGAACAAGCGGGCCGTGCGTACGGCAAAACCGTGTGGTCCTGGCCGTCGTCGCTACGATCAAGCTCTTGCGGAGGCGGCATTCGCGTCAACCGGCGCGGTGTCCGCGACTTTCGCGGGGCGAGGGAGGCCAGAGGGAATTCGGCTCCCGGGAGAGCGCGGCATAAGCCGTCAAACCACTGCGCAGGGAAGGCCGTGTGTTCGGCTTCACCTGTATGCCGCTGTGCCGCCTTTTTTGCGCTACATGCGCACAGCGGACCGTGGGTGCCGCCGCCGCACCCGGCCTTCCCTGCGCCCTCTGTTTGAAAGGGGCGGGGTGTCAGCAAAGCTCGGGCCGAGCGGGCCGCGAGATGCGGACGTGTGTCTGCAATTGGAAAACGTATGCCGGGTTGGATTCCACTCTCGTGCCCCGGACGCAGCGCAGCGCTCCTTCAGCGGTGCGCTGCAGAGCCGGGGCCCATCCTACCAGGGCGCGACCGTGCCGCATGGGTCCCGGCTCTGCGCAGCAACGCTTGCGCGTTGCAGCGCGTCCGGGACACGAGAGTGACGGGCGGCGATGCCGCTTGCTCCGTCATTGCGAGCGCAGCGAAGCAATCCAGACTGTCACCGCGGAAAGATTCTGGATTGCTTCGCTGCGCTCGCAATGACGAGGTGGGGAGAGCGGGTAATACTCTCGTGCCCCGGACGCAGCGCAGCGTCACTTCGACGGTGCGCTGCAGAGCCGGGGCCCATCCTACCAGGGCGCGACCGTGCCGCATGGGTCCCGGCTCTGCGCAGCAACGCTTGCGCGTTGCGGCGCGTCCGGGACAAGAGAAGCTTACACTTCCCTTCGGCTCAGGAACGCCAGACGCTCGAACAAATGCACGTCCTGCTCGTTCTTGAGCAGTGCGCCGTGCAGCGGCGGGATCAGTTTGCGCGGGTCGCGCTCGCGGAGCTGCTCGGCGCTCATGTCCTCGTTGAGCAGCAGCTTGAGCCAGTCGAGCAGCTCGGAGGTCGAGGGCTTCTTCTTCAGGCCGGGCACTTCGCGCACCTCGAAGAAGATGCGCAGCGCTTCCTCGACGAGGCGCTTCTTGATGCCGGGGAAGTGGACGTCGACGATGCGACCCATTGTGTCGGCGTCGGGGAACTTGATGTAGTGGAAGAAGCAGCGGCGCAGGAAGGCGTCCGGCAGCTCCTTCTCGTTGTTGGAGGTGATCATCATGATCGGGCGCTGCTTCGCCTTGATCGTCTCGCCGGTCTCGTAGACATGGAATTCCATGCGGTCGAGCTCGAGCAGCAGGTCGTTGGGGAATTCGATGTCGGCCTTGTCGATCTCGTCGATCAAGAGCACCGGGCGCTGCTCGGCGGCGAAGGCCTCCCACAGCTTGCCGCGCTTGATGTAGTTCTTGATGTCGGAGACCCTGCTGTCGCCGAGCTGGCTGTCGCGCAGGCGCGACACCGCGTCGTATTCGTAGAGGCCCTGCTGTGCCTTGGTGGTGGACTTGATGTGCCAGGTCAAAAGCGGCGCGTTGAGCGCCTTCGCCACTTCCTCGGCCAGCACGGTCTTGCCGGTGCCGGGCTCGCCCTTGATGAGGAGCGGGCGCTCCAGCACGATCGAGGCATTGACGGCGACCTTGAGATCGTCGGTCGCAACATAGTCCTTGGTGCCGGTAAATTTCATTGCGCGTCCTTAAGTAATCGTCGGCGCGAGGCGCGGGCCCCGGTCATGACAAGGGAACGGCCGCTCGTGGCGGCCGTTCCTGGTTCGGTCAGGCTGTCAGACCCGTCTTATCAGCGAAAGGATGACCAGCACAATCACCGCGCCGATCGTGGCGTCCACGATGGCGCCTACCGTGCCGGTGGCGAGCTCGATGTGGAGCTGAGGCAGGACCCAGCTCGCAACCAGCGCGCCGATGATGCCGACGACCATGTTGCCGATCAGCCCAAATCCCGCCCCGTGGACAATCTTGCCGGCCAGCCAGCCAGCGATCGCGCCGATGATCAGTGCTGCGAGAATTCCCATGGCAAAAGTCCCCCAAACAACCCCTTGAGACGGCCAATTCTAGAGCAAAATGCCACCCGGTCCAGCGCTCAGCGGAGGACTCCGCCCCTTGACGTCGGCCACCCGACGGGCAATCTGTCACCTATGTTCCTGCAATTCTTCACCTCTCTGCGCGATGCGCAGGTCCCCGTAACGCTGCGCGAATACCTCACGCTGATGGAGGCGCTCGACGCTGACCTCGCGGACTACACGGTCGAGAATTTCTATTACCTGTCGCGCGCTTCCCTCGTGAAGGACGAGCGCAACCTCGACAAGTTCGACCGCGTCTTCGGCACCGTATTCAAGGGGCTGGAAAGCCTGCTCGACGCCATGGAGAAGGCGGAGATCCCCGAGGAGTGGCTGAAGAAGCTCGCCGAGAAATACCTCACCGAGGAAGAGAAGAAGCAGATCGAGGCCATGGGCTGGGACAAGCTCATGGAGACCCTGAAGAAGCGCCTCGAGGAGCAGAAGGGGCGGCACCAGGGCGGCTCGAAGTGGATCGGCACCGCCGGCACCTCGCCGTTCGGCGCCCACGGC
This sequence comes from Bradyrhizobium sp. AS23.2, assembly GCF_001908185.1. Classification (GTDB taxonomy): domain Bacteria; phylum Pseudomonadota; class Alphaproteobacteria; order Rhizobiales; family Xanthobacteraceae; genus Bradyrhizobium. The sequence continues at coordinate 55,327 of NZ_LGHM01000097.1, forward strand.
TACAATCCCGAAGGCGTCCGCATCGGCCAGGAGAAGAACCGCAACAACCGCGCCGTGAAGGTGTGGGACAAACGCGAGTTCAAGGATCTCGACGGCAATGTCGAGCTCGGCATCCGCAACATCAAGGTGGCGCTGCGCCGCCTGCGCAAGTTCGCGCGCACCGGCGCGCCGGACGAACTCGATCTCGACACCACGATCCGCGAGACCGCCAATCACGGCTATCTCGACGTGCACATGCGCCCCGAGCGGCGCAACGCGGTGAAGCTCCTGGTGTTCTTCGACATCGGCGGCTCGATGGACGCGCATATCGAGCAGGTCGAGGAGCTGTTCTCGGCGGCGAAGAGCGAGTTCAAGCACATGGAGTATTTCTACTTCCACAACTGCCTCTATGAGGGCGTGTGGAAGCAGAACAAGCGCCGCTTCACCGACCGCACGCCGACCTGGGACGTGCTGCACAAATACCCGCACGACTACAAGGTCGTGTTCGTCGGCGACGCCTCGATGTCGCCTTACGAGATCATGGTGCCGGGCGGCTCGGTCGAGCACGTCAACGAGGAGCCCGGCTCGGTCTGGCTCGACCGCATCATCCGCACCTATCCGCATTCGGTGTGGCTGAACCCGGTGCAGCAAAAGCACTGGGACTATTCGGAATCGACCACCATCATCCGCCGCATTTTTGCGAACCGCATGTTCCCGATCACGATCGAGGGGCTCGAGAGCGCGATGAAGGAATTGACGCACTAGCAGCCCGTCATTCCGGGGCGCCCGAGGGGCGAGCCCGGAATCCATCGGGCCGCAGCGCGTGGAGATGAATGGATTCCGGGCTCGATGCTGCGCATCGCCCCGGAATGACGATAGAAACGAGGGAGACGCACCATGCCCCAGACCATCACCCGCGGCATCAAGGCGCTGCTCGACGAGGCCAATGCCGAGATCGAGACGCTCACCGCCAAGGACGCCATCGAGATCTCCAAGAACGGCGACGTCGTCATCGTCGACATCCGCGACCCCCGCGAGATCGAGCGTGACGGTCGCATCCCCGGCGCGTTCGCCTGCACCCGCGGCATGCTCGAATTCTGGATCGATCCGCAGAGCCCCTACGCCAAGCCGATCTTCCAGGAGGACAAGAAGTTCGTCTTCCATTGCGCGGGCGGCCTGCGCTCCGCACTCGCTGCCAAGACCGCGAAGGACATGGGCCTTAAGCCCGTCGCCCATATCGCCGGCGGTTACGCCGCCTGGCGCGATGCCGGCGGCCCGGTGGAGCAGTGGCAGCCGAAGAAGAAGGGGTGAGGGGCGCGCTGGCGCTGCTCTCTCCATTCGTCATTCCGGGGCGCGCGTAGCGCGAGCCCGGAATCCATTTATCCGCCGACTCTGCCGCACGATGGATTCCGGGCTCGTGCTGCGCACGCCCCGGAATGACAAGGAAACTTCCACATGACCGACCCCCTCGTCTCCACCGAATGGCTCGCCGCCCATATCAACGATGCCAACGTGAAGGTGCTCGACGCCAGCTTCAAGCTGCCGGGCGTGCTGCCGCTGCCGAAGGACGACTATCTCGCCGCGCATCTGCCGGGTGCCGTGTTCTTCGACGTCGATGCGGTGTCGGATCATTCCAACCCGCTGCCGCACATGTTTCCGAGCGCTGAGCAATTCGGCCGTGACGTCGGCAATCTCGGCATCTCCAATGCCGACACCGTCGTGATCTACGATGCGGGCGGCTGGGTCGCGGCGCCGCGCGCGTGGTGGATGTTCCTGTCCTACGGCCATAGCAATGTGCGCATCCTCAATGGCGGCCTGAAGAAATGGCGCGCCGAGGGGCGACCGGTCGAGAGTGGCGAGGCGAAGCCGAAGCCTGCGGCATTCAAGGCGAGCTACGATGCCAAGCGCGTGCGCAGCATGCAGCAGCTGATCGCGAACGTCGAAAGCCGGGCCGAGCAGGTGATCGACGCGCGCGCCGCCGAACGTTTCGAAGGCCGCGCGCCCGAGCCGCGGCCGGGCATCCGCTCCGGTCACATCCCCGGCGCCCGCAACGTGCCCTACAATCTGCTGTTCGATGCGGCGACCGGCACCATGAAACCGCTCGATGATCTCCGCACCGCGTTCACCGGCGCCGGGGTCAAGCTCGATGCGCCGATCGTGACGAGCTGCGGCTCGGGCGTCTCCGCCGGCGTGCTGACGCTCGCGCTCTATCGCCTCGGCATCACCGACACCGCGCTCTACGACGGCTCATGGTCGGAATGGGGTCAGGAAAAAGGCCCGCCGATCGCGACCGGGCCGGCGTAACCAATTGCCGTAGCGAACGGTGCACTCCCTCTCCCCGCAAGCGGGGCGAGGTGGAGAAGGAGGATCAGCGGGCGCGCGCGGCTGTTGTCGCTAGCGTCTGCTGCTGCCCGAACGGATCGAAGCTCTGCTGCAAGGGCTGAGGCGGCGGACGCCGGACGATACGGCGGTGCTTCTTCACGCGAGGCTTGGCGGCCTGACCCTCGGGCTTGCTGCTCTCGGCCTTGTTGCTGTCAGCCTTCGTCTTCCCAGGCGGATCCTTCCAGGTCGCGGGATCGTTGAGCGCGGCTACCTTATCCACGGCAATATCGAGCGCCGAGGATGTCAGGGCCACGCTGGGATCAGCCGGCGCCGGCTCGCTGGCGGTTGCGGCAGGCTTGGCCTCGGGGATCGATGCCGTGGTGTCGGCGGGGGTGAGCGTGTCGGTGGGGGCTGGCGCTGCGGCGTCCGTCGTCGTCTCGCTCTTGGCCGGTTCCTTGGCCGGTTCGGCGGCCGCAGCGTCGGCCGGAGGTGCAACGACCTCAGGCTGGGCGTCGGCCTCGGTCGTTACTGCGGCGACCTGCTCGGGCTCGCTCACCGGCAATCCGATGGTCGGAATCAGGTCGCGCACCGACGGCTCGGGCTGGGAGGCTACAGGCTCGGACGCCATCTCCGGCTCAGCGCGGAGTGCCGCGAGCACCGGCTGGGCCGGTTCGGGAGCCTGCGCAAACAGCTGCTCCTGCGGACCGTTCCGCCAGGAGGGGTTGGCGACATACTGCTGATGGGTCGCCCGCAGCAGCGCGGCGGCCCCTAGGCCGAACACCAGGATGGAGGTTGACAGCAGGATCGCGGCAAGCAGGAAGCGAAAGCCGGGAAGCATCGAGGGATTGCGAATTTCCGCCCCGGCGGCGTGGTGGCCAGGGCCCAAGAGCCATCTGAACGCGGTGACGGTACTGATTGCCGCCTTCGCCACGCGGGATGCTCAAAGCGGCGGCGAATCAGGCTGATTCGACCATATCGCAACGCTTCGGCGCCGTTCCCCTAAATTCGCGGCCGAAGACTCCGGCGGTCTGCGCCCTGATGCGATTTCCGCCCCCTGATGCAACGGAGCAACTATGTGCGTTTGCATCACAATTCGCCGAATCCGGCGCAAATGAACCTGTCATGTCTTGAATGTGCCGCTATCTTCGGTCATCTGGCCGTTAACGGTCCGGTCGGGCCCGGGGGACTATACAAGAGCGATGATGATCAAACATTTTCTGACGATATGCGCTGCCGCAACAGTCGCTGCGGCGGGAACCTCGCTCGCACATGCGCAAAGCTATCCGGTCCAGCAGGCGCCGGGCTATGGCGCCCCGGCCGAATACCGCCCGGGCGACCGCACGCCGAATTTCGACTCGCTGGAAGATGACGACGACGCGATGCCGCATAGCTCCGCGGCGTTGCCGCCGCCCGGCCCTGGCGGTCCGGTGATGTCGCCGGACGATCCGCGCTACGGGCGCCCGGCCGGCGCGCCGGTCTATTCGGCCGCCCCGCCTCAGGGACCGGTGATGTCGCCGGATGATCCCCGTTATGGCCGTCCGGCTGGTCCCCCGGTCTATTCCGCCGCGCCGCCGCAGGGCCCCGTGATGTCGCCGGACGATCCCCGCTACGGCCGCCCCGCCGGCCCGCCCGCCCGGTGATCTATGCCGACCGCCCGGCCCAAGCCCCCGCCAATGACGGCCTGCGTCCACCGGAGGCGGTCGGTGGTCCGGCCGCGACCGGAACGGTCCAGGCTGGCCAGGCTCCCGTCGGCGCCGACGGCCGGCCGATGACGGTCGCTTCGCTGCCGCCTGAGGAGCAGCCTGACGCTGCGCCGGCGCAGCTGGCGCCGAACCTGCGCCGCCAGGAGGTCGCGTTCCAGACCAAGGAGCCGGCCGGCACGCTCGTGGTCGATACCCCGAACACCTACCTCTATTACGTCCTCGGCAACGGCCGTGCGATCCGCTACGGCGTCCGCGTCGGCCGTGACGGATTCACCTGGACCGGCGTGCAGAAGATCACCCGCAAGGCCGAGTGGCCGGATTGGCATCCGCCGACCGAGATGATCGAGCGTCAGCCTTATCTGCCGCGCTTCATGGCCGGCGGTCCCGGCAATCCGCTCGGCGCCCGCGCGATGTATCTCGGCTCGACCGTCTACCGCATCCACGGCACCAACCAGCCCTCGACGATCGGCAAGTTCGTGTCGTCGGGCTGCATCGGCATGCTGAACGAGGACGTTTCCGACCTGTTCGAGCGCGTCAAGGTCGGCACTCGCGTGGTGGTGATGCCCGGTGGCCCGTCGCCGGGAACGGCGACCGCGTCCGCTGCGCCGACCACCGGTGCTGCCGCCGCG
>NZ_LGHM01000098.1 GCF_001908185.1 Bradyrhizobium sp. AS23.2
CCAACTATCTCAAAAACTCAGGCTATGTTTCCGTATAAACACAGCACGCTCTAGAGCCCCGTTCCGATTCCATCGGAACGGAAATGGCTCTAGGCTCGCTGCAAACGAGCGCGCGCGAACGTGCGCCGCCAAACAAAGGGAGAGCGTCATGGCTTATGAACACATCCTCTATGAGGTGAGCGACAAGATCGCGACCATCACGCTCAATCGCCCGGACCGCATGAATGCGTGGACGCCAGTCATGGAGCGCGATGTGCGTCACGCGATGGAAGCGTCAAGCGCCGATGACAATGTCCGCGTCATCGTGCTCACCGGCGCGGGCCGCGCCTTCTGCGCCGGTGCCGACATGGATGCGCTGAAAGGGCTCGATCCCAACGACGTCAGGCGCGCGTCGAACCTGCCGCCCTTCGACATGAGCCGCCGGCCGGACTGGCAGACCCGCTACGGCTTCTATCCGTCGATCGGCAAGCCTGTGATCGCCATGCTCAATGGCGCGACCGCCGGCATCGGCCTTGTCCACGCGCTCTATTGCGACCTGCGCTTTGCCGCGGATAATACTGTGTTCACGACGGCGTTCGCGCGGCGCGGACTTATCGCCGAACATGGAATGTCCTGGATGCTGCCGCGCATCGTCGGCCATGCCAACGCGATGGACCTGCTGCTCTCGGCCCGCCGCGTTTCGAGCGAGGAGGCGCTGCGGATTGGACTGGTCAACCGTCTCTGTTCGCCCGAGAAGCTGCGCGAGGAGACCTACGCTTATGCCCGCGACCTCGCCGACTTCGTCTCGCCGAGCGCGATGGCCGTGATCAAGCGCCAGCTCTACGAGGTGCCGTTCCAGACCCTGGCGGAAGCGACGATCGAGGCCAACCGCGAGATGATGGTGGCGCTCAACGGCAGCGATTTCAGGGAGGGGGTCGCAAGCTTCATGGAGAAGCGGCCGCCGCGGTTTACGGGGAAATAGGGATTTGCCGGAGAGAGTCCGCCGTCGCCCTTCGGGCTATGGCGGGACAGCCTTCGCTACGCGAGGGCTTGCCTAGCCGAAGCAGGCGCAGCCTGCGAAGGCTGGTGGAGCCAGGCGGGATCGAACCGCCGACCTCGTCATTGCGAACGACGCGCTCTCCCAGCTGAGCTATGGCCCCGTCGCGGGCCGCTCTGGTGAATGCGGCCGACAACCGGGCGCCATTTAAGTCCCCGCCAAGGTCAAGTCAAGGACGCGTGTAACCCGGTTTTAGCCATCCCGGCGCCGACTTCCCTTGTTTGGGCGCGGGGGAACCGATATCTAGCAAACGGGGGTCAATCCCGACCGGAAGCCAGAGTTTTCAAAAGCCATGCGTGCCGTTCTCGACATCGTCATCATCGTGCTCGACCTCTACGTCTGGCTGCTGATCGCCTCCGCGATCCTGTCCTGGCTGATCGCCTTCAACGTCGTGAATACCCGCAACCAGTTCGTTTCGGCGGTAGCCGAGTTCCTGTACCGGATCACCGAGCCGGTCCTGGCGCCGATTCGCAATTTCCTGCCGAGCCTCGGCGGCCTCGACATCTCGCCGATCATCCTGATCCTGATCATCATGTTCATCGAGCGGGTCATCCTGTACTACATCTACCCGAACGTGATCTAAGCAGGCTGGAGCGCCTTGGTTGCCAAAGAAGCTTGCAAGGAGCCTTGGCGTTACTCTGCCGCGGGCATCAGCATCGCGCTGCGGGTGACGCCGCGCGGCGGCCGCGACGACATCGACGGGATCGAACAGCTGGCCGATGGCCGCAGCGTGCTCAAGGTGCGGGTGCGCGCCATCGCCGATGGCGGCGAGGCCAACAAGGCCGTTTTGGTGCTGCTGGCGAAATCGCTTGGCGTGCCCAAGGCCAGCGTAAAGCTCCTGTCCGGGGCGACCTCGCGGCTGAAGCAGATCGCGGTCGACGGCGATCCGGCGCGGCTGGGCGAAGCCCTGCGCCAGCTCGCCTCGGCCAAATCGAAAGACCAAGGGAACTGACATGACCGCTGAGATCATCGATGGAAAAGTCATTGCTGCGGAGCTCCGCGCGCGGGTCGCCGACGAGGTCGCCCGCGTCAAGCGCGAGCACAATCTGGTGCCGGGCCTCGCGGTGGTCCTGGTCGGCAGCGACCCCGCCAGCGAGGTCTATGTCCGCTCAAAGCACACCCAGACCCAGGCCGCGGGCATGGCTTCGTTCGAGCACAAGCTGCCGGCCGACGTCTCGCAAGCAGATCTCCTGGCGCTGGTCGCAAAACTCAACCGCGATCCTGCCGTGCACGGCATCCTGGTGCAGCTGCCGCTGCCGAAGGGGCTGAACACCGAGGCCGTCATCAACGCGATCGATCCCGCCAAGGATGTCGACGGGCTGCATCCGAACAATGCCGGCCGGCTCGCCGGCGGCTTCCAGGCGCTGTCGCCCTGCACGCCGCTCGGCTGCATCATCCTGACCAAGAGCGTGCATGCCTCGCTCGAAGGCATGAATGCCATCGTCATCGGCCGCTCCAACCTGGTCGGCCGCCCGCTGGTGCAATTGCTGCTGAACGAGAACGCCACGGTGACGATCGCGCATTCGCGCTCGCGCGACCTGCCGGGGCTCGTGAAGCGCGCCGATCTCGTCTACGCCGCGGTCGGAAAGCCGGAGATGGTGCGCGGCGACTGGCTGAAGCCGGGTGCGACCGTGATCGACGTCGGCATCAACCGCATCCCCAAGGAAGATGGCAAGACCCGCCTCGTCGGTGACGTCGCCTATCAGGAAGCGCTCGCAGTGGCTGGCGCAATCACGCCGGTGCCGGGCGGCGTCGGCCAGATGACGGTTGCCTGCCTGCTGGTGAATACGCTGCGTGCGGCTTGCGCGATTGCGGGGCTGCCGAAGCCGGCGGTGTAACAAGTCTCGTGTCCCGGACGCGATGCAGCGCTCTTGCGGTGCACCGCAGAGCCTGTCGCCGGATGGACCCCGGATCAGCAGCGCATCACGCCGCAAAAGGCGGCGCGCTGCGCAGCATCCGGAGAACGCAGGAAAGAAAAGCCTAGCCCGCCGTATTCTCGATCAGCCGCCGGTAAAACCGGATCATGTCGGCATAGCCTTCGATGCTGAGACGCTCGTTGGTGCCGTGAAAGCGCTTGAGGTCGTCGGAATTGGCGCGCACTGGCGAGAAGCGGAAGATGTTGTCGGTCAAGCCGGCGTAATGGCGTGAATCCGTCGCCGCGATCATCAGGCCGGGTGCCACGATCGCGTCGGGATAAACCTCGCGGATCGAACGCGTCAGCGCGGAATAGGACTTGCTCGCGGTGCCCGTTACCGGCGGCGGATCGGTATTGCCGGGGAACGCCGCAATCGAGATCTTCTCATTCGCGACCGTCGAGCGGACATGGTCGGTGACGCTGGCCTCGGTGTCGCCTGGCAGCAGGCGGAAATTGACCGTGGCCTCCGCATTGCCCGGCAGCACATTGTCCTTGTCGCCGGCATTGAAGATGGTCAGCGCCGTCGTGGTGCGGATCATGGCTTCCGTCGGGCCGCTCTTCTCGAACTCGCGCAACAACAACGGCTTGAACAGCCACAGGTTCGACAGCACCACGCGGTTGAGGCCGCTCATCTCCGGCGCCAGCGTGTCGAACATCTCGGCGACCGCGCCGCGGACATGCGCCGGCAGGCGGTGGTCCTCCAGCCGCGCCAGCGCGGCGCTCATCATGCCGATCGCGGTTTCGCGCGGCGGCATCGAGGAGTGGCCCGGGGCCGTGCGCGCCGTCAGCACCAGGGTCGAATAGCCCTTCTCCGCAACGCCGATCAGCGCGGCCGGCTTGTCGAGGCCCTTCATGATGCCTTCGGTGATCAGCAGGCCCTCGTCGAGCACGAAGTCGAGCTTCACGCCGCGTGCAGCCAATGTGGCGGCAATCGCCTTGGCGCCGCGGGTGCCCGCGACCTCCTCGTCATGACCGAAGGCGAAATAGATCGTCCGTTTCGGGCGAAAGCCGTCTTTCGCCATCTGCTCGGCCGCCTCGAGCATCGCAAAGAGGTTGCCCTTGTCGTCCCAGGAGCCCCGGCCCCAGATGAAGCCGTCGGCGATCGCACCATCGAACGGCTTCTGCTGCCAGTCCTTCTCGGTGCCCGGCGCGATCGGCACCACGTCCTGATGTGCGAGCAGCGCGATCGGCTGCGCTTTGGGATCGGAGCCTTCCCGAGTACCTTCCCACGTGTAGAGCAGGCTGTAGGTGCCGATCACCTCAAGCCTGGCGGCGGCGCGGAAGGCCGGAAAGCTCGCGGCAATATGCGCCTGGAGGCCGCGCAGCGCGTCGGCATCCTGCTCCGGATTGAGGAAGTTCGAGATGGTCTGGAAGCGGATCGCCTCCGACAGGCGCTGCGCCGCGCCTTGCTTGTCGACATCAGCGCGAGGGATCGCCGCGACCTGCACCTGCCGCGAGCCGCGTGCGACGACGTTGAACGCCAGCACGCCCGCGAGCACGACAATGCCCGCGACGATCAGCAGGACCAGGTTTCGAACGATCTTGAGAAGCCGCCGCATGCTAGTCTTCTTGCCCCGGACGCAGCGCAACACGCAAGTGGTGCGCTGCTGAGCCGGGGTCCGGCACCGACGGAGGCGTGGGTCCCGGCTCAGCGGTGCAGCGTTTCATGCTGCGCCGGGTCCGGGACACGAGACCTACGACGCCTTCTTCTTCTTCTCGCGATCCATGCCTTCGAGGATCAGCTTGTGCGCCTCGTCCGGGCCGCCCCAGCGCAGGATCTTCACCCACTTGCCCTTCTCGAGATCCTTGTAGTGCTCAAAAAAGTGTTGGATCTGCTGCAGCGTGATGTCGGGCAGGTCGGAGTACGACTTCACCTTGTCGTAGCGCTGCGTCAGCTTGGACGACGGCACAGCCAAAATCTTCTCGTCGCCGCCGGCTTCGTCTTCCATGAACAGCACGCCGACCGGGCGCACGCTCATGACAGCGCCGGGGATGATGGCGCGGGTGTTGATGATCAGCACGTCGCAGGGATCGCCGTCATCGGACAGCGTGTGCGGGATGAAGCCGTAGTTCCCGGGATAACGCATCGGCGTGTAAAGGAAGCGGTCGACCACCAGCGTACCGGCCTCCTTGTCCATCTCGTATTTGATCGGTTCACCGCCCACAGGGACTTCGATGATGACGTTGACTTCCTGTGGTACGTTTTTCCCGATCGAGACCGCATCGATACGCATTCAAGGCTCCGTTGTTGCCGAGGTTAAATCGCGCCCGGCAGCGATTTTGGCGCTGTCATACGCGGGCTTGTCCCGCCGATCCATGGTGTTTTTGTGAAATAATGAATCCAGCGATCACCGGCTCAAAAGGCAACGGTATCGGCGGAAGGGAGGGGCTGCCGGCTAGACTTTCAGCAGCTCAATTGGTCCAAGCGAAGGCAACCTTGTCGAGTGATTTCGGCCCGAAACGCTCCGAGGAGCGCGCCACCATGCGGCCGCCCAGCGCCCGGTAGAACTCGGTGGCGGGGTCGTTGTCCGAGAGCGCCCACACCACCATGCTCTTCAGTCCGCTCTGCATCAGGTCGCGGCGGGCGGCGGTGAACAGGCGGCGGCCGAAGCCTAGGCCCTGGAATTCCGGACGCAGATAGAGCTCGTAGATCTCGCCATCGAAGTGCAGGCTGCGGGCGCGGTTGCGGCCGTAGTTGGCGTAGCCCGCGATCTTGTCGCCGAACACCAGCACACTGACGCGGCTGCCCTTGCGGATCGCGCTGTCCCACCATTGCGGACCGCGGCGGTTGATCAGCTTCTCCAGCTCAGCGCCGGGAATGATGCCCTGATAGGCGGAGCGCCAGGCTTCGTCATGGGTGGACGCCACCGCAGTTGCATCTGCAGCTTTGGCCGGCCGGACCTCGATCAGGGTTGTGCTCATGGGCGTGATCAAACCAAGTCGCCGCGCCGGCGGCAAGACCTATCGTTAATTATCGGTTAACATGTGGACTTTCTGCATCAGTTTTCTAGCCTTGTTGTACCGAAAAAAGACAGGACGCCAATTCGAACGCACCGCCGTACCGTGCATCGGTGCAAAACTGCCTCGCGGCATGGAATGACCTGCGATGGCAACGCAGAAAGTCCGCCGATGATGATTCGTTCCTACTAGTCTGTTTGTCGCTGTCCGTGTTCGCCTTCGGCAATTCATGCGACTCTTCAACACCCTTGCGCTTCTGTCTCTGCTGGCCCTGCTGACTGCGCCGCCTCTGTGCGCTCAGGTCACGTTTGGGCCATCGGGAGAGGAGGGCGAACCATTTCGCCGGCAAGAGTGGCGCGTGCCGTCGCCCGATACCGATATTGCCGCGCATGCTTTGCTGTTTCGCCCCACCGGCACCGGTCCGTTTCGGCTTGCGGTCATCGCACACGCCTCGACGCAGAACGTGCTGCGTCGCGCGCAAATGCCGCAGCCGGAATACCGTGCGCTCACAGCGTTTCTCGTCTCGCGCGGCTTTGCCGTGCTGGTGCCGGAGCGGCTCGGCCATGGTGCGACCGGCGGCCGTTATGTCGAGGACCAGGGCGGATGCGACGAGGCGCACTATGCGCGCTCGGGCCGTGCGACCGCGGGTGAAATTTCGCTCGCGCTGGACTATGCGCGGAAGCAGGATTTTATCCGCAAGGACGCCGCCATCATGATCGGCCATTCCGCCGGCGGCTGGGGTGCGCTGGCGCTTGCAACTGCCGATCCGAAGGCGATCTCCGCGATCATCGCCTTTGCACCGGGGCGCGGCGGCCACGCCAACGATGAACCGAACCGGATCTGTGCGCCGCACATGCTCGTCGCGGCCGCAGCCGAGTTCGGCAAGGCGGCGCGCATTCCCGTCACATGGCTCGTCGCCGCCAATGACAGCTATTTTGCGCCGGTCTTTTCGAAAGCGCTGGTCGATGCGTTTCGCGGCAGTGGCGGCAAGGTCGACTTCCGCACGCTGCCCGCCGCCGGCAGCGAGGGGCACTGGATGATCGAGCTCGAGGCCGGCGTCAAAGCCGCGAGCAGCGAGCTCGCGCGCGCGCTGAACCTGCCCAAGCCTGTGGCGACCAAGAAGCCATGACGCTGTATTTCCTCGTCAAATATTTGCATGTGCTTGGCGCCATCCTCATCCTCGGCACCGGAACCGGCATCGCCTTCTTCATGCTGATGGCGCATCGCACCAGCGACGCAGGGTTCATCGCGCGCACCGCCTCGGTGGTGGTGATCGCGGATGCGATCTTCACGCTGTCGGCCGTGCTCCTCCAGCCGCTCACGGGCGGCCTGCTGATGATGCTCTCGGCGACGCCGATCACGGAGCGCTGGCTGCTGGTTTCGCTCGCACTGTATGCCGTCGCAGGCCTGTTCTGGATCCCCGTCATCTTCATGCAAATCGAGATGCGCGATCTCGCGCGCAGGGCAGCCGAGCAGCGCATCGCGCTTCCGGAGCGCTACTTCGTCCTGTTCCGCCGCTGGTTCGCATTCGGCTTCCCCGGCTTCGGTGCGACGATGCTGATCCTCTGGCTGATGATCGCAAAACCGTCTTGAGAGAAGCGATGAGTGAGCGGGCCATTCTCGTGTTCGGCGCCTCTGGCTATATGTCGGCGCGGCGATCCTCACGCCCAACCTTTGGATCGAGCCGCTCGGCGCGCTGGTGAAGACTGGGCCGGCCATCGTGCTGATGTTCGTGGCGTTGCTAATGCTGGACAACCGATAGCGTTTTCGAGCGAAGTGGATCCCGATTCGCGTGAAGAAAACGCGTCAAGAAGAGAGCCCGATGACCAAATGGCCCGACGACGACGTGATCCTGTTCGACGGCGTCTGCATCTTCTGCTCACGCTGGGTCCGCTTCGTCGCGCAGCGCGATACGGCGAGGCGGTTTCGCTTCACGCCGATTCAGTCGGACTACGGCACGCGGCTCGCGCGCACGTTCGGCATCGATCCCGATGATCCCGACACCAATGCCGTGGTCCATGGCGGCGAGGTGTTCATGAAGTCGGACGCTGCGCTGACCGTGCTGTCGCAGCTTCCGGGCTGGCGCTGGACGCGTGGGTTGTTCGCGGTGCCGAGGCCGCTGCGAGACCCCGTGTACAGCCTCATTGCGCGCAACCGCTACCGCATCTTCGGCAAGTACGACGCCTGCTTCGTGCCAGATGCTGATTTGCGGGCGCGGGTGATCGAATGAGTCGTCATTGCGAGCGCAGCGAAGCAATCCAGCATTTTTCCGAGGCGACAGTCTGGATTGCTTCGCTGCGCTCGCAATGACGGAGTTAATGGCTATGGCTTGCTCAGAATCGCCACCACTTCTCTCGCCGCCCGCTCCCCGCTGTCCCTCGCCCCGTGCGCCGTCGTGAAGAAGTTCGGCGACGTCGCTTCTCCCGCGAAGAACATCCGCCCATCCACCGGTGCAGCCAGCAGCGCGCGGTCGCCGGCATGGCCGGGCAGGGCGTGCGAATAGGAGCCTCTTGCGAAGGGATCGTGGGCCCAGCGCGACTCGTACAGCGGCTTCAGCTTGCGGCGGATGTCGTTGCCGAGGAGGCCCGCGATCTCGTCGATGCTTTGCGCGGCCATGGCGCCCACGCCGGCGTCTTCCAGCTCGCGGGCGAAGCTGCCGCCGAAGAAGCCCTCGATGCAGGGCTGGCCGAACGGACGGATGTGATAGGTGCCCATCGCGGTGCGCATGGTGGCGCCGCGCAGATTGCCTTCCTTGGGAAACGCCTCCGCGCCTTCGAGCGCCAGCGTGACCTTGTCGTCGACCCCGAGCGGCAGGCCGCGCGCGGCATCCAGCTTGGCGGGCAGTGCCGGAGAAAAGCGAATTGCCTCGTCGGCAATCAGATCGGTCGGTAACGTGACGATCGCCGCCCCGGCCTCGAGAGACCCTTGCGAAGTTTCGAGGCGGATGCGCTTGCCGGAATGGTCGACCAGCGTCACGTTGCAGTTCAGCGCGATCGGGCAAGGTGCGCCATAGGCCGCGATCAGCGTCCCATATCCGGCGCGCACGCGCCAATTGAAGTAGGTGTCCTCGTAGGCCTCGAAGTCGAGGAGCGAGACCTGATCGAGCTCGCACCCGTTCACATAGGTCGAGACCGCGTCGATCATTGGATTCCAGCGATTGCCCGGTTCGAGATAGTCGGCGGCAGGCGCATCCGTGCCCTTTTCTGCCGCCTCCCAGACGCGCTCGTAGAACGCGTCGAGCGCAAGCACGAAGTCCTTGCGCTCAGCCTCCGGAAACACATCGCCAAAGGCGCGATCGCCCCAGGGCGGCAGGTCCGTGTTGATCTCGAAATTGAGCTGCCGGGCAATCGGAACGAAGGAATTCTTGTTCGCCGAGTGCAGCCAGCCGCAGCCGACGTCGAAAGTGACCTCGGGCGAGGCCTGAACGGTCCAGGCGCGTCCGCCGAGCCGGTCGCGCGCCTCCAGCACGATCACTGAGAGGCCGGAGCCGTGCAGCGCGTGTGCTGCGCCGAGGCCGGCGGCACCGGCACCGATGATCGCGACGTCGACGGAGGAGGGGAGGGAGGTCATGGGGCGGCTCTAGCACGTTCGCGGGGCGTGCTGAAGCCGGCCCAAGCATAGGCGTCATTGCCCGAAGCGGCACTGTGTCGTGTCCCGGACGCGGCGCGGCGCGAAGTGCCGCGCCGCTGAGCCGGGACCCAAGTCGGCGAGTGAGTGCGACGAAAGTGCTGGGCCCCGGCTCAGCAGCGCATCACTTTGTGCTGCGCTGCGTCCGGGGCGCGAGAGTGACTTACGCCACCGCTTCCTTGGCCTTTTCCGCGCGCTTGCGCTCGTTCGGGTCGAGGTGCTTCTTGCGCAGGCGAATCGACTTCGGCGTGACCTCGACGAGCTCGTCGTCCTCGATATAGGCGAGCGCCTTTTCCAAGGTCATGCGGATCGGCGGGGTCAAGCGCACCGCCTCGTCCTTGGACGTGGTGCGGATGTTGGTGAGCTGCTTGCCCTTGAGCACGTTGATCTCGAGATCGTTGTCGCGGGTGTGCTCGCCGACGATCATGCCGCGATAGACCTTCCAGCCCGGCTCGATCATCATCGGGCCGCGGTCTTCCAGCTTGAACATGGCGTAGGCCACGGCGTCGCCCTGGTCGTTGGAGATCAGCACGCCGTTGCGGCGACCCTGGATCTCGCCCTTGTACGGGGCATAGCCGTGGAACAGGCGGTTCATGATCGCGGTGCCACGGGTGTCGGTCAGCAGTTCGCCCTGGTAGCCGATCAGGCCGCGGGTCGGCGCGTAGAACACCAGGCGCTGACGATTGCCGCCCGAGGGCTTCATCTCGATCAGCTCGGCCTTGCGCTCGCTCATCTTCTGCACGACGACGCCGGAATGCTCCTCGTCGACGTCGATCACGACTTCCTCGATCGGCTCCATGGTGGCGCCGGTCGCTTCGTCCTTCTGGAACACGACGCGCGGGCGCGACACCGATAACTCAAAGCCCTCGCGGCGCATGGTCTCGATCAGGATCGCGAGCTGCAATTCGCCGCGGCCCGAGACCTCCATCGCGTCCTTGTCGGCGGCCTCGACGACGCGCAGTGCGACGTTGCCTTCGGCTTCGCGCAGGAGGCGGTCGCGGATCATGCGGCTCGTCACCTTGTCGCCTTCGGTGCCGGCGAGCGGGGAGTTGTTGACGATGAACGACATCGACACGGTTGGCGGGTCAATCGGCTGCGCCGGCAGCGGCACTTCGACGGTCGGATCGCAGAAGGTGTCGGCGACGGTGCCCTTGGTCAGGCCGGCAATGGCGACGATGTCGCCGGCTTCGGCTTCCTCGAGCGGCGTGCGCTCGATACCGCGGAACGCCAGGATCTTGGAGATACGGCCCTGCTCGACCAGCTTGCCGTCGGCGTTCAACACCTTGACCTGCTGGTTCGGCTTGAGGGTGCCGGAGGAAATGCGGCCGGTGATGATGCGGCCGAGATAGGGGTTGGCCTCCAGGATGGTGCCGATCATCTTGAACGGACCTTCCTCGACCTTCGGCGGCGCGACGTGGCGCAGGATCAGGTCGAACAGCGGCTCCATGCCCTTGTCCTTCGGACCCTCGGGGCTCTCGGCCATCCAGCCCTGCTTGGCCGACCCGTAGAGGATCGGGAAGTCGAGCTGCTCCTCGCTGGCGTCGAGCGCCGCGAACAGGTCGAACACCTCGTTGATGACTTCGGTCGGACGCGCGTCGGGGCGGTCGACCTTGTTGATGACGACGATCGGCTTGAGGCCGACCTTGAGCGCCTTGGAGACCACGAATTTGGTCTGCGGCAGCGGGCCTTCGGCGGCATCCACCAGGACCAGTGCGCCGTCCACCATGTTCAGGATGCGCTCGACCTCGCCGCCGAAATCGGCGTGGCCGGGGGTGTCGACGATGTTGACCCGGGTATCCTTCCACTGCACCGAGGCCGCCTTGGCCAGGATGGTGATGCCGCGCTCGCGCTCCAGATCGTTGGAGTCCATGGCGCGTTCGGTCACCTTCTGGTTCTCGCGGAACGTGCCGGATTGTTGAAGGAGGCGGTCGACCAGGGTCGTCTTGCCGTGGTCGACGTGGGCGATAATGGCGATGTTGCGGAGGTTCATGAGTTAGCTTCTTTGCGTTCGAACAATGGGTTAAGCGCGATCTCGCCGGTCGGACCGGGACCTCTTTTCGAAACAACGCTGGAAGATAGGAAACGGGCGCTTTCCGCTAAAAAGGAAGCCCGGCCAAATCGACCGGGCACCCTGCGCGTTTGCGCCGCAATATATGCAGAAAACGCCAAAAAACAATGCGTTCTTTGGGCATTGATTGACTGAATTTTGTCCGGGAATCCCCGGGGCTTACGGGAAATCCTGTACCAAACCGGCCCTTTGATCCAAAGCGCCCGTATGGGTCAGCCTTGTGCCGAGCTCCGATCCGCCTCCTCGGTCGGATAGACCCCGCGCAGCACCTCCTCGAAATGCATCTTGACCGCGTCATTGCACAGGCAGGTGCGCAAGCGCAGGCCGTCACGGTTGCGGACCAGGATCGCCCCGCGCCGCGTGTCGAGCACGCCTTCGGCCTTGAACGACTGGAGTACGCGGCTTGCATAGCTGCGGCCAACGCCGAGCAGCGTCGCAAGCTGCTCGTGGGTCAGCGGCACGCTGCTCTCGTCGCCGGTACGCTCCATCGCCGCGAGGATCCACTTCGCGGTGCGCTGCTCGATCGAGTGGATGGCGTTGCAGGCGGTCGACTGGAAGATCTGCGCCAGCATGCAATCGGCGTAGCGGACAAAGATGTTGCGCAGCGAGGCCGAACGCATTTTGGCCGCCTCCAGCTTGCCGACGTGAATGCGCGCAAACGGGCCGCCGAACTTCACGCAGATGCGGGTGTAAGCCGGCAGAAATCCTTCGCTGACGATGCCGCCCACGGCTCCTTCGCGTCCCACCAGAATGGTCTCGACATCGCGGCCGTCTTCGTTGGGAACGAGGAACGTCGCAAGCGCGGGACCGCAGGGAAAGTGTACGACCTGGACATTGTCGCCGGGACTGTAGAGCAACTCGTTGGCCTCGGCCTGGTCAACGGCGACGTGCGGTGCGAGCAGCGCGTAGTCTGCCGGGCTCAGGCGCCGCAGCAGATTGTTGGCCGGCCGGCTGTCGACCTCGGTTGTCTTGCTGATGCGCGCGTCCATCGTAGATCCCCTGCTCTCCTTTCAACACTAGCGAGGTCCGTTCGTTGGCTGTGTGCACAAGTGGACAGACGTTTAAACTGTTTTGTGGTGAGTTTCGTTCCGGGAACCCTCCGACGCGCTGGGCGCAGGCGTCGGGATGAGGCTGTCCTGAGCGATGAAAAATGCAGCCCTCGATAGCCAGGATCATGGAACCTGTTTCCCCGCTCGGCTCGGCCGACGTTCCCGCCGACGTGATGATCGTCGAGGACGATCCGATCATCGCGATCGACTTCGAGGATCGCTTGCTGGGTTTTGGCGTGAAGACCGTGCGCAGCGTGGGGTCGGTAGTGCAGGCACTGGCCGCGATCACGAAGCGCGCGCCGGATTTCGCGCTGCTCGATGTCGAGCTCAGCCGCGAGAAAAGCTTTGCGGTCGCCGAGCATCTGGCGGCTGCGCAAATCTCCTTCGTCTTCGTGACCGGCTACGGCGCAGAGACCAGGATCCCCGCCGAGTTCTCGGCGCGGCCGCGGCTGCAAAAGCCGTGCTCGAGCGATGCGCTCGAGACTGCGCTACGAACGCGCGGACGCTGATACTCCGGCGAGCCGGCTGCGTTACGCGGCCGATCAGAGCTCAGGCAAGTTTCGGATCGAGTGTGGTTGACCACAGCGCGACGTCGGCGCGGTCGCGCAAGGTCACCGTCATCTGGCCCGAGGCGCCGTCGATCTTGACGTGACCAAAGAACTGCATGCCGGCGGAGGGCGGCAGGTTCTGGTTGTCCTTCCCCGGAGCCTTGACGAAGCGCACTTCCGGCCCAAACGTGTTGTCGAGCGCGTTCGGACCGAAGGTGCCCGCGTGCAGCGGGCCTGACACGAATTCCCAGAACGGTTCGAAATCCTGGAACTGCGCCTTGTTCGGATCGTAATAGTGCGCGGCGGCGTAGTGCACGTCCGCCGTCAGCCACACTGTGTTGCTGATCGGCGCCATCTTGATGAAGCGCAGGACGTCGGCGATCTCGAACTCGCGGCCGCGCACGGGGCCGTCGCCCTGAGCAAAAGCTTCCGAGCCGCCCTTCGGTGTGTCCGATACGACCAGGCTGAGCGGCATGTCGGAGGCGATCACCTTCCAAGTCGCACGCGAGTTGAGCAGGCCGCGCTTGAGCCAGGCGATCTGGTCGGGGCCGAGGAAATAGCTGGCCGGCCCGTATTCCGTTTCCAGGTTGGCGCCGTTGGGGCCGCGATAGCTGCGCTCGTCGAGCACGAACACGTCGAGATGCGGGCCGTAGGAAATCTGGCGATAGACCCGGCCGGGCTCATTGATGCTTTCGCGCATCGGATACATCTCGTGGAAGGCGCGCGCGCCGCGCGCGGCGAGCAGCGTGATGTCGCGTACCTTGTAGGCCGCCGGCAGCTCCTTCGACAGCGACCAGTTATTGGTCACCTCGTGGTCGTCCCACTGCACGAAGATCGGCACCTCGGCATTGAAGGCGCGGACATTGTCGTCGGTGAGATTGTATTTGTGCGCGGCGCGGTACTCGTCCAGCGTCTCGGCGACCTTGGCTTTCTCGGGGATCGTGATGTTCTTCCAGATCTTGCCGTCGGCAAGCTTCACCTCGGATGGAATCGGACCGTCGGCGTAGATGGTGTCGCCGGAATGCAGGAAGAAATCCGGACGGTGCTTGCGCATGGCGGAGAAGGCGAACATGCCGCCGTCGTCGGGATTGATGCCCCAGCCCTGGCCGGCAACGTCGCCGCCCCAGACGAAGCTGACGTCGCGGCGGTCGGCCGGTGCTGTGCGGAAGCGGCCGACCACGGGCTCGCCCTCGATCGCGCTGTGCGAGAGATCGCGGAAGCGGACGCGGTAGAAGATGTCCTGTCCCCCTGGCAGGTTCTCCAGCAGCATTTTCGCGGTGAAGTCGCTCTCGGGCAGCGCGGCGATTGGCGGCAGCGCGCGGGCGTTCTTGAACGACTCCGTCGTCGCGACCTCGACCAGCATCTGCGCGGGCCGGTCGGTGCGCGCCCATACCACGCCGCCATCGACGGTGACGTCGCCCGACTGCACGCCATGCGTGACCGCCGGCCGGTCGGCCGCGCGCGAAATGTAAGGCATCGCGATCGCGCTGAGCGCACCGGCGCCGGTGGTGAGGAAACGGCGGCGGGAGAATTTGATCTTCATGGGCTGGCTCGCCGGCTAGCTGTCTTATGCGCGTCTTGCGCCGTCACTCCGGGATGGTGCGCTGGCATCAGACCGCGAAAATGGCATCGAAAGCTATATTGAGACAATGTGACGCAGCGATAACGCGCGCAAGCGTCTACGCGTTGCCGGCAGCCCTGAACTGCGCGCCCGCACGTTGCAGGCCCTGCGGCAGGCTGGACAGCACTGCCTTGCGATCGGCGACGGCGACGTGGAACTGGTCGAGTGTGATGTTGAAGGCGGTCAGCGCGGCTTCCTCGATCGCGCCGTGGTCGAAGCAGCGCAGCGTGTCGCGCAGGATGTCGTCGGCCTCGGCCTGCATCTGGTCGAGCTCTTCAGTCGTCTCGCTCTTGCGCGCCGCGGAAATCATGTCGAGCAGGCGTTCGCGCAGATGGCTGTTGCTGTTGCGCTCGTCCTTCTTGAGGTAGCCCGCAAACCACGCACCGATCGAGCCCATGGCCGAAAGCGCCATCAGGCTCCACCAGATGTAGTCGCTGTATTTGTCGAGGAAGGTCTTTTCCTCGCCGTCGACGAAGGCGGCCGCGCCCGGATGCGCGGGGATCACGGCATCCTTGTCGGTGTCTGGCGTTTCGATTTTCGCCGCAAGCGGGAATTCCGTCACCAATTGCTGCCGCACGGCGAAGAGCTGGCGTGTGAACGAGGCGATGGTGGTGTCAGACACGCCTTTGCGTGCCACGATGTGGTGCGAGAAGCTGATGGTCTTGACCTCGTCGTCGGGGCGAGGGGGCGAGCCACCATAGGTGCCGGCGGGAATTTCTGACGCTTCGTAGACCGGATGGTTCTGCGCGATGGCGTCGGCGGAATCGATGGCGAGGAAGGTCGGCGTGCCGCCATCCTTGGCGGACGCCGCGATCGCATCGGACGTGATCTTGCTGTTCACGGGGCCGGCTGCGAGATAGGCATCGACCTTCTGGGTGCGGATCGCCTCGGCGGCTTCGTTGGCCGGGAATTGCACGATATCGACCTTGGCCGGATCGACGCCGTATTGCTGGAGAATGACCTTGAGCAGGTTGACGTTGGCCTGGGTGCGGCCGACCACGCCGACGCGATGGCCTGCGAGCTGCGCGATCTTGGTGATCTTGGTGGTCTTCGCGCCCTTCTTCTTGCCTTTGCCCGGCACGGACCACATCACCACGACGTTCTTGCGCAAGGTCGCGACCGCCTGCGCGTTCTTCGGCACGTCAACGTCGCCGCGCACGATGGCAAGGTCGGCCTTGCCTGCCGCGAGCGCATCGGCGCTGGCGGTGGCACCGTCGGTCTGGAGCGGGCGCAGTCGCACGTGGCCCTTGGTCTGCGTGAAAGCCTGCGTCAGCGCCTGCACGACCTTGAGGTCATCACTGTTGGCGGGACCGACCGCGATCTTCAGCGTCACCGGGCGCATCGCGAAATAATAGCCGCCGGCGAGCGCGCCGATGATCGCAAGCACCAGTGCAAGCGACACGAGCGCCGTCTTCCGCGCCGCTGATCGCGGCGAAGGCGGAGTGGGCGCTTCGGCCAGGTCCAATCCCCCGGTCATCGATCTCCCAGACAGACGCTTGAGGCTCAGTTTCATCTCGGCCGGCGATTTACCCCGCAATTGTAGCAAATTTCTTGTCCGGCGGGGTTACATCTCCGTCATGGTTAGCGGATGGGCCAAATTCCGTATGAACCCGGGCCGTATGCACGGTGTTAGGGTAAAGTTCCCCTGAAGGGCGGAGGCGATCATGGCAGAACGGCTGGCGGCAGAGGCGCGCAAGCAGGCGCTGGGCGGGATACCGGGCTGGACCGAGATCCAGGGCCGCGACGCGATCGGGAAGACCTTTGTCTTCAAGGATTTCAACGAGGCGTTCGGCTTCATGACCCGCGCGGCGCTGGTCGCCGAGAAGATGGACCACCACCCCGAATGGCGTAACGTCTACAAGACGGTGGAGGTAGTGCTGTCGACCCATGACGCCGGCGGCGTCACCAAGCTCGATGTCGAGCTCGCCAAGGCGATGAACGCCATTGCCAGGCTGACATCAGGCTGACGTCTTGCAGGGATGGGCCAGATCCCCATCTTGTGATCAGCACCGGATGTGGCGATCTGCCGCCTCTGGCTGAACGGGGAGTTTGTGGAACATGGCCGCCGAATACAGCGTCGGCTTCGAGCCGGCGGATCGGCTTGCGGAAGATCGTGAGAGCGTTCGCCGTCGCTTCTGGCGCAAGCTGAAGCGCGTCGCGGCGCAACTGCCGTTCGCCGAAGATCTGCTCGCGGCCTATTACTGTGCGTTCGACCGGCAGACGCCGCGCCATGTCCAGGCGTCGCTTCTGGGGGCGATCGCCTATTTCATCCTGCCGTTCGACTTCGTTCCCGACGTGATGCCGGTGCTCGGCTTCACCGATGACGCCGCCGTGCTCGCCACTGCCATCCGCATGGTCGCCAGCCACATCACGTCAGAGCATCGCGAAGCCGCCCGTGCCGCGCTGAAGCGCGGGGTGGATGAGGGCGACGCGGATATAGAAGCAGCGTAGCAGCTTAGCGCTACAAACTCCGCTGTCATTCCCCGCGAAGGCGGGGAATCCAGTACGCCGCGGCTTCTCGGCTCAATCATGACTGTCGCTGGAATACTGGATAGCCCGCCCCAGTGCCGCGGCATCATTGCTCGCGCTGACCGTCGCTACTTTTTCTCCGACCTCGCGTGCATCCGCTTCTCCGACCTCGGCTGCATCCGCGCACCGTTCTCTGCTTCCCAGGCCTGGAATTGCTTGAAGAGCGCTTCCTTGTCGGCATCAGACACTTTCGCGGCCGCGGGGTTCTGTTTCAGGAACGTCTCGAAGCGCTGCCTCGCCACCGGCTCGACGCCATGGCGGTCGAGCCATTGCTGAGCCACCGGCAGCCTGTTCCAGCCCGACAGGGGGGGCGGCGAGCGAGACCTCCTTCCATTTGGGATGGAACGGCGGGTTCTGCAGTGCCGGGAATTTCGTGAAGAACGCGTCCACGAATAGCGCGATCTTGCGATAGCGCTCGGTGTTCGGTGCCCAGTTGTAGGCTGCGAGCACTGCCGGCACCGCGATCGTGTCCACGGCCTCGCCGTCCTTGATCAGGTTCGGATAGTCCTTCGCAGTCAGCGTCGCCGGCAGATAGTCGCTCTGCAGCGGCTTGGCGTAATCGACGCTGGCAAGATGGAAGCGGCCGTCGTTACTGAAGGTGCTCACCGACTTGTATGGCTTGCCGCCGACCACGATCACCGCGTCGATCTCGCCGGCTTTCAGCTTCTCCATCGCGATGCGCTGCTCGATATAGACGAACTTCGCCTTGATCCCGAGCCGTTCGAACACGGTAAGCGCGGTGACGAAGGTGCCGCCGTTAGGCAGGTCCACGCTCACGGTCTTGCCTTCGAGATCCTTCAGCGTCGGGATCGATTTCGGCGTGATGACCTGCATCTCCTCATTGTAGAGCTTGGTCACATAGGTGAACTGCTGCTTGATGTCCTTCGCAAAGCCCTTGCGCTCGAGATAGTCGAGCGTGTCCGATCGCACGATGCCGAGATCGACGCCTTGCAGGAGCAGGATGTCGGCGACGCTCTGCACCGAGCCACGGCCGACGATCGGGAGCACGCGCAGGTTGTTGCCGTCATCGAGCACCGAGGCGAGGTCGGCGCCGAACTGCACATAGGTGCCGCCGATGGTGCCGGTGATCAGAGTCACCGTGTTGGCGTTGATCGCCTGCTTGGTCGAGACCGATCCGAACTGGAAGATCGCCTTGAGGCTGTCCGAGACCTTGCTCGGGTCGTATTCGGTCTGCTCGGCACGTGCCGACAGGCCATAAATCATCGTTATGGCGACAAGCGCCATCCTCAGTGCGTTACGCATGATGTCCCCTGCTATCTAAACCGAGATCTTAGTTCTGAATTTGCGTGAGGCGCTGGCGCGCCTCCAGCGACCCGAGCGCCGCGGCCTTTTGGTACCAGTTGCGCGCGGCTGCGGGGTCGGCGGAGATGCTTCGCATATCGTTGGTGCCGAGCACGGCCGGATCGTAGGTCTCAGCCAGTACGAACGCGGCGGTGGCATCCTGCGCATGCGCGGCGCGCTCGAGCAGCAGCCGGGCGGCGGCGATATCGCCGATCGCCATCAGGCTCCTGGCGCGCGTCATCAGCCCGGCCAGTGTCTCTGCGTCGAGCGTCTTGACTGGCGGAGCCGGCTCAGATGGTGGCGCAACGAACACTGCCGGCTGCGTCGGTGTCTGGGCCTGTAGCGCGTTCTGGTAGGCGGCCGCGATCGCCTCGCGGCTCGGCATCGCCGGCACGCTCGTATCCCTGGCCTCAGCGCTCGCGAACTGCATCGTGTCCGACACGCGGGCCGGGTCCTTCAGCGGCATCTGGCGCGCGATCGGCGCCGGAGGTGCCGCCGGCGGATTCGCCGTCAGGCTGCTCATCCAGGCGCTCACGTTGACGGCGAACAGACGGCTGACATCGGAATGAAACAGCGTCACCAGCACCGCAATTGCGGCGGCTGCGAGAACGCTCGCGACGATCTGGGTCGCGAGACCGGCGCGCGACCGCACGCGGCGGGGCGCAAACTCCCGCGGATCGGGCATGCTGTTCGGGTCGGACAGAAACAGCGGAATGGGATCGTGTGGTGAAAGGTCGGTCCGGTCAGCCTGTGCCAAAATGTAGGGCATGGCGTCCGGATCGGTGGTGGCTTGCTCGACGTCGAACGCCCGCGACGTCTCGGACGGACGGTAGGCCGTCGTCTCCATGGTATGGTGCTCCCCAAATACTAACGCAACGCGCCGGGTTTTCCCGGTCGAGTGTTCTTGTCGTTGTTGTCCAGAAGCGCCCCGCAAACTGGAACCGGTAAATCTCAGTCCGATTCAGCCCAAAAAACGACGGCGGTTTGCGCGAATCTGGAGATATTGGGGTTTGATTGAGGCAACGAGGCGACGTGCACCGCAATTTTGATCGCGGTGATTGAGGTTGCTTTGACCATGCGGGGGGCGCGTCACTGCGCGCGAAAACCGCGTCATGGCCGGGCTTGATCCCGGCCATCCGCGTATGCGGCTGGGCGTGGATGGCCGGGCTAAACAACAAGCCCGGCCATGACGAGATCGAGAATGTCCTACGCGAGTTATGGGTGCAGGATCACCTTGCCCATGGCCTGACGTCCGGCGAGCACCTTCAGTGCGTCAGCGGTCTGCGCCAGCGGGAAGGTGCGGTCGACATGCGAGGAGATCTTGCCTTCCGCCGTCCACTTTACGAGCTTCTCGAGATTGGCGCGGTTCTTGGCCGGGTTGAGCCGGGTCCAGGCGCCCCAGAACACGCCCCGGATGTCGCAACCCTTCAGCAGCGCGAGGTTCAGAGGCATCTTCGGAATGTCGCCGGCGGCAAAGCCGATGACGAGGAAGCGGCCTTCCCAGGCGATCGAGCGCAACGCCTGCTCGGCATAGGCGCCGCCCACGGGATCGAAGATGATGTCGACGCCCTTGCCGCCCGTGAGCTTGCGCAGGCCTTCCTTCAAGTCTTCCTTCGCGTAGTTCAGTGTCAGCTCGGCGCCATGCGCTTTCGCGAATTCGAGCTTCTCCTCCGACGAGGCGCAGGCGATCACCTTCAGGCCCATCAGCTTGCCGAGCTCGCAAGCCGCAAGGCCGGTACCGCCGGCGGCACCGAGCACTGCGAGCGTCTCGCCCGGCTTCGGGCTCGCGCGGTCTTCCAGCGCATGCAGCGCGGTGCCGTATATGATGATGATGCCGGCCGCGCGGTCATAATCGAGATTGTCGGGAATCTTGACGATCGATGCCGCCGGCAGCGCGATCTTTTCGCGGGCACCATTGTGGCCGCAGGAAGCGACAACGCGATCGCCAACCTTCAGATCGGTGACACCGGGACCGATGCTCTCGATGACGCCGGCAACTTCGGCGGCAGGCGAGAACGGGAACGGCGGCTTGATCTGGTACTTGCCCTGGATCATCAGGATGTCGAAGAAGTTCAGCGCCGCCGCCTTGATCGCGATCACGGCCTCGCCGGGACCTGCCACCGGATCCGGCACGTCGGCGAGCACGAGATCGTCGGGCTGGCAATATTGCGAGCAGAGGATGGCTTTCATGGCGGGACCTTCTTGAGAAGTACTTGGTTAGAGCACTTGGCGTTTCGGGGTGGAATTAAAGTTGTCCGTTTCTGCCGGATTTAGGCACGGGCGACAATCCGGTTTCTTTGCCCAAGGCGATGCGTCAGCCTATCCTTACGAAAGAAGAAAAGGGAGCATTCAAACGATGTTTGAAACAGGTCTGCTCAAGGACAAGCGCATCCTCGTCACCGGTGGTGGCTCGGGCCTCGGCGCTGCGATGGGGCGCCGCTTCCTCGCGCTTGGCGCCGAGCTCGTCATTTGCGGCCGCAAGCTCGACCGGCTGGAAGCGACAGCGGGCGAGATGCGTTCGACCGGCGGCAAGATCACCACCATCGCCTGCGATGTCCGCGACGGCGCTGCCGTCGATAGCATGATGGATCAGATCTGGCACGAGGCGCCGCTCGACATCCTCGTCAACAATGCTGCCGCAACCTTCATCGCGCAGAGCGAGCATCTCTCGTTCCGCGCTGCGGACGCGATCCTCGCCCCGACACTGCATGGCGCGATGTATTGCACGCTCGCCGCCGGCAGGCGCTGGATCGAGGGCAAGCACAACGGCGTCGTGCTCTCGATCCTGTCGACCTCCACCATCACCGGCCGCGCCTTCACCGTGCCGTCGGCGATGGCGAAATCGGCGGTGCTGGCGATGACCAAGAGCCTTGCTGTGGAGTGGGGCCCGAAGGGCATCCGCACCGTCGCGATCGCGCCGGGCCCGTTCCCGACCGCCGGCGCTTCCGGGCAGCTCCGCCCCGAGGGGCGCGATGAAGGCTGGACTGCGCGCAACCCAATGGGGCGCACCGGCGAGCATAGCGAGCTGGCCGATCTCGCCAGCTTCCTGGTCTCCGACCGTGCCGGTTACATTAATGGCGAGATGGTGGTGATCGACGGTGGCGCGCATTTGCGCAGTTCCGGCGCCGAGGATCTATTGCGCTGGACTGACGCCCAATGGTCGGAGCAGCGCGCTGCGCGATCGAAAGGCTGACGGCGGTCACTCCGCTAACTGCCTTCCCAAATTGGACTTTCCCGGCTATCCCTGACTCGGGGACAAAGCGCGACCGGGCCATCTTCCAGTCACAATATTGAGGGAACCACTCCAGCATGTGGCGGGTGCTGATTTTAGCTTTGATGACCGGCGTGGCGGCCTGGGGAATCACCGATTCCGCGCAGGCGCAGACGGCGCCGAAGGCTGCACCGAAAACGGCTGCGCCCGCCGCCAAGACGGCTGCAAAACCAGAGAGCAAGCCGGTGGCTCCGCCCGCGGCGGTTGCGGGCGGCGCCGAGCCGACCCTGATCGGCCAGTTCGGCACCTGGGGTGCCTATTCGGCGACGCCCAACGGCAAGAAGGTTTGCTTTGCGCTGGCCAAGCCGTCGTCGTCGAAGACCATCCCGCCGAACCGGCCGCGCGATCCCGCCTATGCCTTCGTCTCGACCCGGCCGGCGGAGAAGGTGAACAACGAAGTCTCGGTCATGATCGGCTACGCCCTCAAGCCGGGCTCGGAATCCTCGGTCGAGGTCGGCGGCGCGGCTTTCGCGATGTACACGCAGGGCGACGGCCTCTGGATCAAGAATGCGGCCGAGGAGGAGCGGATGGTCGAGGCCATGCGCAAATCCGCCGATCTCGTGGTCAAGGGCGTCTCGGCCAAGGGCACGGAGACGACCGACACCTTCTCGCTGAAGGGCCTCGCCCAGGCGCTCGACCGGATCGCCCAGGACTGCCGACGATAAGTTTGCAGGCGCTAAGGCTGCGGGCGACAGGGTCGCAATCGGCAATTCCGGTTGCTATATAGGGGCGGTTCCAGATTTTTCGCGTCATTCCGGGGCGATGCGGCAGGACCGCGCAAAGCGCGGCGCTTGAGCATGGACCCCGGAATCTTGAGGTTCCGGGTTCGGCTCTTCGGGCCACTCCGGAACGACCAAGCAATTAGGCCCATTCAATGCAACCGACTGCCGAGCCGCACAACGCAACACTGGTGGAGAAGACTCCGCTCGAAACCTATGTGCCGCCGGCCAGGCCGTCACTGATCGGCCTGTCGCGCGCCGAGCTTGCCGACTGTCTCGGCGAGATCGGCGTCGCGCCGGCGCAGCGCAAGATGCGCGTGCAGCAATTGTGGCACTGGATCTATTTTCGCGGGGCCAAGAATTTTGACGAGATGACGTCGGTCTCGAAGGCGATCCGCACCTCACTCTCCGAGCGCTTCACCGTTGATCGTCCCGAAGTCGTGGCCGAGCAGATCTCCAACGACGGCACCCGCAAATGGCTGCTTCGTTTGCCGAGCGGTGACAATGTCGAGAAGGCGCATGAAGTCGAATGCGTCTACATCCCCGAGACCGATCGCGGCACGCTCTGCGTCTCCTCGCAGGTCGGATGCACGCTGAACTGCGCCTTCTGCCACACCGGCACGCAGCGGCTGGTACGTAACCTCACCGCCGGCGAGATCGTGGGGCAGGTGATGGTCGCGCGCGATCGTCTGAATGATTGGGCCGATCGCGAGGACGGCACACGCCGCGTCACCAACATCGTGATGATGGGCATGGGCGAGCCGCTCTACAATTTTGACGCGGTGCGCGATGCGCTGCTCATCGTCGGCGACAATGAAGGCATCGGCATCTCCCGTCGCCGCATCACGCTGTCCACCTCGGGCGTGGTGCCGAACATCGTGCGCGCCGGCGACGAGATCGGCGTCATGCTCGCGATCTCGCTCCACGCCGTGCGCGACGAATTGCGCAACGAACTCGTGCCGCTCAACCGCAAATATCCGATCGCCGAGCTGCTGCAGGCCTGCCGCGACTATCCCGGCGCGTCGAACGCGCGCCGCATCACCTTCGAGTATGTGATGCTCAAGGGCGTCAACGATTCGCTCGACGATGCCAAGCTGCTGGTGAAGATGCTCAAGGGCATTCCGGCCAAGATCAACCTGATCCCGTTCAATCCCTGGCCCGGCACGGCCTATGAATGTTCGGACTGGGACCAGATCGAGAAATTCTCCGAGTATATCTTCAACGCCGGCTATTCCTCGCCGGTGCGCACTCCGCGCGGCCGCGACATCCTCGCCGCCTGCGGCCAGCTCAAGTCGGAGACCGAAAAGCTTTCGGCCCGCGAACGCCAGGCGCTCCGCGCCATGGCGATGACGGATTAGCCGGTTATGTGCACGCTGTTGCAACCTCGTCATTGCGCGGAGCTCGCGACAAAATTGCGAAAGCAATTTTGCGCTGAAGCGACGAAGCAATCCAGATTGTCTCCACGGACGCATTTCTGGATTGCTTCGCTTCGCTCGCAATGACGATCAGGGTCGCGTCATGACATTGATCGGCCGCCTCATCGTCATCTTCATCGGCTTCCTCGCCGCCTGCTTCGTCGGCGGCATGATCGTGGTCATCGCGCTGCTGTTCCCGGAATTCGCCGATCTCGGCGCCGGCCCCGTCGATCAAGGCGCGATCGATATCCTGCTCGGTTTCGGCTTCATCTTCGTCTCGGGCTTTGCTCTGGTGCCGGCGGCGGTGATCGTCGCGATCACGGAAGCGCTCTATATCCGCAGCGCGCTCGCCTATGCCGTCGGCGGCGGCCTTGTCGGGCTCGCCTGCTATCTTGGTCTCGTTCCCTTCCATCCCGACACGCTGCAGTTCGAGGGTATCGTGCGGCGTCATCTGGAGATCATGACCGGTGCCGGCATTGTCGCCGGCGTCGTCTACTGGCTGATCGCCGGCCGCAATGCCGGCGCCTGGCGCGATCCGTTGCCCCCGCGCAAGCAGCCTCCGCCGCTGCCGTCGAATTCGAGGCCCGACGCGCGGTAGCTTACGCTGTCATTCCGGGGCGATGCGAAGCATCGAACTATGGTGCGCAATTGCGCACCTGAGAATCTCGAGATTCCGGGTCTGGTCCTTCGGACCATCCCGGAATGACGGTCGTGAGGGTTTCCATCTTCTTCCCACTCCGGTAAACCGCGCGCCATGAACCGGACTGGACTCTTCATCGCCCTGGCGCTGTGGCTCGTGATCGGCGTCGTTTTCGGCCTCTATCCCGAACTCGATCTCAAGCTCGCCTCGCTGTTCTTCGATCCCGAGACGAAAACCTTTCCGCTCAAGCTGAATGGCTGGGCCGGCTTCGCGCGTGACGCTGCGATGTGGATTGCCTGGGCGTTTATGCTGCCTCCGTTGATCGCGCTCGTGGTCAAGCTGTTCCGGCCCGACCGGCCCCTGATGGTGTCAGGGCGCGCGATCGTCTTCCTGCTGGTCACGATGATCATGTCGGCCGGCATTCTGACCAACCTCACCTTCAAGACCTATTGGGGCCGGCCGCGGCCGGTGATGGTGACCGAGTTCGCCGGCGACCAGCAATTCGTGGCGTGGTGGGATCCGCGCGGCGACTGCGCGCGCAACTGCTCGTTCTTCTCGGGCGAGGGCGCGACTGCGTTCTGGACGCTGGCTCCGGCCGCGCTGGCCCCGCCGGCGTGGCGTCCGCTCGCCTATGCCGGCGCCGTGGTCTTCGGCATCGCGACCAGCGGGCTGCGCATGGCTTTCGGCGGGCACTTCTTCACCGATGTCTCAATCGCCGGCCTCGTCAGTTTCGTCGTGATCTGGTTTGCCTACGCGCTGATTTACCGCTGGCCGCGAACGCGCTTTTCGGACGCGGCGGTCGATGCCGCGCTGACCCGGCTGGCCTCGCCCGGCTACCGGCTCCGCCAGCGCCTGTTCGGTGGCCAGACAGGCCCGGCATCGTCGATTTGAGCCATTAAATGCGTGCCGAGCGCTGCGAAATTTGATATTCGCGCGGGTCAAACCATAACGCCATCAGCCCTTTGAGATCCGATTGGAAGCCCCATGACCACGATTCTGAAAAGCCTGCCCAAGGGTGAGAAAGTCGGCATCGCTTTTTCGGGCGGCCTCGACACCAGCGCTGCGCTGCTCTGGATGAAGCAGAAGGGCGCGCGCTGCTACGCTTATACCGCCAATCTCGGCCAGCCGGATGAAGCCGACTACAACGAGATCCCGCGCAAGGCGCAGGAGTTCGGCGCCGAGAAGGCCGTGCTCGTCGATTGCCGCACGCAGCTCGTCCACGAAGGCATCGCCGCGATCCAGTCGGGCGCCTTCCACATCTCGACCGGCGGTATCACCTATTTCAACACCACACCGCTCGGGCGCGCGGTGACCGGGACGATGCTGGTCGCGGCCATGAAGGAAGACGGCGTCAACATCTGGGGCGACGGCTCGACCTTCAAGGGCAACGACATCGAGCGCTTCTATCGCTACGGCCTGCTGACCAATCCGAGCCTGCGCATCTACAAGCCCTGGCTCGACCAGCAGTTCATCGACGAGCTCGGCGGCCGCGCCGAGATGTCGGCATTCATGACGGCGCAGGGTTTTGCGTACAAGATGAGCGCCGAGAAGGCGTATTCAACGGACAGCAACCTGCTCGGCGCCACGCACGAGGCGAAGGATCTGGAGAGCCTCGACAGCGGCATCAAGATCGTCAACCCGATCATGGGCGTGCCGTTCTGGCGCGACGACTGCAACGTCAAGGCCGAGAAGGTCGTCGTGCGCTTCGAGGAAGGCCAGCCCACCGCGCTGAACGGCCAGACTTTCGCCGATCCGGTCGCACTGTTCCTCGAAGCCAACGCGATCGGTGGTCGCCACGGCCTCGGCATGAGCGACCAGATCGAGAACCGCATCATCGAGGCCAAGAGCCGCGGCATCTATGAAGCGCCGGGCATGGCGCTGCTGCACATCGCTTATGAGCGTCTCGTCACCGGCATCCACAACGAGGACACCATCGAGCAGTATCGCGTCAGCGGCCTGCGCCTCGGTCGTCTCCTCTATCAGGGCCGCTGGTTCGACTCGCAGGCCTTGATGCTGCGCGAGACCGCGCAGCGCTGGGTCGCGCGCGCCGTCACCGGCGAGGTGACGCTCGAGCTGCGCCGTGGCAACGACTATTCGATCATGAATACGGAAAGCCCCAACCTCACCTATGCGCCGGAGCGGCTCAGCATGGAGAAGGTCGAGGACGCAGCGTTCACGCCTGCCGACCGTATCGGCCAGCTCACCATGCGCAACCTCGATATCGCCGACACGCGCACCAAGCTGAAGCTCTACAGCGACACCGGCCTGTTGTCGGGCAGCGAAGGCTCGCAGATCTTCCGGCTCGAGAGCGACAAGGGTTAGCCGTAGTTGGAGATTGCAGTTTTGCTCGTCATTGCGAGCGAAGCGAAGCAATCCAGACTCTTTCCGCGACGATAGTCTGGATTGCTTCGTCGCTTCGCTGTAAGCGCTGTTTTCAGGCCACAGCTTTGAGGTCGTGACGGCAATATGCCCACGGCAGCAACTGATCGATGTCGCTATTCGGATGGCCATTGACGATCCTGGTGAGCGCGTCGGTTAAGTAGGCAA
>NZ_LGHM01000099.1 GCF_001908185.1 Bradyrhizobium sp. AS23.2
TCCACCACCTGCTCCGGTGCCTGCGCCCGCTCCCGTTCAAGCCGCCGCCGTCGCCCCGCCGGCTCCTGCAGCCGCGTCGGCGCACGATCTAAATTCACCGCTCGGCGTCTGGCTGACCGAGGAGAAGGAAGGCAAGGTCCGCATCGAGCAGTGCGGCACCAACCTCTGCGGCTATTCGATCGACAGCAAGTCGAACCAGAATGGCGAGCAGGTCCTGATCAACATGAAGCCCGGCAAGGACCAGAAATGGTCCGGCCGCATCGTCGATCCCAACTCCGGCTCGACCTACGACTCGACGATCGCGCTGAAGGGCACCGACCGGCTCCGCGTGCAGGGCTGCGCCTTCGGCGGCATGTTCTGCGGCGGCCAGACCTGGACGCGGGTGAACTAAGTTCGAGCTCGCCGTTCCGACGAAGACAAGGGGCCCGCAAGGGCCCCTTTGCTTTTGCGCGCTGTGGCATTGCCGAGCTGCGCCACCTTACAGAGCTTCCTACGCGCGTGACAACGCTCACATCGCCGGCTCTGCTGCCCGTGCCACGATCCCCCGCATGGTCAACCACAGGGCGTGTCATGAACGGATTTCGCAAAGGTCTCTTCGCCACCATTGTCGCTATCGCCTTCCCGCTCACGCAGGCAGGCGCGGCCACAACCACCTTCGACGGCGCGCGGAACGTGCGCATCGCCTCCTCGAGCGACGCCTGCGGCAACGGCGCGACCGTCTCGATCGGCATCAATAATGGTCAGATTGCATCGAGCAGTGCCGCGGTGACGGCGTCGGGGCGTGTCGCCGAAGCCGGCAGCATCAACGTCACCCTGAGCACCGGCATCAAGCGCGCGGTCGGCTTCGGTCGGCTCAGCGGCACCTCAGGCTCCGGCACATGGCGCGGCGCCCTGTGCACGGGCACGTGGACGGCGGAAAGAATGTAGGTCTTGCGTCCCGGACGCGGCGCGGCATGTAATGACGCGACGCTGAGCCGGGACCCAGACTTTGTTTGGAGGAGATTTCTGGGCCCGGATCAGCAACGCACCGCTTGCGCGCTGCGTTGCATCCGGGGCACGAGATCTAGTCTAACCGAGCGGCGCTCCATACTCCGCGTCGGTCACCGGCTCGAGCCAGGTCGAGAACACGCCGTCGAGCGCTTCCTGCATCGCGATGTGGGTCATCCCGTTGGTCGGCGATCCCCCGTGCCAGTGCAATTCCCCGGGCGGAATCCAGACGGTGTCGCCGGGGCGGATCTCACGGATCGGACCGCCCTTGGCCTGCACGCGGCCGACGCCAGAAATGACGTAGAGCGTTTGCCCGAGCGGATGGTGATGCCAGTTGGTGCGCGCGCCCGGCTCGAACGATACGCGCGAGCAGTTCAGCCGTGCCGGCGCGGGCGCCATGATGACGGGATCCTGCAGCACGGTGCCGGTGAAGTGTTCCTTGGGCGCGCGACGGGTCGGCCGCGTGCCTGCGACTGTGATCTCCATGGGGTACCTCGTTTCCTTCGATTACTTCTTGCTTGCCGCGTAGCGCGCCTTGGTCTCGGCGTTCATGGGATAGAGGCCCGGCAGCACCGCCCCGTTGTTCACCTCGTTGACGATCCAGGCTTCCATGCGTTCCTGCTCGACACCTTCGGCAAGGACGTGGTCGAGCATTGCCTGCGGGATCAGCACGCAGCCGTCCTGGTCGGCGACCACGATGTCGTTCGGGAATACCGCGACGCCGCCGCAGCCGATCGGCTCGCCCCAGCCGACGAAGGTCAGGCCCGCAACCGACGGCGGCGCGGCATAGCCGTCGCACCACACAGGCAGATTGGTGCCGAGGACGCCCTCGACGTCACGCACCACACCGTCGGTAACGAGCGCAGTGACACCGCGTTTGACCATGCGGGCGCAGAGGATGTCGCCGAAGATGCCGGCATCGGTGATGCCCATGGCGTCGACCACGGCGATGCACCCCTCCGGCATCGCCTCGATCGCGGTGCGGGTCGAGATCGGCGACGACCAGGATTCCGGTGTAGCCAGATCCTCGCGCGCCGGCACGAAACGCAGCGTGAAGGCGGGTCCCACCAGCCGCGGCAGGCCCGGGCGCAGCGGACGCGCGCCGCGCATCCACACGTTACGCAGGCCCTTCTTCAGCAGGACCGTGGTGATGGTGGCAGTGGTGATGCCGGCGAGGGTCTTGCGGGCTTCGGGGGACAACGACATGGAAACAGACGAGCTCCGGATGGGCGGGAAAGAACGCGTGCATCTTGCGAGCCGCAGGCCTTGCGTCAAGGGCCAAGAAGGTACCAGGAACGCGGACCGCAAGACTGTTATGCGATGCGATAACAAGGCTTTATCGCGGACCCCCGCATTAATTTATTGGACTTGCGCGCGCATTTACGCGAAGCAGGGTGATGCGGAACTCAAGGCCGAGCCCGCGCTTTTCCGAAGGCCCGATTTCGACAGCTCATGGCCGCGACGCTCCCCCCGCCCCGCCTTCTGCCCAGTGGCGACAGCGCCGTCACGGTCGAGTTCAGCCGCACCATCGACGACGCCGCCAACGAGCGCGTGCTCGCGCTCGACAAGGCGCTCGCCGCGGCGGGCGTCGACGGGATCACCGAGTCCGTTCCGACCTATCGCTCGCTGCTGGTGCATTACGATCCCGGCAAGATCGGTTTCGACGCGCTCGGCGAAAGGCTGCTTGCGATCGCCAGCCAACCGCCCCCGCCAGCCACCAAGGCGCGGCGCTGGCGTATTCCCGTCGCCTATGGCGGCGAGCACGGCATCGACCTCGAGGAGGTCGCCAAGGCCCTGAACACCACGCCCGACGATATCGTCGCCCGTCACGTCGCCGGCGACTATCGCGTCGCCATGATCGGCTTCACGCCGGGCTGGTCCTATCTCAGCGGCCTCGACAAATCCCTGCACATGTCGCGGCGGCAGAGTCCACGGCTTTTCACACCCGCCGGCACGATCTCGATCGGTGGCGTCCAGGCGGGCATCCAATGCCTGGCGGCCCCGAGCGGCTGGCACCTGCTCGGCCGCACGCCGGTACGGACCTATCAGCTCCACCGGAATCCGACCTTTCTCACCGAACCCGGTGATCGCGTGACGTTTTTCGCCATCGACCACAAGACGTTCGAGGAACTGGACCGCGCCGCCGAAGCCGGTGAGATCATCGCCGAGCAGGTGGTCGCATGAGCCGCCTCGTCGTCGCCAGCATTGGCCCCGCCAGCTCCGTCCAGGACGGCGGCCGCCACGGCGCGCAGCGCTACGGCTTGACCGTAAGCGGTGCGATGGACCGTCTGGCGCTGGCGGCGGCGAACACCCTTGTCGGCAACGAGCCGTTCGCGGCGGGCGTGGAGATCGGGCCGTTTGGCGCCAGTTTCACGGCGCGCGACGGCGCCGTGCGGGTCGCGATTGCAGGCGCGCCGCGCGATGCGGATATCGCCGGGCGGCCGGTGGCCATGGACACATCAGCGACACTCAAGGATGGCGAGACGCTGACGCTGGGCTTTGCCCGTAGCGGCGCCTTCACCTATCTCGCGATCGAAGGGGCTATCCGCGGCGAGCTCGTGTTTGGCAGCCTCGCGGTGAATGCCCGCGCCGGCCTCGGCAGCCCCTACCCGCGCCCGCTCCAGCCCGGCGACGAATTCAGCGTCGATGCCGCGAGTGGCGCGCCCGAGCTACGCATCGAACTGCCGAAGCCCGTGAGCGGCCCGATCCGCGTCGTGCTGGGCCCGCAGGACGACGAGTTCGACGACGCCAACAAGGCGCTGTTCCTGGGCAGCGAATGGAAGATCTCGGCGACCTCCGACCGCATGGGCTACCGGCTCGAAGGGCCCACGATCAAGCATCTGCACGGCCACAACATCGTCTCCGACGGCACCGTCAACGGCAGCATCCAGGTGCCCGGCAATGGCTCCCCGATCGCGCTGATGATGGATCGCGGCACCTCCGGCGGCTACCCGAAAATCGCGACCGTAATCACGGCCGATGTCGGCCGCCTGGCGCAGACCTCGGCGGGAACCGCGTTCCGCTTCCAGCAGGTCACCATGGCCGAGGCGCAGGACGAGGCGCGCAAGTTCGCGCAGCTGATCCGGAACCTGCCCGATCGCCTGCGCTCCGCCGACGCCGTCGCACTCAACATCGAGGCGCTCAGCGATGCTAACGTTGCGGGCCATGCGGTGAGCGCCGTGGATGCCGGGACGTGGCAGGTCACGGCTGAGCCGTAAACCACCGGAAGACCAGAGGCGGAGAACACCATGAAGACGATCGATCTCAATTGCGACCTCGGCGAAGGTTTTGGCGCATGGGAGATGGGCAACGACGCCGCGATGATCGAGATGGCGAGCTCGGTCAACGTCGCCTGTGGCTTCCATGCCGGCGATCCCGATATCATGCGCCGGACGGTCGAGCTGGCGAAGGCGCGCGGTGTCTCGGTCGGCGCGCATCCTGGATATCGCGACCTGCACGGCTTCGGCCGCCACCCGATCGTGGGCCTGAAGGCCTCCGAGATCGAGAACCTCGTCGCCTACCAGATCGGCGCGCTGCAGGCGATCGCGACCGCGGCCGGTCATAAGGTCACGCATGTGAAGGCGCACGGCGCGCTCTCCAATGTCGCCTGCGAGGACGACATGACCGCCAAGGCGATCGCCGCCGGCATCAAGGCAGTCGATCCTAGCCTGATCTTCGTCGTGCTCGCCAATTCAAAGCTGGTGAAGGCCGGCGAAGACGCCAATTTGCCGATGGTGCACGAGGTGTTCGCGGATCGCGCCTATGAGGACGACGGCAACCTCGTCTCGCGCAAGAAGCCCGGCGCGGTGCTGCATGATGCCAAGGCGATCGCCGATCGCGTGGTGCGCATGGTGCAGGACGGCGCGGTGGTTTCGGTCACCGGCAAGGTCATCAAGATGCGCACGGACACGGTCTGCATCCACGGCGATACGCCAGGTGCAGTCGACATTGCGCGGGGCCTGCGTCAGGCGTTGAAGGATGCGGGGATCGAAGTCGCGCCGTTCAAGCGCGGGGCGTGAGGCACGCTCGGTGCCGTAGGGTGGGCAAAGCGAAGCGTGCCCACCACGTCGATCTCATAGGTGGAAGGATGGTGGGCACGGCGCGCGAAGAGCGCGCCTTTGCCCACCCTACGAGATCTGCGAAGCCTCGCTAGAACGGGTGCACCGAGAGTGTGCCGAAGACGATCGCGGCGATGACGGCGAAGGCGCTGTAGAGCGCGACGTGGTGCATGCTTGCCCCGGTCCGACGCGAGAGCGAGCGCGCGTAAAAGTGCAGCCTGGCTTCCGCCGATAGTTCGCGCATGGTCGATCTCCAACGCCCCATTTGCGGGATTATGAAGGATCAACCGGGGTGGCGGGCAAGACGGCGGCGGAAATAGCGATGCGGGTTCTCTGAAGGCCCCCCGTCGCAGGCACAAATTCTCTTCATCCGCGGGTTTCGAGAATCTTATTCGTTAAAGTCCGAGGCAGCTGGAACCGGCCCGGATGACAACGGGATGACAGTTGGACTGAGGCCTCAGAAGGTCATCCAACAAAAATGTCGAAAACAACCCCATGCAAAGTAGAAACCGCCTTTCGGCGCGACGCCTCGCGCTTGCGCCGCCGGGACGATTCACGCTGATCCCATCGCGCCTTAGTACACGTCAGCCTGGAAGCGGCCCTTCTTCTTGAGCTCGGCGACAAAACTCACGGCTTCGTCGGTCGAACGTGCCCCGAACTGGGCGACGATGTCCACCAGCGCGCGCTCGACGTCCTTGGCCATGCGCTTGGCATCGCCGCAGATGTAGAGATGCGCGCCTTCGGCGAGCCACGTCCACAACTCGCGGCCGATCTCGCGCATGCGGTCCTGCACGTAAAACTTCTTCTCGCCGTCGCGCGACCAGGCCAGCGACAGGCGCGTCAGCAGGCCCGACGTCTTCATCGCGTTGAGTTCGTCCTGATAGAAGAAGTCGCAATCGCTGCGCTGGTGGCCGAAGAACAGCCAGTTCTTGCCCGGCGCGCCGGTCGCCTTGCGGTCGAGCAGGAAGGCGCGGAACGGCGCGATGCCGGTGCCGGGGCCGATCATGATAACAGGCGTCTTCGGATCCTGCGGCAGGCCGAACCCATGTGCCTTCTGCACATAGACCTTGAGTTTCTCGCCTTCATTGATGCGCTCACCGAGGAAGGTCGAGGCAACGCCGAGCCGCTTGCGCTTGCCGATGACGTAGCGCACGGAATCGACCGTCAGCGACAGCTTTCCGGGCGTCGCATTGTGCGACGAGGAGATCGAGTAGAGCCGCGGCTGGAGCGGCTCCAGCGCCTCGACGAAGGCTTCCGGATGCGGCCGCGTACCCGAAAACTTCTGCAGCGCCGCCATGACGTCGAGCGTCGCGGCATCGCCATCGGGATCCTCGCCCTGCGCCAGCGCCCTCGCCTTCTCGCGCTGCGCGCCGCCGGTGATGAAGGAGATCAGCTCGAACAGCTTGTCGGGCGCCGGCGACAACGAGACGTCCTCGATCAGCGCCTCACGCAGCGTCTTGCCGTTGACCTCAGTGGTGTGGGAGGCGCCGAGCAGCGCGATGATCTGGTCGACGAGGCCGACATCGTTGCGCGCGAACACGCCGAAGGAATCGCCGACGACATAGTCGAGCTTGCTCGCGGAAAGATCGAACTCGATGTGATAGGTTTCCTTCTCCGAGGCCCCCTTGTTGAGCAGGCGCCGCGACAGGAAGGTCGCCACCGCCGGATTCTCTCGCGCGCGGCCGAGCTCGGCCTCCACCTCAGGCGCAGCCGGAGCGCTCGCTGCCGTACCTGCAGCGGACTTTGCAGCGGGCGCCTTGTCCAGCTCCTCGAAGAGCTGCTTCAACATGCGCGCCGTCTCCTTGCCGCCGGGAGCGCAGAGGTTGAGGCGGGGTTCGCTCCTGTTGGCGATCGAATCCGAATAGTCGGCGCAATTGTAGCCGCACTGGCCGCAGTCCTGCTGCGCCATCGCCGCCATCATGCGGCGCCGGAGCGGACGACCTTCCGCGAGCTTCATGCGATCGGCGATCGCCATTGCCGGATCGTGCCAGGGTGCCTCGCCGTCATCGCCGTCGCCTTGTGGCGCGAGCATCGCGCCGTTCTCGGCCGGCAATAGCGGCGTCGAGCCATCAAGCCCGAGCATGCCGACGAGAAACCCGTTCAGCCACAGCCGCTGGCCTTCGCTGAACGGCGCATTGGCCGGAATGATCTCGATCTTGGGAGGCGCGGTCATCTGGGTCATGCTGCTGCTTCCGCTTCGGCGAGTTTGCGCAAGGCTTCACCGTCGTGGCGACGGGAGAAGGTCAGGAACGTCTCTTCGGGCGAGGTGCGGTTGGCGAGATAGGCCTTCAACAGCCCCTCGACGGTCTTCGGCACATCCGCGGCCTTCACGTCGTGGAATACCTCCTGCCCGATATCGGCATCAGGACCGAAGCCGCCGCCGGTGAACAGGTGATAGCCTTCGACCGTGTCCTCTTCGCTTGCGCCCGGCACCTTGGCGGCGATCAGGCCGATGTCGGAGATGTAGTGCTGAGCACAGGAGTGATGGCAGCCGGTCAGATGGATGTTGAGCGGCGTATCGAGGCTGAGGCGTTCATCGCACCAGTCGCCGATCGCGGCGGCATGACGCTTGGTGTCGGAGGCCGCGAATTTGCAGCCGGCATTCCCGGTGCAGGCGATCAGGCCGGCGCGGACGTTCGACACCTCAGTGGCGAGGCCGAGCTTCTCGACCGCGGCGGTGACGAGCGCGACGTTCTCGTCGCGCACGCCGGAGATCAGAAGGTTCTGCCAGACCGTCAGGCGGATATCGCCATCGCCGAGATCCTGGGCGATCCTGGCGATGCCGCGCATCTGCTCGCAGGTGAGTTTGCCGACCGGCAGCGCCACGCCGACCCAGTTGAGCCCCGCCTGCTTCTGCTGGTGCACGCCGACATGAGCCATGCGGTCGGACACCGGCCGCGGCGCCAGCGCTTCGGCCGGCACGCGCGCGAACGGCTTCGTGAGGCGCTCCTCGACCAGCTTGAGAAAGCCGTCGTGACCCATGTTGTCGAGCACGTATTTCAGTCGTGCCTTGTTGCGGTTGGTGCGGTCACCGTGCTCGATGAAGACGCGCACGATGGCGTCCGCAACTGACGTCGCGTCCTCGGGGCGAACGACGATGCCCGAATATTTCGCGAAATCCTTGTGGCCTGTGATGCCGCCGAGACCGAGGCGGAACCAGACGCCGGGTTCGACGCCAAAGCCGTCCTTTACCTCGACCGCGGTAAAGGCAATGTCGTTGGTCTCCTCCAGCGCGGCGATTTTGCCGGCGCCATCGAAGGCGACGTTGAACTTGCGCGGCAGGCCGAACAGCGAGCGGTCGTTGAGGATGTGGTAGTGCCATTCGCGCGCATAGGGGCGCGTGTCCAGCAGCTCTTGCGGATCGATGCCCGCCGTCGGCGTGCCCGTGACGTTGCGGATGTTGTCAGCGCCCGCGCCGCGCGAGCACAGGCCGATGTCCTGGACGCCCTCAATCAGCGCAACCGCATTCTTCGGCTCGATCTCGCGGATCTGGAAGTTCGCGCGCGTCGTGACATGCGTGTAGCCGCCGCCAC
The DNA here is from genome assembly GCF_001908185.1 of Bradyrhizobium sp. AS23.2. GTDB lineage: Bacteria > Pseudomonadota > Alphaproteobacteria > Rhizobiales > Xanthobacteraceae > Bradyrhizobium. The sequence continues at coordinate 8,579 of NZ_LGHM01000099.1, forward strand.
AGCTTTCGGCGAGATCGGCAAGGCCCGACATCTGCCAGTGCTTCAGGATGCCGTTCGGAATGCGCAGGCGCGCCATGTAGGAGGTCTGCGCCGGCGCCACCCAGAAGATGCCGTAATAGCGCCAGCGGAAATTGTCCGCCGGCGTCGGATTGGCGTTGTTGCGCGCCTGATCCTTCAAGCGATCATAGGCGTCGAAGGGATGCATCTCGCGCTTGAACTTCTCCTGGTCGGCGAGCTTCTTGCCCGCCGCAATGAGCTTGTCCTGCGCCTTGATGTGCGCGGCATCGGGACCGGTCGGCTCCGCGGGCGCTACTGCACCCGGCGCGCCGCCGGCCGCGAAAGCGCGCCCGACACGTCCGACCTGCATGCCGGACATGAAGCCCTCGAGATAGCGCTTCTGCTCGTCGGAGAAATCGGTCGTGGGTGCTGTATCGAGTTTCATGGGCTGAATGGACCTACTCTGCTGCCTGGACCGCGACCTGCGCCACGTCGGCCATGGGCTTTGCGGGCTTGTACGTCGCGTAGAGCGCAAGGCCGGTGAACACGAAGCCACCGACGAGATTGCCGAGCGTCACGGGGATCTGATTCCAGAGCCACCAGTCGGTGACGGAGACCTTTGCGCCAAGCAGCATTCCGGTCGGGATAACGAACATGTTGACGACGGCGTGCTCGAAGCCGAGCGCGAAGAACAGGAAGATCGGCAGCCAGGTCGCCGCGATCTTGCCGACCGTCGAGGTCGAGGTCATCGCCATGACGACGCCGAGGCAGACCAGCCAGTTGCAGAGCACAGCCTTGACGAAGACCGAGACCATGCCGGCGGTGCCTATCGCGGCATTGCCGATGGTCTTGGCTTCGGCAACCGCGACGATGCGGGCGGCGACACCGGCGACTTCGACCTTGCCCATGTTGGTGAGCGAGATCGCAATCAGCGCGCCGAAGGCGAGGCTGCCGAGCAGATTGGCGACGAAGACCCACGACCAGTTGGCGATCACGGCGTTCCAGCTCGCCTTGCCTTCGAGGCGCGCGAGCGGAACGATGGCGAAGCTGCCGGTGACGAGTTCGAGACCGAGCAGCACGATCATCACGAGGCTGACCGGGAAGATCAGCGCGCCGACGATGGGCTGGCCGGTCGTGAGAGCGCCGGTGAAGGCGAGCGTGGTGGCGGCACCCAGCAGCGCGCCCGAAATCGCGCCGCGGATCAGGAGGTCGCGCGGGGCAAGCGCCAGCTTCTTCAGGCTGGCATTGACCATCGAGGCCACGACGTCGGAGGGTTTCGCGTAATCCATATCGAAGCTCCAGCTTGCCGCGCGCGGGGCGGCGTCAACGGGTGAAACGGACGTTGATCGCGGGGAGCAGGTTGCAGGCACGCGCCTCACCGGAACCCGGAGCGATCCGATCAGCCTCGTTGCTGCGGAAATCCACCATGGATTTAGAGCCGCCGGCGCCCACGCCGGGCGGCTCGGGTTCTACCCATTCAAGACGTGTGCCAACGCAGCATGAACTTGAAAGCACTACAAAATCAGATGCTTGATGCCGTGTGCAGCGCATCAAGCGGATCAAAATTCATGCTGCTTCGGGCAGCAATAGCCCAAAGTTTAAGCTCCGAATCAGGATGATTATTTTTTTGGGCAGTCACTACGACGCCCGCCGCCCGACCTCGAATGAGGCGAGATAACCGCCGACATCCCCGGGATCGAAGGCTGGGCCCGCGAAGGCACTGAACGGGCTGCTCGCCTGGCCGTCGCCGGCCCGTCCCAGCGCAGCGTCGTAGAGGTCCGGCCGGAACACGCCCATGGCGGTCTTGAGCGCCTCCGGGCTCAGCTTTGTCTGCCCCCAGCGCACCATCTGCGCGTAGAGCCAGGCTGCCTGGACCGGGTCCGGGCGCCCTGCCCCTTCGCGTCCGACCAGGAGATAGCGGCCGCTTTCGCGCACCGTGCCGTCGGGCGAGATCTTCAGGCGCCCGACGAGCGACCGCTGGATCACCTCGGCATCGACGCCGATCCGCTCGGGCTGCGACAGGATCTGCGCCGCCTCGGTCAGGTTCGCGGGCTGCTCGATGAACTCGGCAGCCTTCACAGCCGCGCGCACCAGCGCCGCGACCACGTCAGGGTGCTTGTCGGCCCAGACCTGACGCACCGCCAGCACCTTCTCCGCAGCGCGCACCAGGATGTCGGAGACGAAGTGCAGGATGTGCCCGATGCCGAGATCGACCGCGACCGAATTCCAGGGCGCACCGACGCAGAACGCATCGACATGTCCGTTGGCGAGGCTGTCGACCATGTAGGGCGGCGGCAGCACCACGAGGCGCACATCCTCGTCCGGATCGACGCCCGCCGCCGCCATCCAGAACCGCAATTGGTAATTGTGGGTCGAGAACGGGAAGGTCATGCCGAAGGTCAGCGGATCGGCCCCTGCCTTGCGCCGCTTTGCGACCACCTTCGCCAGCGCCTTGGCGGTCGCGAGTGGATCGAAGCGGTCTCCGTCGATCTCCTCCATCAGCGCCGCATGGAGCGCCGGCGAGACCGTGATCGCGTTGCCGTTGATGCCGAGGTTGAAGGGCGCCAGAATCGGCACCTTGACGTGGCCGAGCCCGAGCGAGGACGCGATCGCCACCGGCGCGAGCAGATGCGCGGCGTCGAACAGGCCGATGTTGAGCTTGTCGCGCACGTTGGACCAGGACACTTCGCGCACCAGCTCGACCTCGAGCCCCTCGGCGGCGGTAAATCCCTTGTCGACAGCGACGATCAGGGCGGCGGCATCGACCAGCGGGATGAACCCGATGCGGAGCGGAGCGGTCATTTCAGCATCTCCGACGCGGTGACGATCGACTGGGCGATCTCGCCGATTTTCTTCTTCTCGCGCATGGCAGTGGAGCGCAGCAGCACATAGGCCTCGTCCTCGGTGAGGCCCTTGACCTTCATCAGAATCCCCTTGGCCTTCTCGATGATCTTGCGATCCTCGAGCTGCGACTTGGTGCGCTCCAGTTCCTCCTGCAGCTTGGCGAAGGCGTTGAACCGGGACACGCAGAGGTCAAGGATCGGCTTGATACGCTCCTTCTTCAGTCCGTCGACGATGTAGGCAGATACCCCCGCCTCCACGGAGGCCTGGATCGAAGCTGAATCGCTCTGGTCGACGAACATCGCAATCGGCCGCCGCACGGCGCGGCTGACCTGGAACATCGCTTCCAGCACGTCGCGGCTGGGGTTTTCCAGATCGATCAGAATGATGTCGGGGTCGACCGCATAGATGCGGGCGAGCAGGCTCTGCATCTCGCGGATATGGACGACCTGCGTAAATCCGGCCTCCCGCAACCCTTCCTCGAGGATCGCAGCCCGGATCGGGCTTTCGTCGACAATCACGATTTTGGGCGACTGTTCGGCGCTCATAGCTCACTCACCACCGGCGATTCTTCCATAGCACGCCGGAGCCCCCTGCAAAGGGGTGTAATTGGTAGCATTTAGGACCAGCTCCTGCCGATCAATCGGGCAGATCAAAAGATATGCAACGGCTGCGCCTAAGGTCAGCTCCGTGTCGCGCGGGCGCTCCTGAGCCAACGAATGTAAACTTTTTGAGCAGCCCACTCCCAAAAAAATGCCGCCCGAAGGCGGCTGTCGTTTGGACTTTCAACATGCGCGCAATGGTGTCCCTCCATCGCGACTATTGCTGGGCTGTCGGGACGATCAAGCCCGGAAACCCGCGCCGCGACGCCACCTCCCGACGCTCGGCTCGTCGACCCAGGCTTCCCTCGCGAACCAGTCGTGGTTGGCATTGCAGTTCGGGCAACGGGTGTGCCCGAAGAACACCGGCAAACGCCGAAAGCTCTCGCGATCGGTCTCGATGCCAGTGGGTATCGCGCGCCCGGTTTGCGGGCATTTGATCATCACCATACCCATGTACGTCCTCTTGGCTTTGGTTTGAGTGCTTTGCTGGAGCCAGAAACCGGCCGGCTGGATCGCGCCTTCTGTGGGGGGCACTCATCGAGCATGCGGCGGCACGCTCGCAGCGAGGCTTGATCCAACCGGCCGGATCCCCTCTTGAAGGGATCCTGGACTTGATTTGAGCGCGCTCTTTCAGCCGGCTTTTTGGAGAACCTTGGCGGCGTGCCTCCTGATCGGCTCGCCTGTTTCCGTCGCAAGCTTCTGGGCGAGTTCCCACAAGTCCTTGTTCTGCGCGGACGTGGTGTCGACGGTCTTGCGCGCTTGTTCCGCGGACAAGGTGAGAACATCCGTTATGGACTTGCTGCCGAGGAGGTGGGCAAGGAAATCGATCGCCGAGGCGGTATTGCTATTCGATATCTCGATGAGCTTCAGCCCGTAGTCGGTCGCGCTCCTGGCGTTGCTCGAATAGGTCTCGCGCAGCGCTTCTGCGATCTCCTCCGACGCGGCCTTGACCTTCTCGCAGCCTTCCTGCGCGCGGGCTACACCCTGTTCGGCAAACTCGGCGAAGACGCCAGGCAGCGCGATCTTCGGGAATCCGAACATGGACATCCCAAACGCTTTCGTTCCGTTCAATTCGGCCTTCACTTCACTTTGATTCATGGCGCTATCCCCATTTCTCAAACTAGATCGTTTCCCAAGACGCTGGTTTGCGTCATGAGAACTCGTGGAGGCGGAGAGCTGTTGCACTTCCGCTCTCGACCAGTTTTTTGATGAGCTTCAATCCAGCCCGGACGCCATCATGTCTCGCGACAGCGATCCTTTCCGTTCGCTTTGCGACCTTCGCCAAAAATATTCTTGAGAATGTCAAGCCACAGACGTGTCATGAAAGCACTGTGTGTGACGGGAACATCGCGCGAAACGGCAAGGTGTCGCCTTCCGTCGGGAAACGGGTGTCAAAGGTAGACCGGACGTAGCGAGCCGTGGCCAAATCGGCGCAAATGATCCTTCTGCGACATGGGCAGCCGGATTATTGTGACACAAACCCACGCGTACCCTTCAGGGAATACGCCCTTCATCCGGTACAACCGAGGCGATAGGTTGGATCGCATTCATCGCAAAGATCTTCTCGAGTTCGAGACGCATAGCGCCGTGGCATTCGCACGCCGCCGCCGCGAGCCGCGACCGGTCGATCTCGATTTGGCCTCGTCGATCAGATTTGATCGCTCCGGATGCGCGCAGATCGCGCATCAGGAGCGTCACCGTCGTTCGTCGCACGCCGAGCATTTGCGACAGGGCCTCCTGGGTGAGCGCGAGGACGTCGTGGTCGATGCGGTCGCGAAAATGGAGTAGCCAGCGGGCCATGCGGGCTTTGACCGGATGAAGTGCATTGCAGGCCGCGCCGAGCTGAAACTTCATCAGCATCGTCCTGACGTGAATCTGGACCGCGTGCCGGATCGCGGGGCTGCGGTTGAAAGCGGCATGAAATCGCGACGCCGGGATTCGCGAGGCGGTGCCCGCCGCGCGAACGACGGCGGTGATACCCGAAGGTGACGGCCCCAGCACGGAAGGAATGCCAACTGCTCCCTCGTGCCCGACTATGGCGGTGGCAACCGTCTGCCCATCCAGCATGTCGATCATCAGCGAGATGGCGCCGCTATGAGGAAAGAAGACACTCTCGATCTGGTGATCCGCTCGCGAGAGGACGGCATCCTGATCAAGTGCGACGCTCTGTAGCTCGGGCGCCAACAAGTCAAAGTCCGCCCGCGGCAGTGTTGCCAGAAGGCAGTTCCGCATTCCGCCCGGATACGTCACCGCTGCAGATGACCCGCGGTGAAGCATCCTCCGCCTTCTTCATTCCGGGCGGCGCGGAACGGCGGCCTCGACACATGTTTGGATCTGCTCTCGCTCCTCACACCGAAATCCAATCCACTGGCAAACTCGGATATTCCAACTGTAGGGCGGCTCAAGATTGAGTCCTCCTAGACACGAACTGATCAATTTTTTTGGGGGATCCCCGCGACATGAGCGGAGCGAGTAAGGGAAGAGAGTAAGTGCAAACAGTGTCGATGCAGTTGCAGCGCGGAAGTACCGAAGCTGCAAAAGGTGCTCTTCTCCACCCGCGTTGCGTAGCACCGATCTCCGGCTCTACTCATGTTGAATATGAGGATCAGCCAACCTTTGGCGCATTCGGCGCGTCATGTAATTGTCATACTTAGCCGGCGCGTTCGTCGATAGGGAAGCTCGGGCAGCGAACAGTGCTGAGCGCGGACCGGGACGCGGTCGTGGCACTGCTCGATCGACGCGATTGCCCCTTAGTCGACCAAACACATTTCAAGTGCTTCCGGCTTAGCGGCTACGGGCAATTTGTCAGATTTAATCTACGTCAACGCTCGCTGCGCCTTATGAATGGGGATCGGCTGCACCTGCTGCTGGCCCAAAGATCTCCGCTCTCGTGCCGCTTCTTGGTGTGAAGCAGATGTCGTCGCCGGTAGAGCGCATCCCTTATCGGGTCGGTGAGCTCGATCGGAACCAGATTCCACCCAACAGGAACTTCCAGTCAGTCCATGCCTTCCCTAGGCACGGGTTGATTTCAATCGCTATTTGCGGTCATTACTTTGGCACCACAGCGTGCGCGCTAGCGGTTGAATTTTTCTATCGGACCAATTAGTTAGATCGCATATCCGAACAATTCAGATGCAGGTTCCAGGCGATTACATGGAAAGAGCGCCGCGTATTTCATTCACATCACTCGGTTGCCCCAAGGCATTGGTGGATTCCGAGCGCATCATCACGCGCCTGCGGGCCGAGGGCTACGAGCTCGCCCGCAAGCATGACGGGGCCGACATCGTCATCGTCAACACCTGTGGCTTCCTCGACAGCGCCAAGCAGGAATCGCTCTCGGCGATCGGCGAGGCCATGGCCGAGAACGGCAAGGTGATCGTAACCGGCTGCATGGGCGCCGAACCCGAGCAGATCGAGCAGGCCTATCCCGGCGTGCTCTCGATCACCGGCCCGCAGCAATATGAGAGCGTGCTGGACGCCGTACACCGCGCGCTGCCGCCCGCGCACAATCCGCATCTCGACCTGGTGCCGCCGCAGGGCATCAAGCTGACCCCGCGGCACTACGCCTATTTGAAAATCTCCGAAGGCTGCAACAACCGCTGCACCTTCTGCATCATCCCGAAGCTGCGCGGCGACCTCGTCTCGCGCCAGGCCAATGACGTCCTGCGCGAGGCCGAGCGGCTGGTCGGCGCCGGCGTCAAGGAGCTGCTGGTGATCTCGCAGGACACTTCGGCCTATGGCGTCGATCTCAAATACGCCGAGAGTCCGTGGAAGGATCGTCAGGTCCGCGCCAGATTCCTCGATCTCGCGCGCGAGCTCGGCGAGCTCGGCGCCTGGGTGCGGCTGCAATACGTCTACCCCTACCCGCATGTCGACGACGTCATCGCGCTGATGAACGAGGGCAAGGTGCTGCCCTATCTCGACATCCCCTTCCAGCACGCGAGCCCCGACGTGCTGAAAGCGATGAAGCGTCCGGCGGCGCAGGACAAGACGCTGGCGCGCATCAAGCGCTGGCGCGAGGAATGTCCGGATCTCGCACTTCGCTCGACCTTCATCGTCGGCTTCCCCGGCGAGACCGACGCCGACTTCGCCTATCTGCTCGACTGGCTCGAGGAAGCCGAGATCGACCGCCTCGGCTGCTTCAAATACGAGCCGGTCGCCGGCGCCACGTCGAACGCGATCGAAAACCCTGTCCCGGAAGAGGTGAAGCAGGAGCGCTACAACGCGCTGATGGCGCGCCAGCAGAAGATTTCGGCACGCAGGCTGAAGCGCAAGGTCGGCACGCGCCAGCAGATCATCATCGACGAGGTCGGCCCGACCGTTGCAAAGGGCCGCTCCAAGGCGGATGCGCCGGAGATCGACGGCGCGGTCTACCTCTCGAGCCGCCGCCCGTTGCGCGTCGGCGAGATCGTCACCGCGAAGATCGAGCGCGCCGACCAATACGATTTGCACGGCAGCGTCGCTGGGTACTGACGGCGTTGCATCACACCAGCCACTTCGGCACCCAGCGCTCGGGACGTGGCGCGCGGGCGAGATCGGCCTTGGCTTCGGTCAGTTTTGCCGGCTCGCCATCGATGGTCGGGCGCACATCGTAGTCGAACTGCGGCATGACACGGCCATCGCCATAGAGCCCGAAATTCATCGCGTACCACAGCCCGAGCTCGGGCTGCGCGCGGCGCATCTCCTCGCGGAGATCGCGCAGCAGGGACTCGATCGAGGCGGCCTCCTCGAACGGCTGCGGCCCGCGCGCCAGGACACGGGCCTGGTATTGCGCGCCAACGATGGCGACCTCGAAGCGCGTCTTGTCCCAGGGGTTCCTGCCTTTCGGCAGATGCGCGGATAACCGCCAGCCGAGCTCGGCCATCAGCCGGTGATTGGCCCAGTAGTCCTCGCGATCCCGGCTCCATTTTTCCACGAAGCCACGGAAGTCTGGCAGTTCTGATGCCCCTTCGTCGGGCGCCATATGCTCACCGACCGGCCGTCCTGCGAGCCAATGCGAGAGCTCGACCGTCTGGCACTCGACGTCCTCACGCGGCAGCAGATCGCTCCAGGCCTTGTCGAATTGCTGCGACGTCAGTTTCGCGAGCAAACCATCGAGGCTCGGCGCGAGCAGCTCGTAGTCGCCCTCAGATCCCAGTCCGACGATCGGCGGATTGTCGCGGTCGAGACCGGCACCATACCAGCCGCCGACGGCCGAGCCGTCCGGCAGCCGCATGAACAGCGAAAACCTGTCGCGCAAGGGACTGCCGTCGACGATCGGCGCATGGTCGGAGAACTGGCCTTGCAGGGAGAAGCAGCCGACACTGCCCCAGGGGCGTCCCTTCAGCCAGCCGGCGAAGTCCACGAGGAGCGACGGCGCCTCGATGCCCGGAGGAAACGCGCCGTGAATGCTATCAAGATCGATCGGGTAAGGCGTGTCGGACAAGGCTTAAAACTATCTGGTTGGTCCCGCCCTTGTTGGTCTGAGCCGTCCTGCGTCCGGTTCGAACCAATTCGCGTCCTGTGATCACAAACGCGCTAGAGGCATGTTGGTTTCCATCGAGACACACGGCGGGACGGGACTTCGATCGAGATTCGGTGACCTCTCAGTAGTCCTCTACCACAACGTCACCGCAATGCACGCCATGCGCGCTGCAATGTGACACTATAATGCATTCACGCAGGGGTCACGGACTCGTCCTAACTGTGCCGCGCCTTTCAACGCGAGCGAGGATTGATGATGAGCCGCCTCTCGGACATGCTGCGCGCGCAGCGCTTCGACGATTACCGCTTCTACCACCAGAGCACCGTCAACCAGACGCTGCACCTCCTCAGCGCTCTGATCTTCCTCGCCTGCTATGCGCTGCTGTTCAAGGACCCGGCGCTTGCCGGACTCGTCGGCTGGCTCGCGATGCTGACGCGTCAGACCGGGCATTTCTTCTTCGAGCCGAACGGCTATGACGCGGTCAACGACGTCAGCAACGAATACAAGGAAGCGGTCAAGGTCGGTTACAACCAGACCCGCAAGGTCATCCTGCTGCTGGTCTGGAGCAGCGCTCCGCTCGTGCTGTACGCATATCCCACTCTGTTCGGCCTGTTCGATCCGCCCGCAGGCCGGCTCGACTTCATCCGCCATGTCGGCGTGCTCTGGCTGGCGATCGGCATCGGTGGCGGACTTGCGCGCATGATCCAGCTCTTCGTGACGCGCGACGTCGCGACCGGACTGGTCTGGGTGTTCAAGGTGCTGACCGATCCCCTCCACAACATCGCGCTGTACTGGTCATCGCCGCTCAAGCTGATGCGCGGCGAGCTGATCGACACCGCGATCGCCGATGCGGATTGGGGCTGCGAGGACGCCGAAGAAGTCGCGCATCTGACCTGACAGATGCACGCCTGGCGGGTGTCGTGGAAAACACCCGCTTGACAAGCCCTGCACTTCGGCTGTAGGGACGCGCCTCATGATCAACTCTCGGACCCACCGCCGCGCAGCTTTCCGTCGTCGCACCCGCGACGATGATGGGTTGCGCCATGTCCGACGACGCCGCTGAGCTACTGAATTCAGCAGAGTTCTCGAGGAGGCCGCACCCGCAAAGTGCGGCCTTCTTGCTTTTCGCGCGCCTTTTTCACCCGCCCACAGAGGAGTTCGACATGACCACCGCCACCCATCCGTATGACGCGCTGATGGACATCACTGCACGGCCCAAGGCCGTGTTCGTCCGCGGCGCCGGCTCATATCTCTGGGACGACAGCCGCAAGCGCTATCTCGATTTCGTGCAGGGCTGGGCCGTCAACTGCCTCGGCCACTCGCCGCCCGCGATCGCCGACGCGCTCGCCGCGCAGGCCAAGCGGCTGCTGACGCCGAGCCCGGCCTTCTACAACGAGCCGAGCTTGAAGCTCGCGCAGGCGCTCGTTGCAAACAGCGCCTTCGACCAGGTGTTCTTCGCCAATTCAGGCGCGGAAGCCAACGAGGGCGCGATCAAGCTCGCGCGCAAATATGGCGGCCTGCACAGAGGCGGCGCGTTCGAGATCATCAGCTTCGAAGGCGGCTTCCACGGCCGAACGCTGGCGACGATGTCGGCCTCGGGCAAGAAGGCGTTCGAGCCGCTGTTCGAGCCGAAGGTCGCCGGTTTCAAGAAGGCGAAGCTCAACGACATCGCTTCCGTGGCAAAGCTGATCAACGACAACACCGTCGCGGTGATGCTGGAGCCGATCCAGGGCGAGTCCGGCGTGTGGCCTGCGACCGATCAATTCCTGAAGGAGTTGCGCGCGCTCACCGAGGCGCACGGCCTGCTCTTGATCTTCGACGAGATCCAGACCGGCATGGGCCGGACCGGAAAACTCTTTCACTATGAGCACACAGGTATCGCACCCGACATCATGACGCTCGGCAAGGGCATCGGCGGCGGCGTGCCGCTTGCGGCCCTGCTCGCGACCGAACGCGCCTCCTGTTTCGAACACGGCGATCAGGGCGGCACGTTCAACGGCAACCCGATCATGTGCGCGGCGGGCCTTGCGGTGCTGGATGAGGTCGGCAAGCCGGACTTCCTGAAGGCGGTCACCGAGACCGGCCAACTGCTCGAAAGCGAGTTGCAGAAGGTCTCGGTGCGACACGGCCTCGGCGGCGTGCGCGGACGCGGCCTGTTGCTGGCGCTTGACCTCAAGCTGCCGATCGCGCCCGGCATCGTCGCCCAGGCGTTCGAGGCCGGCGTGCTCCTCAACGCGCCGCAGCTCGACACGCTGCGCTTCATGCCGGCGCTGAACGTCACGCGGGCGGAGATCGCCGAGATGATTGATTGTCTGGATGCGATCCTGACGAAGGCCGGGGCGGCACGCCGCGTGGCGTGAAGCGCCCTGCACTCTCCGTCATGGCCGGGCTTGTCCCGGCCATCCACGCTTGATGCGCGACATGAAGAACGTGGGTGCCCGGGACGTAGGCAAGCGAAGCGACGCCGTCCTTCAGACGGCTATGCCCGGGCATGACGACCTCGTTGAAGAGCCCTACGGCTTCAGGATCGACGCGCCCGTCGTCTTGCGGCTTTCGAGATCGATATGCGCCTTAGCGGCGTCCTTCAGCGCGTAGGCATGGTTGATCGGAACGTGCAAGCTGCCGCTGATGACGGCGGCGAACAGCGTGTCGGCGCCTTCCAGCAGCTCCGAGCGCTTGCCGATATAGTCGTTGAGCTTCGGCCGGGTCGCAAACAGCGAGCCGTGATGGTTGAGCTCGGCGATCGAGAACGGCGGTACGGGACCTGAAGCATTGCCGAACGAGACGAACATGCCGCGCGGCTTCAGGCAGGACAGCGAGCCCGGGAAGGTCGCCTTGCCGACACCGTCATAGACGACGTCGCAGCCCTCGTTGCGGCTGATCTGCTTCACGCGCGCGACGAAGTCTTCTTCATTGTAAAGGATGACGTGGTCGCAGCCATTGGCCTCGGCAAGCTCCGCCTTCTCGCGCGAGCCGACCGTACCGATGACATGGGCCCCGAGCGCTTTCGCCCATTGGCAGGCCAGCAGGCCGATGCCCCCGGCCGCGGCATGGATCAGCACGCGATGATGCGGCTCGACCTTGAAGGTCTTGTGCAGGAGGTACCAGACGGTCAGCCCCTTCAGCATCAGCACGGCGCCCTGCTCGTGGGTGATGTGGTCGGGCAGCTTGACCAGTTTCTCCCAGGGGATGTTGCGCTCGCCGGTATAGGCGCCGAGATTGTGGTAGTAGGCAACGCGATCACCGGGATGGAAATGCGTCACGCCCGGCCCGACCGCGACGACCTCGCCCGAGGCCTCGTTGCCGGCGATGAAGGGCAGCTCCGGCGCCTTGTAGAGGCCGGTGCGGTAGTAGACGTCGATGAAGTTCAAGCCGACCGCATGCTGGCGGATGCGCACCTCGCCGGTAGCAGGCGCCGGCACATCGACGCTCTCATAGACCAGGGCTTCGGGGCCTCCAACCTTGTGCACACGGACGGCTTTGGTCATCACCTGACCTCCTCTTCTCGGGCTGAGCGAAAGACATCGCGCCCGCCTTGTCAACTCGACCCGGATTGGAACGCCTACGCGGGCGGCTTGGCTGCCGCTTTCCTGCGGTTGCGCTTCGCCAGCACGTTGAAGAATTCGACCGCCGCCGAGAACGCAATTGCGAAATAGATGTAGCCGCGCGGAATGTGGAAGTGGAATCCGTCCGCGACCAGCGCGACGCCGATCAGCACCAGGAAGGCCAGCGCCAGCATCTTCGTGGTCGGATGCTCCGCGACGAATCGCGACACCGGCCCTGACGAAAGGTACATGATCAGGCAGGCGATCACGACGGCCGCGATCATGATCTCGATGTCCTGCGCCATGCCGATCGCAGTGATGATCGAGTCCAGCGAGAACACGATGTCGATGACGATGATCTGGGCAATTACCCAGAAGAAGGCGCTGCGCCCGGAGGCCTGATCGCCTTCGCCATCATCGGCTTCGACCTCGGCGTGGATCTCATGCGTCGCCTTCGCGATCAGGAACAGGCCGCCGCCGATCAGGATGAGGTCGCGCCAGGAGAAGTCGTAGCCCCAAAGCGAGAACACCGGTGCGGTCAGGCCGATCAGCCAGACCAGCAGGCTGAGCAGGATGATGCGGAAGATCAGCGCCAGCCCCAGCCCGATCTGGCGGGCGCGGAGCGCCTGCTTCCCGGGGATCCGCGAGACGATCACCGACAGGAAGATGACGTTGTCGATGCCGAGCACGATCTCGAGCGCGGTCAAGGTGAGCAGCGCGGCCCAGGCTTCGGGGCTGGTCAACAGGTGCATCATCCGAACGATCTTGCCAGCCGGATCAGCGCGTCGCTGAAGCTGATCCAGAGCGCGATCGCGCAGAGTGCGACGGTCACGCCGGTGCCGACCTGAAAATCCATCTCCAGCGTGTAGAGCCCGAGCAGCCCCCAGATCACGATCAGCGACATCGTCAGCCAGCGCAGCCGCACGACACGCACCGGATGCAGCACGTGGAACGGCACGAACGTCAGCACCACCAGCGTCGTGACCAGCAGTGTCGACAACACCGGCGGCCAGTGCAGCAGGAACAGGTAGAACGCCGCGGCGTTCCACAGCGCCGGAAAGCCGCGAAAATGATTGTCGTCGGCCTTCATCCGCAGGTCGGCGAAATATAGCGCGCTGGTGACGATGATGGCGACGCCGAGCAGCGGCGCCGCAACAGGCAGCAGCAGCCCACTTGCCACGATCGCGTAGGCCGGCACGAAGACATAGGTCACGAAGTCGACCACGAGGTCGAGCACGTCGCCCGACCAGTTCGGCTGGACCTTCTTGACGTCGAGCCGCCGCGCGATCGGACCATCGATCGCATCGATGATCAGCGCGACGCCCAGCCATTGAAACATCGCCGCCCAGTGCTCGCGCACGGCCTCCAGCATCGCCAGCAGCGCGACCGCCGCACCGAAAGCGGTGAAAATGTGCACCGAGAAGGCCGCGGCGCGGACCGCCGGTTTCGGCTTCAGGGAATCCTGCTGGGTATCCATGGCTTCTGCTATCAGAATGAGACCAGTTTGCACATCCGCCATTGCGGCGTTCGGCCGCGCAATTCGTTATAAACTCAGGGAAAATCAGTGGGAAGGCGAGTTGACGGTCTCCGCATCGTCATTCCGGGGGCGACGCGAAGCGTCGAGCCCGGAATCCATTTCACGACTATCTCTGCGGCCCGATGGATTCTCAGGTACGCAATTGCGCACCGTAGCTCGCGCCAAGAGAGGCGCGCCCCGGAACGACGGCGGAGAGACTTCAGCTTGAATTTGCCGTGGGGCGTGTCATTTGTCGTTCATGACAGACGCATCGACACTCTTTGACACGGCCGTGATCGGCGGCGGGCCGGCGGGACTCGCGGCGGCCATCGCACTGGCCCAGGCGGGTGCACGGACCGCGCTGGTCGCGCGGCGCGTGCCCTACTCCGACAACCGGACCACCGCGCTGCTCGGTGCCTCCATCGATCTGCTGGAGACGCTCGACGTCTGGCCGCGCTGCAAGGACAAGGCGGCGGCGCTGGAGGTCATGCGCCTCGTGGACGACACCGGACGGCTGTTCCGCGCACCGGAGGTACGGTTCTCCTGTCACGAGATCGCTCTCGACGCCTTCGGCTACAACATCGATAACCGCTCGCTGATGCTCGCGCTGGAAGAGCGCGCGGCCGAGTTGCCCAACCTCGTCCGTTTCGACGACGAGGCCGAAAGCGTCGTCATCGAAGCCGACGACGTCGCGATCCGCACCGCCTCCGCACAATTCCTGTCAGCCCGGCTCGTGGTCGGCGCCGACGGCCGGCATTCGCTGTGCCGCGAGGCTGCCGGCATCGCTGTGACGCGGCGCGAGCTGGCACAGACCGCGCTGACCTTCAACGTCGGCCACTCGCGGCCTCATCGCAATGTCTCGACCGAGTTCCACACGGCCCACGGGCCCTGCGTGTTCGTGCCCCTGCCCGGCGACCGCTCCAGCATCGTCTGGGTCTCAGCTCCGGCGGAAGCCGAGCGGCTTCGCGCGCTCAGCGACTCGGAGTTGTCCGCCGCGATCGAGAAGCAGTCGCATTCGATCCTCGGCCGCATGACGGTCGAGCCGGGGCGCAACTTGTTCCCGCTTGCGATCGAACGTCCGAAATCCTTCGGCCGCGACCGCATCGCGCTGGTCGGCGAAGCCGCCCATGTTGTTCCCCCGATCGGCGCCCAGGGCCTCAATCTCGGCCTGCGCGATGCCGCCGACATTGCAAGGCTCGCCGGCGAGGCCATCGCATCGGGCCAGGATCCCGGCGCGGACGAGGTGCTCAAGCGCTACGACCGGGCGCGGAGTCCGGACATTTTGAGCCGGACGTTTGCGATCGACATCGCCAACCGCTCGCTGCTCAACGATTTCCTGCCGCTCCAGCCGGTCCGCGCGGTCGGCATGCACCTGCTCGGCGCCATCGGGCCGCTCAGGCGCTTCGCCATGCGCGAAGGCCTGACACCGACTTGGCGAAGGTAGCTTGGCGAAGGCAGTTTGGCGGCGGTAACGCCATTCAGGGAAAAGCCAGCCGGCCGGTCTGGATGGCCCACATCACGCTGGTCAGCGTGACCACGGACGCAAACGTCCCGAGCAGCACCGCGACAGAGGCGGATTCGATCCAGGCATCGTTCTGCCGGGCGATGACGAACACGTTCAGCGCAGGCGGCAGCGAGGCCATCAGCACGGCGGTCGCAGCCCAGGGCTGCGCGAACGGACCGAACGCCAGCATCAGCCCAAACGCCGCAAGCGGGTGGATCAGGAGCTTGACCGCGATCACGCCCGGCACTTCCCACGGCACGCGGTCGAACGGGCGGAGCGCGACGGTCACACCGAGCACGAACAGCGCGGTCGGAGCAGCTGCGTTCTGGAGGAAGGTGATGGTGCGGTCGAGCGCAACCGGCAATTCGATATGCAGCGCCGCGACGGCCGCGCCAAAGCAAGCCGACATGATCAGCGGATTGAGCACGATCTGCTTCAGCACGACGCCGAAGGCATGCACGAGCGAGGGATGGTCGCGGTCGGAAATTTCGATCAGCAGGGGCACGACGGTGAACAGGAAGATGCTGTCGCAGCAGAAGATCAGCGCGGTTGGCGCCGACGCCATCGGTCCGAGCACGGCAAGCGCCAGCCCCGGTCCCATGTAGCCGATATTGCCGTAGCCGCCAGACAGGCCTGCCAGCGTCGCCTCGCGCAGCGAGAGCCGGCCGAGAACCTTGCCGATGACCAGTGCGAGGGTAAACGCCGCAACCGTCGACAGCGTGGTCGCGACCAGGAATGGCGGGTTGTTCAGCTCCGCAAAGGGCGTCTTCGACATGATCGCGAAGAGCAGCGCCGGTAGCGACACGTAGAGCAGGAAGAAGTTCATCCAGGCCAGGCCCGATTCCGGCAGGGATTTCACCTTGCCGCAGGCGAAACCGACGAAGATCAAGCCGAAATAAGGTAGAGCCAGATTGAGGATATCGACCATTGATGAAGTATTTTCTGAAGACTTGGGGGCTATCTGCCCCTTACCGGCGGGTTAATTCGAAATGAGGCCACTAGCATCGGCCACAATCCTGGTCTATCGACGGGGGATGATTAAAGCGCGGACCGCCAAATTCCAGATCGGACAGGTCGTGCGTCACCGGATCTTCTCGTTCCGGGGCGTGATCTTCGACATCGATCCGGAATTCAACAACACCGAGGAGTGGTGGCTGTCGATCCCCGAGGAGGTGCGGCCCCACAAGGATCAGCCGTTCTATCACCTGCTCGCGGAGAACGCGGAGTCGGAATATGTCGCCTATGTCTCCGAGCAGAATCTCTTGCCGGACGATTCGGGCGAACCGATCCGTCATTCCCAGGTCGCCGAGATCTTCATCAAGGACAAGGGCGGCGGCTATCGTCCGCGCAATCCCTCGCTGAACTGAGTTTTCGCCGCCAACAAGCGGCCAATAAAAAAGGCGCTCGGGGTGAGCGCCTTTTTCATATTCGGGATGTTAGCCCGATTACTTCTGAGCGGTCGGCGGAGCGCCGGGCGCGCCACCCTGCTGCTCGAGCTTCTTGCGCTGCTCGTCAGCCTTCTTCTGAAGCTCTTCCTGGAGCTTCTTCTGGGTTTCCTCGAACACCTTCGGATCGGTCGGCGGACCGTCATAAGCCTTCTGGAATTCGCCCGCGAGCGGCAGCGGCAGCGTCAGCGGTGCGCCGTTGGCATTGATCGCCTGAACAACGAGGTTCTGGCCCTTCTTCATGTTGTTGATGAGCTCGGGCGTGGCCTCGTAGTCGGACATGCAGCCGTTCTGGAAGCAGATCACGTAAGGGCTCTGCAGCGGCGCGTTGTTGTCGACAATGATGCGGGTGCCGTGCACGAGCTGCATGCCGAGCGGCAGCGTCACGCGCAGGATCTTCTTCGGCTCGCCTTCCGGCTCGATGATCACGGCCGCGATGACCGGCTGGCCCGACTCGATCCGGCCGTCCTTCCCGGTGAAGCAGACCTGCTTGGCGTTGGCGTCCTGGCCCTTGAGGCAGAACTTCGTCCAGGGGGCGTAGATCAGCTGGATCTGCTGATCCGCGGGCGCGGCCGCGCCCTGCTGCGCCGGAGCGCCCTGAGCTGGAGCCTGCGGGGCGGGTGCCTGAGCCGTCGGCGCCGGAGCCTTGGGGGCAGCCTTCGGGGCGGCCTTCGGGGCCGCCTTGGGCGCGCCCGGGGCCGGCGCGGGAGTCTGAGCCTCGGCGACAACCGGAACAACCAATGCCGTCGCCGTCAACAGGGCGAGAAGTCGCCCGCGCGGCCGGACGGACGCGGCCAAGTAACGGAAATTCATTGCGGAAAACCCTTTCTGAACGGGAAGTGCCCGAACCGCTCCGAAGCGCCGAACCTGGCCGCCTTGGGCGCGGCTCTCTCCCCGTCAATTGAGGCGAATAAGTGACGGGCTCGACGCTCTTGCGCGATTGCCCGCCTTCTTAACGTGGCCGACGAAAAGATCAATGCCGACAAGCGTCTTTGACCGCGCCTTGAACCGCTCCTTGGCCTGCGTTCAGTGAAATTCCCTGTGATAGGATTCAAGCCCGCCGGTCCTCGAATCAACGTGTGCCGATGTTCATGTTCCAGCGCCTTCTTGAAGGCCTTTTTGAGGGCCCTGGCGTCCGCCTCTGCGTCCTCGCCTTGGCCCTCGCTGTCGGGCTGTCTGCAGGCGGGGCACGGGCCGAGGAGGCCCATGCCATCGCCATGCACGGCAGGCCGGCGATGCCGGCCGACTTCACCCACCTGCCCTACGCCAATCCTGACGCCCCCAAGGGCGGCCGGCTGACCTGGGGCATCCTCGGCACCTTCGACAGCCTCAATCCCCTCATCGTGAAGGGATTGGCCGTGCAGCAGTTGCGGAGCTACGTGGTCGAGAGCCTGCTCGCGCGCAGCAATGACGAGCCGTTCACGCTCTACGGCCTGCTCGCCAAATCCGTCGAGACCGACGACGAGCGGACCTATGTCACGTTCCGCCTCGATCCTCGCGCCCGCTTCTCCGACGGCAAGCCGGTTCTCGCCGAGGACGTGCTGCTCTCCTGGCAGCTGCTGCGCGACCACGGCCGTCCCAATCTCCGGCAATATTACGCCAAGGTCGTCAAGGCCGAGGCACCCGATCCCCTCACCGTCCGCTTCGACCTGGCGGGCGCCAACGACCGCGAACTGCCGCTGATCCTCGGCCTGATGCCGATCCTGCCGAAGCACGCGGTCGATGTCGCGACCTTCGAGGAAACGACGCTGACAGGCCCGGTCGGCTCCGGGCCGTATCGGGTTACAGCGGTGAAGCCCGGCGCCAGCGTGACGCTCACGCGCAATCCCGACTATTGGGGCCGCGACCTCGCCATCAATCGCGGCCTCTACAATTTCGACGAGATCAGGCTCGACTATTTTCGCGAGGCAAACGGCCAGTTCGAAGCCTTCAAGCGCGGCCTCTACGATTTCCGCGTCGAGAACGAGCCGCTGCGCTGGCACGACGGTTATGATTTTCCCGCCGTCCGAAGTGGCGAGGTGATCCGCGATACGATCAAGCCGGGCGTACCGCAGCCCTCGGAATTCCTGGTGTTCAACACACGCCGTCCGATCTTCGCCGATATCCGCGTGCGCCAGGCCCTGACGCTCCTGTTCGATTTCGAGCTGGTCAACCGCAACTACTTCTTCGGGCTATATTCGCGCGTCGCCGGCTACTTCGCCGGCTCGGACCTGTCGGCCTATGGCCACCCCGCCGATGCGCGCGAACGCGAGCTGCTCAAACCGTTCGCCGCACAAATTCCGCCCGACATCATGGACGGCAGCTACCGCCTGCCGGTAACCGACGGCTCGGGGCGCGACCGCACCACGCTGCGCGGCGCGCTGAAACTGTTGTCGGAGGCCGGCTACGATCTCGACGGCACCGTGCTGCGTAACCGCGCGACCAAGGCGCCCTTCACCTTCGAGATCCTGGTCACGACCCGCGACCAGGAACGTATCGCGCTCGCCTTCCAGCGCGACCTCAAGCGCGCCGGCATCGAGCCGAGCGTGCGAGCGGTCGATCCCGTGCAGTTCGACCAGCGCCGGCTGGGATACGAGTTCGACATGATCCAGAACCGCTGGGATCAGTCGCTGTCGCCCGGCAACGAGCAATATTTCTACTGGGGCAGCGCCGCCGCCGACAATCCGGGGACCCGCAACTACATGGGCGCCCGGAATCCGGCGGTCGATGCCATGATCGCCGCCCTGCTCGAGGCCCGTGAACATACGGCCTTCGTCTCGGCGGTGCGGGCGCTCGACCGCGCTTTGATTTCCGGCTTCTACACAATCCCCCTGTTTAACGTATCCGAGCAATGGATCGCGCGCTGGAATCGGATAGAACGACCGAAGGCTACCGCGCTGTCCGGCTATCTGCCGGAGACCTGGTGGTCGAAGAGACAGCCGCAAGCGAAGTGACGCCGTGAATCAGCCAGCCGTATCGCCGACGCTCGACACGCTGTTTCAGCGCACGCTGATGCGGCAGCCGCATGCACCCGCCTTGCTCGATCCCCTCAACAAGGCCCGCGTGACCGGGCACCAGCCGCGGCGCATGACCTATGCCGAGGCCGACACGGCCATCGAAGCGCTGTCGGCGTATTTCGTCGAATCGGGCCTGCCGGCCAATTCCGTCATCGCCATCCAGTTGCCTGCTACGGTCGAGTTCGTGCTGACCGTGCTCGCCGCCCATCGAGCCGGCCTCGTCGTCGCCGTGCTGCCGCTGCTGTGGCGGCACGCGGAGCTCACCGCCGCGCTCAATCGCACCGCGGCGCGCGCCATCGTCACCATGAGCAAGGTCGATGGTGTCAGCTATTCC
The DNA here is from genome assembly GCF_001908185.1 of Bradyrhizobium sp. AS23.2. GTDB lineage: Bacteria > Pseudomonadota > Alphaproteobacteria > Rhizobiales > Xanthobacteraceae > Bradyrhizobium. The sequence continues at coordinate 28,823 of NZ_LGHM01000099.1, forward strand.
GACCTCGCGATGCATGCCGCGGCGGAAGCCTTCTCGATCCGCCATGTCTACGGCTTCGGCACCGACCTGCCCGAGGGCATGGCCTCGCTCGACGACGTGCTGGCGCGCGCGCCCGGCACTGCGCGCGCTGTGATCCAGGACGGCCGCAAGGCGGCGATGATCTCCTTCGACGTCACGGCAGAAGGCTTTCGCCCGGTGCCGCGGCCGCATTTCAGCCTGATCGCCGCTGGGCTGGCGATGTCGCTGGAAGCCGACATCAAGCAGGGCGCGACCGTGATGGCGGCGTTCACGCCGATGTCGTTCGCGGGCCTGGCTTCCTCTCTCGTAGTGTGGCTGCTATGCGGCGGCGCGCTGGCACTGCATCATCCCTTCGAGAACGAGGTGCTGGAGCAGCAGATCAACGAGCATGAATGCGACGTGCTGATCGCACCGGCGCAGCTCGCACTGCGGCTTGGCGCATCCGAACTGGCAGCGCGGATGCCGAGGTTGCGCAACGTCATCGGCCTTTGGCGCGCGCCGGAGCAGGTCGCGGCGAGCGATGCCTGGATCGCGCCGCATGCGCCGCTGACCGACGTCTATCTGTTCGGCGAGGCCGGATTGTTCGGCGCCCGCCGCGGCGAGGACGGCATGCCGGTCCCGGTGATGCCCGGGCCGCACGGCGCTCCGCGCGAGCAGCCCGGCTCCTCCATCGCCGGCGAGATCCTGCTGACGGCGAAGGGCACGCTCGGACTGCGCGGGGCGATGGTGCCGATCGCGGCCTATGCCCCGCCTCAGCCGGTCGGCGAGACGCTGACGGCGCAGCCCCCGCGCGACTATGTCGACACCGGCTATGCCGCGCGGCTCGACCGCCAGAGCGGTGCGATCTGCATTACCGCGCCCCCCTCCGGCATCATGGCCGTCGGCGGCTACCGCTTCTTGTCCAACGATCTCCAGGAATGGGCGCGCCGGCTCGGCCAGGGCGCCCTGCTGACCGCGCTGCCCGACCGGCTCGCGGGCCACCGGCTCGCAGGACGGGCCCAGGACAATGCCCGCGCCCGCGAGGCACTCGGCGAGCTCGGGCTTAACCCCCTGATGGTCGAGGCTTTTCGCGACCGCTCCGGGCCGGTTTGATCGCACTTTCAACACGTCCGTTGACGCTGCATTAAGGCGGCCAAACTAGATTGCGCAGCACCTGTTGCGTGATCAGAGTTTGCGATGTCCCAGGCGGGCCCGATCCTTTTTGTGTCCAATGCCGAGCGGCCCGCCTTCATTGCGGCGCTGGACGAGGCCCGACTTTTTCCCGTGATCGACACCGACTGGACCAGCGCGGCACGCGCGGTCGAGCAGGTGCAGCCGGCCGCTGTTCTCGCCGCGATGCATGGCGGACACGAGCCGCATTTGGCGACGCTCGCCAGGAAGATCGCCGACCAATCGCCTTACCTTCCCTTCGTGGCCCTGGATGCGCCGGGCGCACTGCCGCACAACGCCCTGCCCTTCTCCTCCTGCGGCGGCAATCCCGATCGCCTGGTCGCGCGGCTGCGCGCCGCGCTGCGCGTCCGCACGCTCCATGCCACGGTGCTGCGCCGCTTGCCGGAAGTCACGACAAAGGTCTCGTTGCCGGAGGGCGATCCCGCGCGCGATGCCACGGTGCTCCTGATCGGCCGCGGCGCCGCCTATCCTGCGCTCTCCGTCGCGCTCGGCGAACGCGCCGGCGTCATCGGCGCGCTCTCGATCGAAGCCGCGGCAAAACATCTCAACACCCGCGACCTCGACGGCGTCGTACTCGCCGAAGGTTTTACCGCGCGCGTCACCGATGCCTTCCTCACGGTGCTCGCCGAGGACACCCGCTTCCGCAGCCTGCCGGTCGTCGTCACCGCGCACCAGCTCACGCAGAGCTACGACCTGCCAAACCTCGAGCTCATCCCGGGCGAGCCGGCGAAGGTCGCCGCCAATGCGCTGCCCCTGATCCGACAGCGCGCGATCGAAGCGCAACTGAGCCGCGCGCTGCGCTCGATCGATGCCGGCGGCTGGCTCGATCCGCGCAGCGGCCTGCTCACGGTGGAAGCCTTCGCCCGTGATTTCTCCAAGGCCGTCGAGCAGACGCTCGCCCGCGGCGGCGGCCTCTCCGTGGCACGCTTCGCTTTCGACCCCGGCAATTCCCGTGCCCAGCTGGATGCCGCGCGGATCCTGAGCCGCCTGATGCGGCAGATGGATTTTGGCGCGGTCCAGAAGGACGGCTCGGTCATCATCGTGTTCGCGGAAACCGACTTCCGCACCGCCCACATGATCGCCCGCCGCTTGTCGGCGGTGATACGGCACACCTCGAACGGCAAGCACGAGATGCGCAGCGATCCCGTTGTCAGCGTGGACTCGCTGTCGCCCTCGGATACGGCGAGGTCGTTGCTGGCGCGGCTCTCCGCCGACGCGTCGCGCGCGGCGTCGTAACGACGCTCCTGTAGGGTGGGCAAAGGCGCGCTTGCGCCGTGCCCACCGTCTGTCGGCGACTACAACCAAGTGGTGGGCACGCTTCGGTTTGCCCACCCTACGGCGTCAGCATCGCATCCATGACAAGTGAGCCCTGACATTCGGCTCTAGCTCGGCCGCATCCGCCCGTGCTTTGATGAACCGCCGGGATCATCGAGAAGCAAACCCCAGAAGCACACCCATGTATGATGTCATCGTCGTCGGCGGCGGTTCCGCCGGTGCCGCAATTGCCGCAAGGCTTTCGGAAGTCCCATCCAAGCGCGTGCTGCTGCTGGAGGCAGGTCTCGACTGGCGCGCGGCCGACGCGCCCTGGGAAGTCACCACGCAGAACCCGATCCCGATCATCCACCAGCGCGAATTCCAGGAGAAGTGGCAGTGGCCGAACCTGCATGCGCGCCGCGTCGCTGGCCAGGAGCAGCGCTTCTACTGGCGCGGCAAGGGTCTCGGCGGCTCCTCGATGATGAACGGCCAGATCGCGATCCGCGGCGTCGCCGACGCGTTAGACGAATGGGCTTCGCTGGGCTGCACCGGCTGGTCCGCCAGGGATGTGATGCCGCTGTTCTCGGTGATCGAGGACGACCTCGCATTCGGTGACAGGCCGGGCCATGGCAAGGGCGGGCCGCTGCCGGTCTATCGCGCGCCGCCGGAGACATGGGGACCGGTCGATCGCGGCCTTCGCGATGCCGCGCTCGCTGCGGGATATGCGTGGTGCGACGACGTCAACGGCCCCGATGGCGAAGGCGTCGCCTGCTATCCCATCAACAGCCGCAACCTGCGCCGGATCTCGACCAACGAGGCCTATCTGGAGCCGGCACGCAGCCGCGCCAATCTGGAGATCCGCGGCTTCGCCCTAGTCGACCGCCTCGTGATCGAGAACGGCCGGGCGACCCGCGTAATCGTTCATATCGAGGGACAGGGCACGCAGGAAATCAGCGCGCGCGAGATCGTGCTCTGCGCCGGCGCGATCCACAGCCCCGCCATCCTCATGCGCTCGGGCATCGGACCGGCCGATCAATTGAAGGCGATGGGCATCGCGGTCGAGCGCGATTTGCCCGTCGGGAAGCACTATTTCGACCATCCGCTGTTCCGCGCGACGATCCAGCTTCGCGAAGAGCTCCGACCGACCGATCGCGACACCCGTCACACCAATTGCTGCGTCACCTACTCGTCGGGCCTCGCCAATGGCGGCAAGCGCGACATGATCCTGATCTGCTTCAATCACCGCGGCATCGGCAATCCCGGCGCGATCGGTGCCGGCCTCTACAACGCCTTTTCACGTGGTACGCTAAAACTCGCCTCGCCCGATGCCTCCGTCGATCCCATCGTCGAGGAGAACATGCTGGCCGATCCCCGCGACATGGAGCGGATGGTTGATTCCGTGAAACGGCTCGCCGTTCTCACCACGCAGCCGGCGCTGGCAGGCATCGCAGACTGGATCCGCCTCACCGATACCGACCTGACACTACCGCAAGCCGCGGCGCTACCGACCCATGAATTGGAAGCCGTGCTGCGCCGTGACACCGGCGACATCCAGCACGCCGCCGGCTCGTGCCGCATGACGGGCTTCAACGACGCCAACGGCGTGGTCAATCCGGATGGCACTGTGAAGGGCATCGCGGCATTGCGCGTCGCGGACGCCTCGATCATGCCCGCCGACTGCCGCGCCAACACCCACTTCACCACGGTGGTCATTGGCGAGGCGATCGCACGCATGATGCTGCGCAAGCCCGAGACGGCCGCCGTACACGCCGCTTCTGCGATGTCCTGACCTCTCGTGCCCCGGGCGCGGCGCAGCGCGCCTTCGCGGTGCGCTGCTCAACCGGGGCCCATTACGATCGCTAAAAGCTCCCGGGTCCCGGCTCTGCGGCGCACCGTTTCACGCTGCGCCGCGTCCGGGACACGATAGCTACGCCGCCTTCTTGCTGTGCGCGAGCTGCGCCAGCTGGCGCAGGATCTCCGTGGTGCCGGCGAGACGCTCTTCGGGAGTCTCCCAATCCTGCAGGAACACCACCTTCATGTCGGGCCGCACCTTCGCGGCCTGGCCGTGGCTGCGGATGAACGAGACGAGGCGATCGGGATAGGCGAACGAGTTGTCTCGGAACACGATGACCGCGCCCTTGGGACCGGCATCGATCTTCTCGACATTGGCCCTGCGGCAGAACGCCTTGATCGCGGCGACCTTGAAGAGGTAGCGCACCTCGTCCGGCAGGACGCCGAAGCGGTCGCGCATCTCGGCGCCAAAGTTCTCGATCTCCTCCTCGGTGTCGAGATCGGCGAGCCGCCGGTACAGCGACAGCCGCACCGAGAGATCGCCGACATAGTCTTCCGGAATGAGCACGGGCATGCCGATGGTGATCTGCGGCGACCAGCGGTCGGCGGCGGGCTCGGACACGCCGGCCTTGAGGTTGACGATCGCCTCTTCCAGCATCGACTGGTAGAGCTCGAAGCCGACCTCCTTGATGTGGCCCGACTGCTCCTCGCCGAGGAGATTGCCGGCGCCGCGGATGTCGAGGTCGTGCGAGGCGAGCTGGAAGCCCGCGCCCAGCGTCTCCAGCGATTGCAGCACGGTGAGCCGGCGCTCGGCCTGCGCCGTGATCTTCTGCTGCGCCGGCAGCGTGAACAGCGCATAGGCGCGCAGCTTGGAGCGGCCGACACGGCCGCGGAGTTGATAGAGCTGGGCGAGGCCGAACATGTCGGCGCGATGCACGATCAGCGTGTTGGCGTTGGGGATGTCGAGGCCGGATTCCACGATGGTGGTCGACAGCAGGATGTCGAACTTGCCGTCGTAGAACGCGGTCATGATGTCCTCGATCACGGCGGGCGGCATCTGCCCGTGCGCGACAGCGACCTTCATCTCCGGCACGTTCTTGTCGAGGAAATCCTTGACCTCGGCGAGGTCGTCGATGCGCGGCACGACGTAGAACGCCTGGCCGCCGCGATAGCGTTCGCGGAGCAGCGCCTCGCGGATCATCAGCGGATCGTGCGGGGCGACGAAGGTGCGGACTGCGAGCCGATCGACCGGGGGCGAGGCGATGATCGAGAGTTCGCGCACGCCGGTGAGCGCGAGCTGCAGCGTGCGCGGGATCGGCGTCGCGGACAACGTCAGCACATGCACCTCGGCGCGGAGCGCCTTCAGCCGCTCCTTGTGGCTGACGCCGAAATGCTGCTCCTCGTCGACGATGAGCAGGCCGAGGTCGCGGAACTTGATCGCCTTGCCGAGCAGTGCATGCGTGCCGACGACGATGTCGACGGAGCCGTCGGAGAGGCCCTTCTTGACCTGGTTGAGCTGCTTGGTCGGAATCAGGCGCGAGGCCTGCGCGACCTGCACCGGAAAACCCTTGAAACGCTCGGTAAACGTCCTGTGGTGCTGGCGGGCGAGCAGCGTGGTCGGCACCACGACCGCGACCTGCTTGCCGTCGAGCGCAACGGCGAAGGTCGCGCGGAGCGCAACCTCGGTCTTGCCGAAGCCGACGTCGCCGCAGATCAGCCGGTCCATCGGACGGCCCTTTTCGAGATCCTTCAGCGTGGATTCGATCGCGCCAAGCTGGTCCTCGGTCTCGTCATAGGGGAAGCGCGCGCAGAACTCGTCATAGACGCCCGGCTGCACCGGCAGCTTCGGCGCCTCGTGGAGCTGGCGCTCCGCGGCGATCTTGATCAGCTCGCCCGCGATCTCGCGGATGCGGTTCTTCAGTTTTGCTTTTCGGGTCTGCCAGCCCGAGCCACCGAGACGATCCAGCTCTACCGTGGTCTGGTCGGAGCCGTAGCGCGACAAAAGCTCGATGTTCTCGACCGGGAGGAACAGCTTGGTCTCGGCGGCATAGTGCAATTCGAGACAATCATGCGGCGCGCCGGCGACGTCGAGGGTCTGCAGGCCGATGAAGCGGCCGATGCCGTGATCGACGTGGACGACGATGTCGCCGGCGGCGAGGCTCGTGACCTCCGAGATGAAGTTGTCGAGCTTGCGGCTGGCCTTGCGCGGCCGCACCAGGCGGTCGCCGAGGATATCCTGCTCGCTGATCAGCGCGATCTCGTCGGTCTCGAAACCGCTCTCCAGGCCGAGCACGGCCAGCATGGTCTCGTTACGCGGGGTCGCCTGCACCGTCCGCCAGCTATTGACGCTGGTGGTGTGGGTCAGCTTGTGGTCGCGCAGCATCGAGGTCATGCGGTCGCGCGAGCCTTCGGTCCAGAGCGCGATCACGACCTTCTTGCGCTGGGACTGCAAGGCCATGACATGCGCGACGACGGACTCGAACACGTTGACTGTGGTGTCGTTGCGCTCCGGCGCGAAATCGCGGCCCTTGCGTGCGCCGGCATCGACGACGCTCGTGCCATCGGTCGGCACGGAAAACGGCGTCAGCCGCGCCAGCGGGATATCGCCAAGGCGCTTGCCCCACTCCTCCTCGGTCAGATAGAGCCGATCCGGCGGCAGTGGCTTGTAGATGGCGCCTCCACCCGGATGCTCCATCGCATCGCGGCGAGCCTCGTAGTAGTCTTGGATCTGCTTGAAGCGCTCGCGGACCGCGTCCTCGGCCTGCGGCTCGATCGCGACCGCCGCGCCTTGCAGATAGTCGAACAGCGTGTCCATCCGGTCCTGGAACAGCGGCAGCCAGTGCTCCATGCCGGGATGGCGGCGGCCTTCGCTGACGGCCTCATACAGCGCATCATCGCGCTCGGGCGCGCCGAACTCGGCGACATAGCCCATGCGGAAGCGGCGAATCGTGTCGGTAACGAGCTGGAACTCAGAGATCGGCACCAGGTCGAGCGAGCGCATGTCGAGCAGCGTGCGCTGAGTCTCCGCATCGAAGGTGCGGATCGACTCCAGGCTGTCGCCGAAGAAGTCGAAACGGACCGGCTGCTCGAGGCCGGCCGGAAACAGGTCCAAGATGCCACCGCGCACGGCATATTCGCCGGGCTCGCGCACGGTGGAGGAGCGGTTGTAGCCATTGTGCTCGAGCCAGGCGACGATGGTGTCCATCGGCACGACGTTGCCGGGCGCGACCGACAGCGCCTGCGCGGCGACGAGCTCGCGCGCGGGCACACGCTGCACGACGGCGTTCACCGTGGTCAGCACGATCAGCGGCTTGTCGCTGCCGGTCAGCGAAGCCAGCCGCGCCAGCGTGGTCAGGCGCTGCGCCAGGATGCCGCCATGCGGCGAGACGCGGTCATAGGGCTGGCAGTCCCAGGCCGGGAAGGTCAGCACCGGCAGATCGGGCGCGAAGAACTGCAGCGCGCGTTCGAGCTGCTGCATGCGCGGCCCGTCGCGGCAGACGATCGCAAGGCTCACGGCCGGCTTCTTCGGCCGCGCCGCGATGGCGCGCGCCAGGTCGGAGACGACGAGGCCTTCGGCGCCTTCGGCGACATTGGCAAGAGTCAGCGCACGGCCGGGCGCGAGCAGCTCGGCCGGCGATTTCATCCCCTGCTTCATGCGTCGCGGTCCGCGATCGGAAACGCCTTGATGCGGGCAAACAGCGCGCCGGTTACATCGGCCGGCAGCATCTTGTCGCCGGTGATGGCGGCATAGAGATCGGGATCGTTGACCTCGAGCAGGCGCTCGAGCTCGCCAAGCTCGGCGTCGGACAGGTTGCCGATCTCCGCGTCCGCGAAGCGGCCGAGGATCAGGTCCATCTCGCGCGTGCCGCGGTGCCAGCAGCGGAACAGAAGCCGCTTGCGGCGATCATCCAGCCCGTCACTCGTTCGTGTCGTTCCCGTCATGTCTCAAATCCAGTCAAACGCCAAAAGCCCGGACGTGCCGGGCCGGGGTGATATAGCCACTCGAAACGGCTGTGTCAGCCCTCGATTTGTCATGGCCCGATGCCCGCGTGCGGATACAAAAAAGACGTGGATGCCCGGCATAAAGCCGGGCAAGAGGAGCCAAATCGATCCTAGATTCGCCCCGATGCGCCCCAGCCTGCTCAATCCGCTGTTTGCTCCCGTGACCAGCCTGCCCGGCGTCGGTCCCAAGCAGGACAAGCTGCTGCGCTATCTGCTCAGCCGCGATGAGACGCCGCGGCTGGTCGATCTCCTGCTGCACCTGCCGAGCCAGGTCATCGACCGCCGCGCCCGACCGAAGATCCGCGACGCTGCCCAGGGAACGATGGTGACGCTGGAGGTGACCATCGACCGCCACCGCCCGCCTCCGCCGCGCAACTCACGCGCGCCGTATCTGGTCTATGCCAGCGACGATACCGGCGACGTCGTGCTGACCTTCTTCCGCGCCAAGCCCGGCTATGTCGAAAAGCTGCTGCCGATGGGCGAGAAGCGCTACGTCTCCGGCACGCTGCAGATGTATGACGGCATCCCGCAGATCGTGCATCCCGACCGCGTGCTGGACGAGGAGGCAATTTCAAAGCTCTCGGGTATCGATCCTGTCTATCCGCTGACGCAAGGCCTTGCGCTCGGCTCGCTCCGGCGCGCGATTGCGCAGGCGCTGCAGAAGCTGCCCGCCCTGCCCGAGTGGATCAGCCCGGACGTGATGCGGCGCTGCAATTTCCCGCCGATTGCGGAAGCCCTCACCCGCGTGCACCAGCCGGTCGAGCTCACGGACATCTTGCCCGACCGGCCGTTCTGGTCGCGCCTCGCCTTCGATGAGCTTCTGGCCGGCCAGCTCGCGCTCGCGCTGATCCGCGCCCAACTGCGCCGCCCGGCCGGCGTGCGCAACGCCGGCGACGGCCATCTGCGAAACAAGATCATCGACGCCCTGCCCTATGCCCTGACCCCGTCGCAGCGCGGCGCGGCAGCTGCCATCGCCGACGACCTGCAACAGCCCGTTCGCATGCTCCGCCTGCTCCAGGGCGACGTCGGCTCCGGCAAGACCGTGGTGGCGCTCCTTGCGGCCGCGGCCGTTACCGAAGTCGGCAAACAGGCTGCGCTGATGGCTCCGACCGAAATTTTGGCGCGCCAGCACATCAAGACCATCGCGCCGCTCGCAGAGCGCGCAGGCATGCGGGTCGCGATCCTCACCGGCCGGGAAAAGGGCAAGGAGCGGCGCGAGATCATCACGGGTCTCGCCGAGGGCGAGATCGACCTGCTCGTCGGCACGCATGCGCTGATCCAGGACGACGTGATCTTCAGGGATCTCGCCCTCGCCATCGTCGACGAGCAGCACCGCTTTGGCGTGCGCGAGCGCCTCGCGCTGACGTTGAAGGGCGAAGCCGTCGACGTGCTGGTGCTGAGCGCAACGCCGATCCCGCGCACGCTGGTGCTGACCTATTTCGGCGACATGGACATCTCCGAGCTGCGCGAAAAGCCGGCCGGCCGCCAGCCGATCGACACCCGTGCGGTGCCGATGAGCCGGATCGAGGAGGTCATGGACGGCGTCGGCCGTGCGCTCCAGTCCGGCAAGCTGGTCTACTGGATCTGCCCGCTGGTCGAGGAATCCGAAGCCGAGGGGACCGAGCACCTTACCAATGCGACCAAGCGTTTCGAAAGCCTGCAGAAGCGGTTCGGCGAGCGCGTCGGCCTCGTCCATGGCCAGATGAAGGGCACCGAGAAGGACCGCGTGATGGGCCAGTTCGCCGCTCATGAGATCGGGCTCCTGGTCGCGACCACCGTGGTCGAGGTCGGCGTCGACGTTCCGGCCGCCACCATCATGGTGATCGAGAACGCCGAGCGCTTCGGCCTCGCGCAGCTACACCAGTTGCGCGGCCGGATCGGCCGCGGCTCGGAGGCCTCGACATGTCTGCTGCTCTACTCGGAGCCGCTCGGCGAGATGTCGAAGGCACGGCTGAAGGTGATCCGCGAGACCACCGACGGCTTTCGCATCGCCGAGGAGGACCTGAAGCTGCGCGGCGAAGGCGACGTGCTGGGCGTGCGCCAGAGCGGCCTGCCCGGCTACCGCATCGCGCGCTCGGAGGTTCATGGCCAGCTCACCACTCAGGCCCGCGACGAAGCGCTGCGCATCCTGAAGGATGATCCGAAGCTGAAGGGCGAGCGCGGCGAAGCGCTGCGGTGCCTGCTGTATCTCTACGAGCGGGACGAGGCGATCCCGCTCATTGGTGCGGGCTAGCCTACTGCCCTTTGTCGTCCAACCTCGTAGGCCGCCACATGCGCGCGGGCGAGATCCAGCAGCGGCGTGTCGATACCCAGCGCACGGGCACGATTGGCCATATCGCCCAGGATATGCTCCGCCTCGGTGATCGAACCGCGCTCGATATCCCGCAGCATCGAGGCCTTAAGCGGAGAGTTCGGGGTCGTGAAGAGATTGCGGTCAAACTCGATGAACGGCGCTCGTGGCTCAAAGCCCGAAGCCGTCGCGACGGCGCAGCATTCTCCGAACAGGCGGAAGATCGCCTCCTTGCCGTTAGGGACAGCCAGGATGTCTCCGATGCTTGCGCGCATCAGGCAAGTGATGCCGGCGAGCGTGCTGAGCTGGACGAATTTCTCCCACATGTCATGCATGATGGTCTCGCTGGCGCGAGCATCGATATTGGCGCCTTGGAGCAGTGACCGGAGCGCAAGCGTGCGCTCACTCGACGAGCCGTTGATTTCGCCGAAGACGATCATTTGATTGGGCCAGAACTGAACGACTCGACCTTCCGCATCGAGCCCTGCGCTGATGTTCGCCAATCCGCCCAGGACCTGCGCCGCGCCGAACCGTGCAGTCAGGAGGTCGATATGCCTCAACCCGTTGAGGATGGGCAGGATCATCGTGTTGGAGCCGACAGCCGGCGAAAACTGGCTCATCGCATCGCCGAGCGAATAGGACTTCACGCCGACGAGCACGACGTCGAACAATTCCTTGAGATCGTTCGCCAGAAAAGCAATCTTCCGTTGAGGCTCGTTCTATGAAACCTTTTGTCCATGCGCCGGATCATCGTCGTTGGCTCCCAGGGAAGCGGAAAGACGCACCTCTCCCGGAATCTCGGGCGAAAGCTCGGGCTGCCGGTGGTGCATCTCGACGTGCTCTACTGGCAGCCAGGCTGGAAGCCATCCGACAAGCCGAGCTTTCGGGCGCGCGTCGCCGAGGCAGTCGCGGGCGACGCATGGGTCGTCGACGGCAGCTTCTCAGGGCTGGCCTTCGATATCACGCTCGCGCGCGCGGATACTCTGGTCGTCATCGACCGCCCGCGCTGGCTCTGCCTGTGGCGCATTCTCTGGCGCTCAGCTTTCGATCGCGACAAGGCCCGGCCTGATCTACCTGGGGGTTGTCCTGAACAATTCGACTGGAAATTGATGCGCGAAGCGTGGCGCTATGACACAGAGCGTGCGCCCCTCATCGAGGCCGAGCGTGTGCAGTATGGCGCGGACGTCCCGGTCGTCCGCTTGAGGCGCGACCGGGACATCCAGGGTTTTCTGGATTCCGTTTCGGAGCACGGCGAGCGATCCGTCGCCGTGACGTGAGGCGAATGATTAGGACCTTTTCTGCGCACTTTTTTCCGCGAACGCCTTCAGCAGCGCCGCATCCACCGCCTCGCCTTTCGCGTCCGCGGCGAGGTGCTCGAACCAGCGCGCAAAACCCTCGTAGATCTGGCTGGCGGGATGATCGGGGCCGAGGAAGCCTGAAATCTCCCGCATCTCCGCGACCCAGCGATAGGCCTTCGGGATCATGTCCGGCAGAGCGACTTCGAGCCGCGCCAGGATCGCCGGCTGGCTCAGCGCGAGCTCGTCGCGCAGCGCATCGACCGCACCCGCCTTCGTTGCCGCGACCACCATGGCCGAGCCGATGCCCGCGAGGCCCTTGACGATACCGGCGTAGGACATCTTTAGCGCGGACGCCGCGCCTACAGGCCCCTCGACGATGCGCACGTCGAGGCCGAGATCTCTGAGCACCGCGACATCCCTGGCGTGCGCGCCCGACATGTAGAAGGCCGGGCTCTTGCCGCCGGGCTGCGGCGGGAAGCCGATGATGCCGGCATCGACGAACGGCGCCCGCGCCGAGCCGATGATCTGCTCGATCCGCATCACGGTGTCGACATTGACGGCGTTGCAATCAACGACGACCGGCTTCTTCTCGCGCCTGACGATCAGCGCCGCCAGGCGTTCAGCAAGTGCAATGGCCTCGCCCGGCGGCACGATCGAGAGGATGATGTCGGCCTCCGCGATCGCGTCGTCCTCGGCGCCAACCATGCCGGCATCGGCGGCACGCTTCAGCGTCGCTTCGCTCCGTCCCTTCAACGACGTCAGCACGCGCGCGCCGTTCTCACTGAGGCGGCGGGCCACAGCGCTGCCCATGGCGCCGGGCGCAAGGATCGCAATGGTCTTGGACATTGTGCACTCCAGTTCGACGTCGGCGCGCCGCGCCAGGCCTGCGACCGGAATGATAGCAGAAGATGCGAACGCCCGCGTGAATACGGCCACCCCGCGCGGGAATGGCCCTACTCCACCTTCGCAGGCTCGGGCTTGAGCGAGGAGGCATTGGCGATTCGCGCGGCATTTGCCATGCCCGCGAGCGCCGCGGCCTTCTTCGGGTCAGGCGCTGAGCCCGGCTGCACCACGCCGGCCGACATGATCAGCGTCGCGGCATCCTCGGCGCTGAGGTCAACCTCGATGATCTTGCTCTTGGGCACGTAGAAGAAGAAGCCGGTGGTCGGGTTCGGCGAGCACGGCAGGAACACCGAGACATGCTCCTCCTGCCCCGGCAGGCTGCGGGCGATGTCCTCGCTCGGTGCCTGGGAGATCAACACGATCGACCACATGCCCGGCGAGGGAAACTCAACCAGGCCGACTTTCCGGAAGCTCGAGCCCTTGCCCGAGAACAGCGTCTCGAACACCTGCTTCAGGCCGCGGTAGATGGCGCGAACGGCCGGGATCCGGCCGAGGAAGGTCTCGCCGACGTCGACCAGCGTCCGGCCGATCAAGTTGGCGGCGAGGAAGCCGACCAGTGTCAGCGAGAAAAATGCGACAATGAGTCCCCAGCCGGGAACGCCGTATGGCAAGTAGGTTTCGGGCCGATAGGCCAGCGGCACGAATGGCCGCACCACGCCATCGACCCAGGTGACGAACCACCAGACCAGATACAGGGTGATCGCGATCGGCCCCGTCACGACGAGGCCGGTCAGGAAATAATTGCGGAAGCGGCCCATTAGGCCGGTATGCGGTTCCGGCGCGGGATCAAGGGGCGCTGGCGCGTCGTCGCGGGTGGTCATTCGGGTTCCAGGTCGGTCGCTCAAATCAAGCTAGGGCCTTCTAGCAGGTTTTGGAAGACCACGAAGCGGCGGGCGACTTAATCCCTTTGGGCCTGATCCCTTCTGCCTATTCCACGGTCACGGACTTTGCGAGATTGCGCGGCTGGTCGACATCGGTGCCCATCACGACAGCCGTGTGATAGGCCAGCAATTGCACGGGGACGGCATAGACCATCGGCGTGAAGGCCGCCGCCATGTCAGGCATCACGATGGTGACGAGCGAATCGACCGTAGCCTGTTCCGCGCCCTTGGCGTCCGTCATCAGGATGATGTTGCCGCCGCGGGCGGCGACCTCCTGCATGTTCGAGACGGTCTTCTCGAACACGCGGTCGTAGGGCGCGATGACGACGACCGGCATGGTCTCGTCGATCAGCGCGATCGGCCCGTGCTTGAGCTCGCCGGCGGCATAGCCTTCGGCGTGGATGTAGGAGATCTCCTTCAGCTTCAGCGCGCCCTCGAGCGCGAGCGGGAAGCTGGTGCCGCGGCCGAGATAGAGCACGTCGCGCGACTTCGCGATCTCGCGCGCCAGACGCTCGATCTGCAGCTCGGTGGTGAGCGCATCCGACATCAAACGCGGGACCTCGACGAGGCCATGGACCAGCTTGGTCTCGTCCTCGTCGGACAATTCACCGCGGGCCTTGCCGGCTGCGATCGCGAGATTTGCCAGCACCATGAGCTGGCAGGTGAAGGCCTTGGTCGAGGCGACGCCGATCTCGGGGCCAGCCAACGTCTGGAGCACGGTCTCGCTCTCGCGCGCGATCGTGGAGGTCGGCACGTTGACGACGGCAACCGTGTGCACGCCCTCGGCCTTGGCATAGCGCAGAGCGGCCAGCGTGTCGGCGGTCTCGCCCGACTGCGAGATGAAGATCGCAAGATCGCCCTTGCGCAAGGGCGCCTCACGGTAGCGGAACTCGGAGGCGACATCGACCTCGACCGGCACGCGCGCAAAACGCTCGAACCAGTATTTTGCGACGAAGCCGGCATAGCTCGCGGTGCCGCACGCCGTGATGTTGATGCGCCCTATATCCTTGAAGTCGAACGGCAGCTTCACCGGCAGCAAGACACGTTCGGTCGCCATGTCGACATAGCGCGCCAGCGTGTGGCCGACAACCTCGGGCTGCTCGTGGATTTCCTTGGCCATGAAGTGGCGGTAGTTGGCCTTGTCGACCAGCGAGGTCGAGGCCGCGTGCTTGATCTTGTCGCGGTGGACGGCGTGGCCATCCTTGTCGAAGATCGCAGCGCTCTTGCGAGTCAGAATGACCCAGTCGCCATCCTCGAGATAGCTGATCGTGTCGGTGAACGGCCCAAGCGCGATGGCGTCGGAGCCGAGATACATCTCGCCGTCGCCATGGCCGATCGCGAGCGGCGGACCGTTGCGGGCGCCGATCATCAGGTCATCCTCGCCGGCGAAGATGAAGCCGAGCGCGAAGGCGCCGCGTAAGCGGGCCAGCGTCAGCTTCACCGCCTCGACAGGCTTGTTGCCGCGCGCGAGCAGGTCGTCGACGAGATGCAGCACGATCTCGGTGTCGGTCTCGGTGCCGAACACCGTGCCCTTCGCCTCGAGCTCCTCGCGCAGCTCGCGGAAATTCTCGATGATGCCGTTGTGGACCACGGCGACGCGCTCGGTCGCATGCGGATGGGCGTTGTTCTCGGTCGGCTTGCCGTGGGTGGCCCAGCGGGTGTGGCCGATGCCGGTCGTGCCGCCGAGCGGCTTGTCGCGCAGCCGGCTCTCCAAATTCTTCAGCTTGCCCTCGGCGCGGCGGCGCTCGATATGGTTGCCTTCGAGCGTGGCAACGCCCGCGGAATCGTAGCCGCGATATTCAAGACGTTTGAGCGAATCCACCAATTGCTCTGCAACCGGTTCGCGCCCGAGAATGCCGACAATCCCGCACATACGGACCACTCTCCCCCAAATCGTCGAAAAATCGCCTAAACGACACGCTCGGCTTTTAGCGAAGTTCCCAAGGAACCAGGTACTCAATAATTATTGCTGATTGAGACAGCACCAGTTCGCACCAGGCCTCGACTGCGTCGAATTGGCCGGCCTTAAACCGCGCGAATTAACTTGTTGTCAACTGGTTTGACCAACCATTCCCGTTCAGGAGTGTAAGGTCATGAAGAGCTCGTCCGACCGCAAAGGTCTGTCATCGATGTCTGTGCGCGCCAGCGAGACCACGGGCACGCGCCTTGCGCATTGGCCGCCGCCTCAGCGCGGCAAGGAAAGCAAGCCTGTCTTCGTGAAGCACCAGGCCGGCGAGCCGGCGAAACGCGCCAAGCCGCGCGGCTGGCGTCTGACACGCGCGATCTTCTCGGAATTCTCCGACGACGAATAGCGCCGGCCGACGATGCCTCATCGCGCCAAGACAGTGGAGGTCCGCTGCTTACAACACGTCGACTTCTGGCGATCGCCTCCGTGACGTGCAGGCGGCCCTCAGCACGGCACAGAGGCATTGGCCCGGCGTTCCCTTACGGGAAATGCCTGGTGGCAGAAGCTGAGCCGAGATTTCCGCCGCTGCCCACTGCGGTCACCGTCCACTGATAGTCGTGCCCCCCTGGCGGAGGGCTGGGCGGCGAGTAGTTGGATTGACCGAGAGCGCCACAGACGACCGAGCTTTGTCCCTTGTAGACGACGGTCCCTCCACCATGATTGTAGTCTGTTTTCTGGAGATCGACCATGCGGAATACAAGCGTGGTCGTGCCCTTTGGAACGCCACTTATCGAGAAGACTGGAGAGCTCAAGCCGCACCATTTGAATGACAGCGAGAACGCTGACGCGTTGGCGGTACTCGCGACAAGCAGGCCCATCGCGCAAACAATCAAACGAAAACGCATTCTATTTCCCCTGCAAAATTCATGAAGTGTCAGGGCAACCAATGTTCCTAATGGGAGCGAACATACACATGCCGCTCGACCGATCAACGATTTGCACCGCCAATTCTGGCGCGGCAAGGAATTCCAGTCGGCGTAATCCATCCGTCGGGATTGGCGGTCACGCTGGACAAGCCGCGCTCCACGGAAACCGACGACAAGTAGCGCCGCTTATTTCTCCGGCTTCTTGCCGCCGCCCGTCTTCATCTCGCGATAGCGTGTAGCGCCGCCTTCGCGGATGGTCTGCTGGTTGCGCTCCAGCGCCATCGCGTCGTCGGGCACGTCGCGCGTGATCACCGAACCCGAGCCGATATAGGCGCCGTTGCCGATCTTCACCGGCGCGACCAGCGAGGAGTTGGTGCCGACGAAGGCGCCCTGCCCGATCACCGTCTTGTGCTTCTTGAAGCCGTCGTAGTTGCAGGTGATGGTGCCGGCGCCGATGTTGGAATTGGCGCCGACGGTGGCATCGCCGATGTAGGAGAGATGGTTGACCTTGACGCCGGCCTCCAGCGTCGCCGCCTTGGTCTCCACGAAATTGCCGATGCGCGCGCCGTCGCCGAGCGAGGTGCCGGGACGCAGCCGCGCATAGGGGCCGATCGAGACGTTCCTGCCGAGCGTGGTCTGCACGATGTGCGAAAAGGAATGGATCACGGCGCCGTCGGCGATCGACACGCCGGGTCCGATCACGACGAAGGGCTCGATGGTGACATCCTTGCCGAACACGGTGTCGGCCGCGAGATAAACGGTCTCAGGTGCGATCAGCGTGACGCCGGCTTCCATCGCCGCCTTGCGCAAACGCGTCTGCATCACGGCTTCGGCCTCCGCGAGTTGCGCCTTGGTGTTGATGCCGCGCACCTCGTCCTCGCTCGTCTCGATCACCACGGACTCCCATCCCTTTTCGCGGACGATGTGGACTGCGTCCGTCAGATAATATTCACCCTTGGAATTGGCATTGCCGATTTGCCCGAGAATTTCGAGCGCGCGGCGCCCGTCGATCGCCATCACGCCGGCGTTGCACAGATCGATCTTGCGCTCCGCCTCGCTGGCGTCGGCCTGCTCGCGGATCGCGACCAGGCGCTCGCCCTCGACGATGAAGCGGCCGTAGCCGGTAGGATCGGCGGCGCGAAAACCGAGCGCGGCGATCGCGGCGCCCTTCGCGAGCGGCGCGCGCAGCCGGGCAAAGGTCTCGGCCGAAATCAGCGGCGTGTCGCCGAATGCGATCAGGAGATCGTCCGCGCCGCGCGCGATTGCCTCGCGCGCCGCCAGCACCGCATGCGCGGTGCCGAGCCGTTCCGCCTGCACGAAGGTGAGCGCGTCGGGGCGGATGCGCCTGGCCTCATCCGCGACCGCCTGATGGTCAGGGCCGATCACGACGGCGAGCGAGGTGCCGGCTCCCTTCGGCGCGGCCGCAAGCACGTGGGCGAGCAGCGTCTGGCTTGCGACGGGATGCAGCACTTTCGGCAGGCTCGATCGCATGCGCGTGCCTTCGCCGGCGGCGAGCACGATCGTGAGGCTTGAGCGGGCGGTCATCAATATCCTGTACGGCCGAATCGATTGCGCGGCAGGCGGCAGGCCGCCCTCGTGAGCTTGCCGCCTTGCTACCCCCGCAAACGCCCGGAATTCAAGTGCGGCCCGCATTTCCTGTTAATGTTCCCTGATTGATTCGGGGAAGCGGTCCAGGGGGCTGGGCACTAAACGTTCATGGCAAAGGATTCCGACCCACTGGCGGATGCCTTCGGCGCCAAGGAGACCGGCGGGCTGTTCTCCGGACTTTTGGCCGAGGAAAACGCGTCCGGCCGCCGCCTGATGTGGCGGCTGGGCTCGTGGGGCGTGGCCGCCGTCGGCGCCGTCGTGGTGGCCGTGATGGCCAACCAGGCCCAGCTCGGCTGGCGCCGCGACCAGGTCGCCTCGGCCGATCTGTCGCGCCAGGCCGACCGGCTCCAGATGCTGACGAAGGAGAGCCAGAACGAGGCCCGCCGGCTCGCTTCCGCCATCGAGACACTGAACACCGATCGCGACCGGCTCTATTCGCGCGTCACCGTGCTGGAGCAAGGGCTCGATTCCGTCACCGGCGCCGTCGCCAGGCAGACCGCCACGCCGCCGCAGGCCGCAAAGCCGC
>NZ_LGHM01000372.1 GCF_001908185.1 Bradyrhizobium sp. AS23.2
GGGTCCGCTTGCCGCTATAATCAGAATCCCTGCGGTGTATCCGGGATGGCGGACGAAGGCGTAGGGTCCCGTGGTGACGACGTGCTGGCCGCGGTCGGTTTGGATGCGAATGACTGACGAGAAAAACCGGTTCACGTGCATAGCCCATAGTGCCAGGGCGTAACCGGACCCGACCGTGAACAGGCAAATGCCTTGCAGCCAGCCGGGGACGTCATCGCTCCTATGGAAACGGCCACGATCGAGCCCGGCAACGATCCAATGCATGAACAGAACCAGCGAGAAGACCTTCAACGCCAGCGGCGGCTTCTTGCCGTCCGGCTGCATGCGTTCGCGCAAGAGGTCCGGATCGAGCGCCGCGAACGAAACGATCATGACGACGGCGAAGATTGCGAGATAGACCCAAAAGCCCGGGATGGCGACCGTGCCGGCTGCTGCGAACAATGCGGCGGCCGCGGCGACCACGAACAAGTCTGCCTTGAGGAAAGCCGAGATTGGCATCCGCTACTTTACCATTTCAGAGGAAGCGAAGTGGTGCCACACATGACCCTAGATCCACCGCACACGCCGGCGTAATAAACATAGGTCTTATGTCGGTTCCATGCTCGAACTAGCCTGTCGCTTTAGGAGTGTCCGGCTAGATCACAAACTCGCGGCGAGCAAATCAAGTCGGCTCTGTCTCCGAGGCGCGCTAGATCGGTCGCGAAGGGCCAAAGGCGGCAATTTGGCTCTCGGCGCGGCCGAGTGAGCACTGTCAAGGTGCCGGCCCTCCAAATATCCTCCTGATGACTTCGTTGCCATGAGCCTCGAAACACCGGCCATGGCTGAGCACAATGCGCTCCGGTCGCCAAGAGTGGATTTTTGCGAATGCTGCTTTAGCCTTTCGCTGCTGCAGCAATAGCGGCAGCCGCATGCCAAAGAATATTTGCCCGCGTGGATGGTACATCCCGCTGAGCTTTGTCGCCGTGCGCCAGGGCTCGGGCATCTTATCCAACTCGATGTTGATAATCGTGTCCGTGAGAACCAGCGTCTTCGATTTCTGGTGAAAGAAAATGAACTCTTTGAAGTACCCACCCGGAAATAGCGTCTGGTCGATCTCTTGCCGCCATTCTTCTGGCGAATTGAAGTCGAGGTCTCGCGCAAACGTGACGTCGATGTGCCGAGCGCGCGCTCTTTGGCGTACACGCGGTGAAGCCCATGGGATCGCATCGGGAAAGGCTTTCGACCACTCCCCGATATGAGCATAGTGAAACTGGTTGGGTGACACGAGATGTCGGATTGTCCCCATCCCTTGCAGCTCGCTTGCCAGCGCCTCATCAAATTTGATCGGTGAGTGCAGGAACAGATTACCATTCGAAATGGCGCACGACCGTCATCCGTGTGGTGAACGGCAGCGGTAACGTGACGCCACCCACGGTCAAGTACTCGAACTGCCCATCGACTATTCCGATGTCCGGCTGTGCCTACCGTAAATCACATCCGGCCATATTGATGGTGCAGTCCACCCAGGATCGGGCGGCAGACGATATTCCCGGCCCACTCAACGCCACGAGGGACCGGGGCATCCTTTTTCAATGACAAATGAGTTCGCGTGGCGTTGTACAACAACGTTTGAGAACGCCCACAGGACCGTTTTCCGCGAGGTTCTTTACCGGCATCATCCTTGGTTTGGTCGTCGAGTTTGCGTTCATGGGACCGTCGACAAGGCCGATGATGTCGTTTTTCGCTGCACCCTGGACGGGGCGCAAACAGATCGTTGGCTGGAAGTTCCAGCATGGATGTTCGACCGGACGGCATGCCCTGACGCCGAGCTTTTGACAGCTCATCCGTTTGTTAGCATCGATGCGCTTGCCGCGCTTTCTGCGGTTCTCGATCTGGCGTTGAAGGATCGAACGCCATCAGCTGTCCGGGTTCCTGGCGCATACGTGGTGCCATGGAGACTT
>NZ_LGHM01000373.1 GCF_001908185.1 Bradyrhizobium sp. AS23.2
AAACAGGCTAGTGCCCCTACGGTAAGCGCTGTTCAGCGGCCACCTACCGGATGATGGGGCGATCTGCGAGTCTGCGGTTTGTTTGAACCGTTAGGCTTAGAATGGACACAGTGCATAGTGCTATCACGGAGCCGGTTCGGCGGCTTGAGGTCTTCACCGGAGCCGGCCGTCGGCGGAAGTGGAGCGACGAGGACAAGGCGCGGATTGTTGCGGAGATTGTGGCGAGCGGCGACTCGGTTTGCTCGGTAGCGCGACGGCATGGATTGTCGCCGCAACAGTTGTTTGGCTGGCGACGTCAGTTGCGAGAAGCGGCGGGCGGTCATTCCGAAGCAGAAGAAGTACAGTTTGTGCCGGCAGTGGTGGATGCCGTGGTGCCGGCGCCCGCTCTTAGCCCTGAGCGCAAAGCGGTGCGCAAGGCAAAGGCAGATTTCGGGGTCATCGAGATCGAAGTTGACGGCATCACGATCCGGGCCGGTCGTGGTGCGGACCCAAGGATGATTGCGTCGATCGTCCAGGCGCTGAAGGCGAGCCGGTGATCGGTCCGTCGGGTGCGGTCCGGGTGATGGTGGCGACCAAACCGGTAGACTTCCGCAAGGGAATGGAGGGGCTTGCGACCCTGGTGCGCGAGAGCATGGGGGCTGATCCATTCTCGGGAGCTGTCTATGTGTTCCGGGCCAAGCGGGCCCAACACGCGACATTCTGCATACAGTCTTCGAAGCGCGACAATTGCATATCCGTGGCATCCGCTTTTTGGACGGACGCTTCAAGTCGCACCGTTCCGACGCGGCAAGGATTTGAAGTGCATCTACACAGAAGAGCGGCGTGGGTTTAGCCGCGAGGTTCCCAGTTGGATGTTCGACGAAAGCTACTGTGCCGGCATGGCGCTTGGATCGCCGCAGGTCAGTATTGAGGGGCTCAACGAATTTGCAGCTGTCCTGAGGCTTCTCGGCACGACTCAGGCGTCGGGCGCACGATCCCGTCCTTCAATGAAGAGGGAGAAAGGACGTGCGGAGAAAAAACCAATATCGCGAGCCGGTTCAATTGGGTCTGGATCTGGGGCGTCGGATTCCCCAGAACCCGCTGGGCGCCAATCCCAAAGGCCTGATCCAGGCGCTCGCCGATCTCCTGCTGGAGGCGGCAGGCGTCGAGCCCATTCAGATGCCGGGAGGTGATCATGAGCATCAAGATCACGCCTGATCACCTCAGCCGCGCTGCCGTCGTCTATGTTCGCCAATCGACAATGTCGCAAGTCATGGGGAATCTCGAAAGCCAGCGGCGGCAATATGACCTGGCACAGGCTGCGGAAGCCGCGGGGTTTAGGTCGGTGACGGTAATTGACGATGATTTAGGTCGCTCCGGTTCCGGCAGCACGCAGCGGCCTGGATTTGAACGGCTTGTGGCGATGGTATGTTCGGGCGATGTCGGTGCTGTCTATTGCATCGAGGCGTCGCGGCTGGCGCGCAATGGACGCGACTGGCATCACCTGATCGACCTCTGCGCGCTTGCTGGCGCGTTGGTCATCGATCCCGACGGCGCCTATGATCCGCGGCTTGTCAACGACCGCCTGCTGCTCGGACTGAAGGGGACGATGTCGGAGTATGAGCTGAGTCTGCTTCGCCAACGGGGAATCGCCGCTCGAGACTCCAAGGCCCAGCGCGGCGAGTACCGCTTCATGCTTCCACCCGGATTTTGTTGGAATGAGCTTGGCAAGATCGAAATCGATCCCGACGAACATGTGGCGGGAGTTGTGCGACTCGTCTTCACGAAGTTCCGCGAGCTCGGCAGCGCCCGGCAGGTCTTTCTTTGGCTGCGTGCCGCCGACATCAAAATGCCTGTGGTCCTGAGGAACGTTCAAATCTACAAGCTCAGCTGGAAGGCGCCAGCCTATCACACGGTGATGCAGATCCTGCACAATCCGCTCTATGCTGGCGCCTATGCGTTTGGCCGAATCGCCCAGAAGACACGGATCGTGGACGGTCGCGCCCGCAAGGTCAGCGGGTTCAAGAAGCCGCGGGAAGAATGGAATGTTCTCCTGCGCGACAATCATCCCGGTTATATTGGCTGGCAGGAGTATGAAGACAATCAGAGGCTGCTGCTGGAAAACGCGCACATGAAAAAGAATTGCTCGCGTAAATCGGCGCGCGGGGGACGCGCACTCCTGACCGGCTTGATGCGGTGCGGACGTTGCGGGCGAATGATGCGTGTGTTCTATGGCCAGGCCAAGGGGAATGCCCATCGCTATCAATGCCGCGGCGATGACGCCCATGTCGGGGCAGGCCTATGTATCGGCATCGGCGGAGTGCGCGTCGATCGTGCGGTCGCGCTGCAAATCCTTGAGGCGGTCTCCGATCGGGCTGTTGAAGCAGCGATATTGGCGTCCGACCAGATTGAGCGCTCGAGACAAGAGATCATCGCCGCCGTCGAACGGGAGCTTGAAGTTGCAAGCTACGAAGCGTCCCTTGCCGCACGCCGATACGAACTTGTGGATCCGGGGAAGCGTCACGTTGCCCGCGAACTCGAGGCACGCTGGAATGGCGCATTGGAGCGGGTTGCCGAGCTTGAAGGTCGGATCAAGGAGCAGCGCGCCGCATCAGCGGAAACCCCCAAGATCGACCGCGCCCTGCTTCTGCAACTTGCGCACGATCTGCCGCGGGTCTGGAATGCACCGTCCACGGACACGCGCACCAAGCAACGGCTAGTTCACATCGTGGTCCGAGAGATTGTTTGCGATCTCGACGAAAACACCAATGAAGCGGTTCTGCTTGTCCACTGGACCGGCGGCCGGCACACGGAGGTTCGGGTTGCTCGCGTTAAGACGGGTCGATATCCGGGCGATATGGCCCCCACTGCCGTTGACGCACTTCGTAAACTCGCTGGTCGTTGGCCTGATCGAGAGCTCGCCGTGTCGCTCAATCGGATGCGCTGTAAGACCGGCGACGGCGAGACCTGGACGACTGTTCGCGTGCGGGAAATGCGCGAACGCCTGGGCTTGCCGGAATACGATCCCGCATCATCCGACGGCAAAATGATCAGCCTTGCGAAGGCTGCGGCACACTTTGGAGTTTGCGTCGGATCAGCAAAGAGCTTGGTGCTGAAGGGCATCTTGCCGGCAACCCAGGCAATCAAGGGCTCGCAATGGTTGGTCCCTGTCGACGCGCTGACGTCGGAAGCAGTACGCATAGCGGTGCAGCGCGTGATCGAACGTCGGCCGAAAAACTACATTGATTATCAGTACGATAGATTGATCCGCCTGCCTGGGATCTGACAAAGGGACGTACAATGAAACGAGCTGTGGCGATCTGGTCAAGTTACTTTGGCATGGTGTGCTGC
>NZ_LGHM01000374.1 GCF_001908185.1 Bradyrhizobium sp. AS23.2
ATGGCCGCGCAGGCCGGTCCGGTCCCGGGCACGCAGCCGACAGTGGTGCCGCCGCTGCCCGCGCCGGTCACCGTGCGCTAGAGCGTGCTGTGTTTATACGGAAACATAGCCTGAGTTTTTGAGATAGTTGGCGCACTCTTCCTTGGAGAAGACGTCGAGGAGTTCACCGACCTTGCGCCAAGTTGCCTCGACATCGCGTGTCTCCGCGGCGCGCATCAGGTGTTTGAGCTTGGCGAAGACCTGTTCGATCGGATTGAGGTCGGGGCTGTAGGGCGGCAGGAAGAGCAGATGCGCGCCCCTGGCGCGGATGGCATTGCGGGCGGCCTTGCCCTTGTGGCTACCGAGGTTGTCGAGAATGACGACCTCGCCCTCTGCCAGGGTTGGTGCCAGCACCTTCTCGACATAGAGCGTGAAGAGCTCGCCGTTGATGGGGCCGTCGATGACCCAAGGCGCGCTGATCCGGTCGTGACGCAGCGCTGCGATGAAGGTCATGGTCTTCCAATGACCAAAAGGAGCAGACGCTTCAAGACGCTGTCCCTTTGTTCCCCAGCCGCGCAGCGGCGTCATGTTGGTTTTGATCCAGGTCTCGTCGATAAAGACGAGGCGCGAGGCGTCAATCCTGCCCTGATGGGCCTTCCAACGGATCCGTTTACGGACGACGGCGTGCCGATCCTGCTCGGCCGGCCGAACGGTTTTTTTTGAAGCTCAGCCCCTCGGCGTGCACAAAAGTCCACACAGCCCGCACGTCTGTCTTGATCCCGCGGGCCGCCAGTTCCCTTGCCAGCTTGCGCAAGGTGAACGGGCCCGAGCGAATGCGCTCGCGTAGCCAATCGGCATGGGCGCCGGACAGGACCGGCTTCTTGTGACCACCGATCTTGCCGGGCGATAGACCTCCTGTTTCTCGCCTGAGGTTCTTCCACTTCGTCACACAGGAGGGGCTAATCTGCAGCGCTTCGGCAATCGAACGGACAGTTTCGCCGGCATCAGCCCGTGCCAGAGCGCGCTCGCGAATGTCTTCCGAAAACGGTCGCGTCATCCATGCTGGCCTCCGTTCGCCAGCATGGAGTTTGAATCAGAAATTGCCCCATCTGGGAATCCAGATTCCGCTAAAAGACAACATGCTCTAGCGACACATCCTTAAAA
>NZ_LGHM01000375.1 GCF_001908185.1 Bradyrhizobium sp. AS23.2
TTTCGGAATGTTGATGTCCATGTTCGCCGTCAGAGCCCTTGAGACAAATTGAGGGACTTCACGAAGGGAGGATTTCTGGTTCATCGTAGCCGCAAGGAGCGAAGATGAAGCAGAAATCCGGACCGGGCAAAGCGCCGGCAGAACGAGTCGTGAAGGATATCCGGCGCCAAACGCGCCGGCACTACTCGGCCGAAGAGAAGATCCGTATCGTGCTGGAGGGGCTGCGCGGCGAGGAGAACATCTGCGAGCTATGCCGCCGCGAAGGCATCGCCGCCTCGATGTCTTACGGCTGGTCCAAGGAGTTCCTGGAGGCCGGCAAGCGCCGCCTAGCCGGCGACACGGCACGGGCTGCGACCTCCGGCGAGGTCAAGGACCTTCGTCGGGAGGCCGCGGCGTTGAAGGAAGTGGTGGCCGACCTCACCCTGGAGAACCGCCTGCTCAAAAAAAGCATGAACGGGCCCTCTCGGTGAATGCTTCGCATTCACCTGTCGGGTAAGAGATGGGGAGGACGAGGCATGAGGTACCCGGCCTCCGAGAAGGCCGAGATTATCCGGTTGGTCGAGCGGTCGCACCTGCCGGCCGGGCGCACCTTGGACAAGCTCGGCATCCCACGAGCCACGTTCTATCGCTGGTGCGATCGTTATCGCGAGGGCGGTGTTGAGGCACTGGCCGATCGTCGATCGAGGCCGGATCGGGTCTGGAACCGCCTTCCCGACGACGTTCGCGGCCAGATCGTCGACCTGGCGCTGGAGCTGCCGGAGCTGTCTCCGCGCGAACTGGCCGTGCGGTTCACCGACGAGCGGAAGGACTTCGTCTCGGAAGCGTCAGTCTATCGGCTGCTGAAGGCGCATGACCTGATCACCAGTCCGGCCTATGTGGTGATCAAGGCCGCGGACGAGTTCAAGGACAAGACCACCGCCATCAATCAGCTTTGGCAGACCGACTTCACCTACCTCAAGATCACCGGCTGGGGTTGGTACTATCTGTCGACCGTGCTCGACGACGTCTCGCGCGACATTGTGGCCTGGAGATTGGGGCCGACGATGTGCGCCTCCGACGTCACGGCTACGCTCGACCAGGCGCTCGCAGCTTCCGGCCTCGACCACATCACCGTCGCGCAGCGCCCGCGGCTTCTGAGCGACAACGGATCGAGTTACGTCGCGGATGATCTGGCCACGTGGCTCAAGGGCAAAGACATGCAACATGGGCGCGGGGCTCCGTATCATCCCCAGACCCAAGGCAAGATCGAGCGCTGGCATCAGACGCTGAAGAACCGCATCCTGCTCGACAACTATTATCTACCCGGCGACCTCGAACGGCAGATCGGCGCCTTTGTCGAGCACTACAATCACGCCCGCTTCCATGAGAGCATCGACAACCTCACGCCCGCCGACGTCTACTTTGGCAGAGCCGAGACAATCCTGGCCGAACGTCAGCGCATCAAGCACGACACCATCGCAAATCGTCGCTTGCAGCATCGACTGCAGGCCGCTTAAACTCTAACCCCTGATGAGCCAGAGCCTCCCTTCGCAGCCCGCCTAATCAGTCTCAAATCATCTGACGACGAACAGTATG
>NZ_LGHM01000376.1 GCF_001908185.1 Bradyrhizobium sp. AS23.2
CCGCCGCCGTCGCCCCCGCCATCCCGCCCCGCAGGCGGACGTTCTGCCTCGGCGCTGTCGTTGGCCTCGAGCGCGGCACCATAGGCTTCTATCTCCTGATCGATCTCCGCCAGCCGCTTGGCGAGCTTGCGCTGCGTCTTGATGCTCGCCTTGCTGGCGTTGCCATCAAAAAACGCGCCGTCGATCGCCACAACCTCGCCGCCCACCAGACCGAGTTCGCGCAGCATCAGCACAAACTCCCGGTTCACCGCCTTGAGCGCCTTCCAGTTCTCCTGGCGGAACTTGGCAATGGTGCGATAGCCCGGCACCAGATGCTTCATCAGCCAGATCAGCTCGAGATTGCGACCAACCTCGCGCTCCAGGCTGCGCGACGACCGGATCCGGTTGAGGTAGCCATAAAGATAAAGCTTCAGCAGGTCGGCCGGGTCGTAAGGCGGCTGTCCAGCCCCGCCGCTCGATCCGACATGACGAAAGCCAAGCTTCCAAAGATCAAGCGCCGCAACGAAAGCCTCGATCACTCGAACCGGATTGTCGCCAGCCACATAATCTTCCACGCGCGCTGGCAGAAAGCTCGGCTGAGCCCGGCTCATGCCGGTCTTGAAGGTGCGATTCGTCATGCCGAATCGTACCTTCCTTCCAGATAAGAATCTTGCCCAACCTCGCAG
>NZ_LGHM01000377.1 GCF_001908185.1 Bradyrhizobium sp. AS23.2
TTCTGTCTCATGAGAGAAGCTTGCAGCCTGGTCTGGTCGGTGCTGGTCTTATTGTTCCGGTCGCGGGTCTCGTTGGAAGCTGAGATCCTGATCCTTCGTCATCAACTTAACATGCAGCGACGGCATGTGCCGAAGAGAGTGGCCTTCAGTGGCATGGATCGCCTGATCTTTGTTGGGCTGTACCGTTTGGTGCCTAATACCATCAAGGCGCTGACGATTGTGAAGCCCGATACCGTCATCCGTTGGCACCGTGCCGGTTTCAGGTCGTATTGGCGCTGGAAATCGCGGAACCGCTGCGGCCGACCAACTGTACTGTTGGAGATTCGCCGGCTGATCCGCGAGATGAGCATCGCCAACCCGTTGTGGGGAGCGCCGAGAATCCACGGAGAGCTTCTCAAGCTCGGCATCGAGATCGGCCAGACCAGCGTCGCCAAGTACAAGTACAAGTACAAGTACAAGTACAAGTACAAGTATATGGCGCGGAGGGCGCGGAGGAGGAGCCCTCCCGCGCAGGGATGGAAGACGTTCCTTCGCAACCATGCGGATGGCATTGTCGCAATGGACCTCTTCGTCGTGCCGACAATCTCGTTCCGACTACTCTATGGCTTGCTAATCATAGACCATGGCCGGCGGCAGATCCTGTGTCTTGGAGTGACCGCGCACCCGACGGCCGAATGGCTCGCCAATCAGCTCACGGAAACCTGTGGCTGGGAGCAAATCCCTCGTTACTTAATCAGGGACCGCGATCGAGCTTATGGCGAGATTTTTGTCCGCCGGGTGCGGTCGATCGGCATTCGAGACCGCCCGACGTCGTTCCGCTCACCCTGGCAAAACGGCTACGCAGAACGGTTGATCGGTTCAATCCGAAGGGAATGCATTGATCATGTCGTAGTCTTCGGCGAACGCCATCTGCGCCACGTCCTGCTGTCATACAAGGATTACTACAACTGCGCATCAGAACACCCATCTGTCTATGTTGTTGAAGAGAAGAGACTTTGCTGATTGGGATGCGATCCCGCGGGGTGTCTTGGGTTCTGTCGCGCTCGTTCGGCGATAGATTGAGCAGCAGTTGTTATCAGCGAGGCGCGGGCGAAGATCCACGGGCCGTCCGATAGCGGATGGAAGGCTTCGATCTCGCCGGCTTCAGCGGCCAGTCGGAGCGTCTTGGGTGCGATCTTCAGGAGCTTTGCGGCCTTGCCAAGGTTGAGCCAGGGTTTGATCCCGTCATTGGCTGGCTTGAACACCGGGATGTGGTGATAGGAGCGCAGCGATGTGACGCGCTCGCGGGTCCAGCGATTGCCGTGGCCCGTCTTGAGGCCGTTGCGGTTGAGGATGCCAGCAATCAGATCGTCGCTGGCAATCAGCACCAGTTGACGCACGGCTTGGATAATATCAGCAGAAGTGCTGTTGCGCTGTCCGCGCCGACGCTTGGGCAAGCGCAGCTCGCTATGAGCACCACCCATCCAGTGGACGATGAGAACGATCTCGGACGCCGCGTCGTCGATATCAGCCACGACCTCATGGACGAGGGTGCGTACGATGCGCTTCTTGAGGCGAGCATCCGTCGTCGGCGCATCCCAGACCGTTTTGAGGTTCGAGGCGAGAACGCCGAGCGAAGCTGGATCAGCAATGGGTGCGGGCGTCGCCGCATCATGCATGGCGATCTTGCCCTCGACCTCCGCCGCGTGAGCAAGCGCCCCGTTCCAGCGCGCTTCAAGTTCACTCGCCACCAGCCGGTTCGCGGGGTCGGCGGCATCGTATTGCCGGAAGGCCCGGTCTGCGGCATAGCGCGCCGCTTCCAGATCGCGACTGAGAGCAGCACGCACCTGATCCTGTCGTTCTTCGGCTTCCTTGGCAGCAGCGGTTGCAGCGGCGATCGCGCCTGGGCCGACAACGCCAAGCAGCGCGTCCTCGATTGCATCATCGACGCGTAATCCTCCGAAGGCGATGCAGAGAGGGCCGCCATTGTCCATCCAGGCGCGGCTGCAGCTGTAGCGCGGGATATGGTGCTTCATGCCTGTGTACCGGACTGTAAGCTTGCGGCCACAGCGCTTGCACCGGATCAGACCGGCCAGCAGCGTGTCTCCATGCTTGGGCGCACCGTGATGTCGACCAGTGGGAACGTTGCTGCTGACCATTGCGCGGATCGCCTCGAACCTCTCCCAGCTCACATACCCGTCGTGGGTATTGGGCTTCAGCGTCAACCATTCGTTCCGCCTCTTGCGGCGGATCTTCCCGCTCACGCCCGCGGCGGTGTATCCCGCCGTCACAGCCGTCTTACCATAGGCATAGGCGCCGCCGTAGACCGGGTTCTCAATGATCCGGTGGATGGCGGAGTAATTCGGTCGCCGCCAGGCCGGCGCGCCTTCTCGTAGCGCGCCGAGAGCGAGCGTTGACGCAACAGATCCAACTCGTACTCGTTGAGGCTCCCCTTGAGCCCGAGCAGCAGGCGGTCGTTGCCGTGCCTTGGCGCATAGATGGTCTCCTGATCGACCAGAACGGTGTCGACCACGCGGCACATCTCGATGAGTTGCTGCCAATCCCGGCTGTTGCGAGCGAAGCGCGAGACCTCGCGGGCGCAAACCGCACCTACCTTACCGAGGCAAACCTCCGCCACCATCCGCTCAAAGCCAGCGCGTTGGACCCCGCCGGCGGCCGAACGACCAAGATCATCATCGATCACTTCGATCTCTGACCAGCCGAGCGCCGTCAGCCGGTCCTGCATGGCGTACTGCAACGTGCTGCTTTCACGATTGTGCAATACTTGATGAGCTGAGGATTGGCGCACGTAAAGAATCGCCTTGCGCTCCAAATGATGAGGCCTGACCTTGTCAGAGATCATGATCAACCTCCTTCGCGCGCGGCGTCGCTGTCGTCGCAGCATGGTCGAGGATTAACCGCGTCATCAGGCTCGTCAGCGCCGCCCGCGCTTCCGGCGGCAGTTCCGACCACGCCGGCGCGCCGATGGCGGCGCTGTTCAACAGGCCGCTCCCGAACAGATCCATCTGCTGTTGCAATCGCAGTT
>NZ_LGHM01000378.1 GCF_001908185.1 Bradyrhizobium sp. AS23.2
GCGGGATGGCGGGGGCGACGGCGGCGGGGACGTCGCGCAAAAGGTGGCGGCCTTGATGGCCAAGCGCGCAAGCTTGCAGGCCGATCTGGCGCGACTGGAGGAGAGCGGCCAGACACAGTTGTCGCGAACCGACGCAGATGCCCGATTGTTGTCGAAGAACGGTCAGGTGGTGGCGGGCTACAACGTCCAGATCGTCGTCGACGGCAAGCACAAGCTGATTGTGACGAGCGATGTCGTCAATGACGGCAATGATACAGGCCAGCTTCACAGTATGGCCAAAGCTGCAAAGGACGAACTCGGCGTCGAGACGCTGACGGCCCTCGCCGACACCGGCTACTACAACGGCAACACGCTCAAGGCCTGCGAGGAGGCCGGGATCGTGGCTTACGTTCCGCAGGCCAAGCGAACCGCGCGGCTCGAAGCACAAGATCGCATCAGCCATGAAGCGTTTGCCTACGAGGCGGAGGCGAACGTCTATCGCTGTCCTGCCGGCAGGCAGCTGTGCCCAACGGAGGGACGCAAGACCAACGGTCATCGGATCGAGATCAGGTATGTCAGCCGCAAGTCCGATTGCGACGCCTGCGCGCTACGCTCGCGCTGCCTGTCCGCCAAGACGCCGACGCGCACCGTCCATCGCTGGGAACATGAAGCGGTGCTGGATCGGCATCGCGCACGAATGAAGGACGCCGATGCCCAGATGCGGCGCCGAGCCGAACTCGCCGAACACCCCTTCGGTACACTCAAATGCCGGGCCGGCTACCGCCACTTCCTCGTCCGCGGTTTCGACAAGGTGCGCGGCGAATGGAGCCTGATGGCACTCTGCTACAACTTCTCCCGCGTGCTCCGCATCCTCGGCCTCGACACCTTCATGGCTTATCTGGCCAGCCGTCATCCGCATCTGGCACTCTTGCTGCTGAGCGCCATCACCGACATCATCGCCCGGCTACGGGCCGCCCCACCGCCACTCCGAGGCCAAATTCGTCCAACATTCGAATACGCCGTGTAAGGTGGGCGCAAAACAGATACTTGCCCAGCCTCGAAGCGAAACCCATC
>NZ_LGHM01000379.1 GCF_001908185.1 Bradyrhizobium sp. AS23.2
CCAGCCACATAATCTTCCACGCGCGCTGGCAGAAAGCTCGGCTGAGCCCGGCTCATGCCGGTCTTGAAGGTGCGATTCGTCATGCCGAATCGTACCTTCCTTCCAGATAAGAATCTTGCCCAACCTCTTCGCTCCATCCGGGCTTCTGTAACGGGCCTGAGTTAGTCAATCCCTTTTTGCGTCATCCACTCGCCGGGAACCTGCTTCTGTACGGGATCGGCGCTGTGGCCGTCGCCTGATGGGGTTCTGGAGAGGAGCAGGTCGGCCAATCTACGGAAGCGTGATCGCATCGGGAATGCGTCGACAACCCGGATGACGGCCTGGCCTGATCCATCGTCCCGGCGAAGGGGACTCCGCTTCGGAAGGGCTGGTGTTGTGGCCCGCCCGAAAGCCTGTGCGCTCCTCTGTTAAGTCACAGCGGCGATTGCCTTGGCCGCCGAGTTGAATGGCACGTTGTCCTTGAGCATGCGCAGCATGATCACGGCGAGCTTGCGCGCCAACGCCACCTTGGCCTTGCTCATGCCGGCGCGCCTGGCGATCCGCATTGCCCAACTCTTGAGCTGCGCACAGCCCTTGATCGGCTTGGTCAGGATGATGTGGGCGGCCTCATAGAGCGCCTCGCGCACGGAAGCGTCGCCATTTTTGCTGATGCGGCCGGAGTAGTCGGTCTCGCCTGACTGGTGC
The DNA here is from genome assembly GCF_001908185.1 of Bradyrhizobium sp. AS23.2. GTDB lineage: Bacteria > Pseudomonadota > Alphaproteobacteria > Rhizobiales > Xanthobacteraceae > Bradyrhizobium. Next base: position 685 of record NZ_LGHM01000379.1, read on the forward strand.
TTCTTCGGCGTCAATCCGAACAGCGGCCCCGCGCGCTTCGACGAGGTGAAGCGGGTGGGATCATCGATGGCGCTGGCATAAGTCAGCGAGATGATCGGTCCCACGGCCGGCGTCGACATCAACAGCCGAGCCTTGGCATCCAAGAGGGACATCGCCCGGACCCGCTTCTCAAAGCCGTTGAACTCGCGCAGCAGAACCATGTGAGCCGCGAGCATTGCTGCGGCGATTGCCTCAAGGGCCGGATGGCCGGCGACCAGCTCGCCGATCCGGGTTGCAAAGCTGCGCTTCGTCGTCTTGCCGACTTTCAACCCGAAGCCGCGCAAGATTCCGCGCAAGCTGTTCTCGATGTCCTGAAGCTTGGCCTGGATCAGCTTGCGCGCCGTCAGCATCGCGCGGATCTCCTGTGCACTCATCGACTTGCAATGCACCGGCCGGAACCAGCCGAGCCGCATCAACTGGGCGATGTTGCGGGCGTCGTTGCGGTCCGACTTCACCGGCATCGCCTTGAAGGCGTCGCTTGCGTGGCGCGTCTCCAGAAGCTCGACCGCAAGGCCGGCCTTCTTCATTGCCGCGTAAAGCCACTGTGAGAGCGGCCCTGCCTCCAGCCCCATCCTGGCGAGATCGAACCCGAGCGAACGGAACCAGCCGATCAGCGCCTCCGGCTCGCTGGCCACCTTGGCCTCCCGCACGATCTTGCCGTTCGCATCGACAACGCACACGCTGGAGCATTCCAATGACACGTCGATTCCGGCATAATGGTCCATGGTCGTCTCTCCTCGATGCTTGGAGCGAGGCTTAGGCCTCGACTCCGCTACACCATCAATGTGAGGGACGACCGCTTGCCTTCCAACCAAGCCGCGCGACGCGCGCATCAAACAGCGCCGTAGCTAGCGCGGCTTGGTTGAAGGCCTCAGGGAGCCCGTTACCCCATCTACGGGCGCCCCCCTAATGCTT
>NZ_LGHM01000380.1 GCF_001908185.1 Bradyrhizobium sp. AS23.2
AGCAAGCCGGCACTATCTTCGCCGTAAGGGTAAGAGATCAGGAACAGGATGCCTCGGCGCGACTTGGATGCATGAGAGCGTCGCTCGCCGTCAACTACACGGCGCATGTCGCGGATAGCCAAAGGTCCTAAACAGGACCCGCTGTTCTCAGATACAAGCGCTCGCGCAAGATAGCCAAAAGCTGGCGCTCTCCAGTTCCATCGGAGGGGCAACGGTGCTCGCAGGCGGAAAGCCAGCGGGAGAGGCCGGCGTTGTCCTCGGTCTCGAAGGAGACTTCGCTATGCCCCACAGCATTGACATAGACCAAAAACACAGTCGAGCAATTATGAAAGTGATTGGCCAGCAACTGCGCGCGTCGCTGAGGCTTGAGCCGGAACAACCGGAGAGTCTTAGAGCGCAAATCCAACGGCTTCGGGAATTGGAGGAGCGCTCACCATTAATCGTTCCCTCTGGCGGGCATGGTGGAAAAGGCGGCTGATGCAGACCGAAAGTCCGTTCAGGGTCACTTTCGACGGACTTGGTGGGGATTGTCGGCTGGTTGATGTCCGCTTTGTCCGGCGGGTTCAACGGATCGCCGCAACACATTTTGCGAACTTCTCAGCCGGGGTTTGAAAGAGCAAGGTCTTTCGTGGCCTTTCATTGAGCTGCCTGGCGATCGCGCTGAGCTTGGCCTGGCTGTACAGGGACAGATCGATGCCACGCGGCAGATACTGGCGCAGCAATCTGTTGGTGTTTTCGTTTGACCCGCGCTGCCAGGGACAGCGAGGGTCACAGAAGTAGACATCGACCTTGGTAGCCAATGTCAGACGCTGATGATCCGCGAGTTCCTTGCCTCTGTCCCAGGTCAAGGACCGATAAAGTTCGCTGGGCAGTCGTTGCGATTGCTTGATAAGCGCCGAGACGACGCTTTCGGTATCCTTGTTCGCAACCTTGACCAGCATCACGTAGCGCGAATGGCGCTCGACAAGGGTTACGACATAGCTGTTCCTCGATCCGCCAATCAGGTCGCCCTCCCAGTGGCCTGGGACCGCACGATCTTCAACAGACGCCGGCCGATCTCTGATGGATACGGTATCCTTGATCTGGCCGAGTCCGTTTCGTTTCAGGCTGGCGTGTCTGGAGCGGCGGATCGTGCGTTTCGCTCTCAGGTGCTCGAGCAGTTCTTTTTTCAGCACGCCGCGCGCTTGAATGAACAGGCTGCGGTAGATCGTCTCGTGTGACACCTGATGTTGTGGCTCCCCCGGATATGTGCGCTTGAGCCAGCCCGCTATTTGTTCCGGTGACCATTGTCGCCGCAGCCCGATCGATACTGTCCGCCTCAAGAACGGGTGGCAAGCCAGCTTGCAAAGCTTGGGACGTCGCGCCCGATCCCAAGCGGCCTGATCTGACCCGGCGGCCCGGTAGCGGTCCGCTCCGCCGTTGCGGCTGACTTCGCGGCTGACGGTCGATGTCGATCGTCCCAAGTGGCGCGCGATCGACCGCAACGAGCGGCGCAGGCTGAGCCACCGAGAAATCTCCTCTCGTTCGGAGAGCGTCAGCGCCTGCTTGGCGCGGCGCCGAACCGGTGGACGAATGCCCCCCGTTGGCGAAATCACCGAAAAAACTGACGAGGATGCCCGGTCAAACCCACGTCCAATGGACCTCATGGACTCGCCAGCCTGCCAGCGATCCCAGATCTCAGACCGCTGAACCGCAGAATAGTAGATGCGACGTCGCTGCTTCATGCCCACACTCCATCTCTGCTAAAAGATTAGAGTGTTGCACCGACCGGTTGAGTCCACCGGTAAAAGCAGACATCGAACGGCACGCGAAACCCGTAGCGTCGGTCGAAAGTGACCCGAAAGAGACATCCGTGGTCTGATGTGTTATGCAAATCCAATCCACCGGAGGCAGCCTCGTGTCGTGTGTTCTCAGACCGCCGACAGTCGAAGAGCTACCAATGCTCTCGGCTCTGTGCCGTAGGTCGAAAGCTGTATGGGGCTACGACAACGACTTCATGAAGGCTTGTCACAGTGAACTCACCATTGAACCATGTGAACTGCGATCAAGTTCGATTGCGGTGGCGGAAGAGAACGGCAGCATTTTGGGCGTTGCCCAAATCAAGGTGATTGGAAGCGAGGCAGACTTATTGAAGCTGTTCGTCGAGCCGACGATGCTTCGCTGCGGTGTAGGGATGAAGCTATTTCATTGGGCTACCAGCGAAGCAACAGCAATGGGGGCTGATCGCATGGTGATCGAAGCCGACCCAGACGCGGCACCTTTCTATCGACGAATGGGCGCCAAAGACTGCGGCCTCGCCCCTTCCGGATCGATACCCGGTAGAGCGCTTCCCAAGCTGGTTAAGGAGTTACGATCGATATGAGGTGCTTGTCGTCTCTTGGCCCTTTGCGACATATGGCGGTGCCACGCCGTTTCGGTCGCAAGCGGAACGAAGCGGACATCGGATGTCGGTCATGATCGGTGGGTTCGTCGCGAATGACCCATCTGCGACATGGGCAGGTTCAGCCGACCAGCTGACAGTGCCCGCTGATGACAGTACCGTCGCGTTTATGCGCCTTAAGCGTGCCGTCGACGCGGTTGATGAAACCTTGCCAGACAGCGGTCGGGTCGAACAGATGTTGCCAAATGTTGCCGAGCGTAAGCGCCGTCTCAAAGAACAAGTGCGTATCCGTGACGTGGACGGCCAAATTGCTTCCGAATGTCCGAGAGTGCATCGTCCCCTCGTCCAGATTAACGGTGACCTGTTCCCCGTTTATGTAGACCGAGTTGCGCTCGCCACCCGTAAGGCCCCGCGCCCAGCATTTCAGATCGATCGTCTCGGCATGTGCAGCCGTTGCAGCTAGCAGCGCGGCGACGATGATGGTTGCTTTCAGCTTCACAGTTATCTCGTCGCTTTGTGACGGCCCTGCCGGGGGGTCGGACACG
>NZ_LGHM01000381.1 GCF_001908185.1 Bradyrhizobium sp. AS23.2
GCCTTTCATTGAGCTGCCTGGCGATCGCGCTGAGCTTGGCCTGGCTGTACAGGGACAGATCGATGCCACGCGGCAGATACTGGCGCAGCAATCTGTTGGTGTTTTCGTTTGACCCGCGCTGCCAGGGACAGCGAGGGTCACAGAAGTAGACATCGACCTTGGTAGCCAATGTCAGACGCTGATGATCCGCGAGTTCCTTGCCTCTGTCCCAGGTCAAGGACCGATAAAGTTCGCTGGGCAGTCGTTGCGATTGCTTGATAAGCGCCGAGACGACGCTTTCGGTATCCTTGTTCGCAACCTTGACCAGCATCACGTAGCGCGAATGGCGCTCGACAAGGGTTACGACATAGCTGTTCCTCGATCCGCCAATCAGGTCGCCCTCCCAGTGGCCTGGGACCGCACGATCTTCAACAGACGCCGGCCGATCTCTGATGGATACGGTATCCTTGATCTGGCCGAGTCCGTTTCGTTTCAGGCTGGCGTGTCTGGAGCGGCGGATCGTGCGTTTCGCTCTCAGGTGCTCGAGCAGTTCTTTTTTCAGCACGCCGCGCGCTTGAATGAACAGGCTGCGGTAGATCGTCTCGTGTGACACCTGATGTTGTGGCTCCCCCGGATATGTGCGCTTGAGCCAGCCCGCTATTTGTTCCGGTGACCATTGTCGCCGCAGCCCGATCGATACTGTCCGCCTTCCCAAGCTTTGCAAGCTGGCTTGCCACCCGTTCTTGAACGTCGCGCCCGATCCCAAGCGGCCTGATCTGACCCGGCGGCCCGGTAGCGGTCCGCTCCGCCGTTGCGGCTGACTTCGCGGCTGACGGTCGATGTCGATCGTCCCAAGTGGCGCGCG
>NZ_LGHM01000382.1 GCF_001908185.1 Bradyrhizobium sp. AS23.2
GGTCTAGGGTCCGGACTCAATTGATCCACCAAGTGAGTGCGGCAGCCAAGAGGATTGCGGAGAGGAAGATATCGGCTCGCTTGTCATAGCGGGTCGCGATACGTCGGAAATCCTTGAGGCGGCAGAACATCCTCTCGATGACATTGCGTCCCTTGTAGGCTGTTTTGTCGTAGCGGTGAGGATGCTTGCGGGTGGGGTTTGGCGGAATGACGGCCTTGATCCGCCGCGCGGCGAGGACCTCCCTCAGACTCCTGGCGTCATAGGCGCGATCAGCGAGAAGTCTCTTCGGCTGATGCCCCATCGCCAGCAGGCTGCGGGCGCCATCGAGATCGTGGACGTTCCCGGCCGTGATCAACAAGGCATGCGGGCGGCCGGTGTCATCGGTCAAGGCATGGATTTTGGTCGTTTGCCCGCCACGCGAGCGACCGATGGCGTTGTTGAAGGCCCCCCTTTTGCGCCTGCGGCGGAACGATGGGCTTTGATGTAGGTAGAGTCGATCGAGGCCGATCTGTACATGCCCGTCGAGCCGGTCAGTGCATAAAAGATATCGGTCCAGATGCCCTGACGGCTCCAGCGGTTGAAGCGATTGTAGATAGTCGTGTAAGGCCCATAGACTTCCGGGCAATCGCGCCAGCGCGCCCCACAGCGCAACATGTGGACGATACCGCTGATCACCCGGCGATCATCGACCCGGTGCGCACCGCGCCGCCCTCGCGGCAACAAAGGTTCAATCCGCTGCCATTCCGCATCGCTCAGCCAGTAAGCCTGCTTTGCCATCCAAGCCTCCATGTGCTGGAAAGCTTGAATCACAATCCCTTAGTCCTGGGAATCCTTATTGAGTACAGACCCTAGAGGGAAAGCTCGTGCTG
>NZ_LGHM01000383.1 GCF_001908185.1 Bradyrhizobium sp. AS23.2
GACGGTCAGATAACTTAAGATCGCGCCCGCAGCCGTAAAGGCAACGAGTTGAGCGCAGGCCGTAGCAAGCTCAGCGATACGCCGATCCGGCCTCAGCCTCGTGTAAACAAAGGCGAGCAGAGCGGCCGCGCAGAAAGTAATCGCTTTCGTTGGGTCGATAGCCACCGACATCCCAGCCGCGCGAAGCCATATAAAGTCGATGGCTGCGACAATTGCAATTGCGATCCACAAGAGTCGAATTTCGCTGAGTTGATTTGTCACACCGGCCCCTTACCCGATGGGATAACGGAGTGCGCACATCCACGCATCGTGGGGCGCCGCTCACAAATTGTTAAGCATCAGTAAGACCGCGAGACACTGCTTTCATTCCGCGTCACTCTACCGATCCATGGCTACGTTCGGGAGCCGTGAAGCCCTCTCAGAGTATCAGTATCTGGATTCCTCTAATAGTTTCTTATTTTTCTTGTGCAATTTCAGGGTGTGCGATCAGTAGGTCCCGCGCTGGTCTTGGGTCAGGAATAGAATTTTGATTGCGCATGTTCGCATTGGGTCATTCGCGACGAACCCCACCGATCATGACCGACATCCGATGTCCGCTTCGTCCCACTTGCGACCGAAACGGCGTGGCACCGCAATATGTCGCGAAGGGCCAGGAACGGAAGTTGCGCGTAACCTCCTCGATGTGCTCGTTACTCATCGGATCGCCACTTCGGTTATTGGGTCGAAGAAGTGCAGGCGTTCTGGTTGAACCGAGAGCGGAATCGTTTCGCCAACCGTGAAAGGGACCTGCGGGTCGACACGCGCGACGGCTACCCGGGCATCTCCGACGCTTGTTTCAAGGATGATTTCAGAACCCAGTTGCTCAACCACTTCGACACCGGCATTGAAGCAGCATTGCGAAATCTCGTTACCGAGCGAGAGATGCTCGGGGCGCATACCCATGAATACCTTCTTGCCCCGCCAGGAAGCCAGCGCCCGATTGTTTGCCGATGGCAGAGCGAGCCGCAAGAACGGTGCGTCGGCGAAAAGACTGGACCCCTCTTCACTGATCTTCACGCTGAGGAAGTTCATCGATGGAGCACCGATGAAGCCTGCGACGAACTTGTTCGCCGGGTTGCCATAGACCTCGAGTGGCGTCCCCACCTGCTGAACGCGTCCATCCATCATCACCACGACCCTATCGCCCAAGGTCATGGCCTCGACCTGATCGTGGGTCACGAACACCGAGGTCGTCGGCACGCGACTGCGCAAGCGCTTGATCTCCAGACGCATCTGGGTGCGCAATTTCGCATCGAGGTTGGACAACGGCTCGTCGAATAGAAATACCTTTGGATTTCGCACGATACAGCGGCCCAAAGCCACGCGTTGTTGCTGCCCTCCGGAAAGCTGGCGCGGCTTGCGCTGCAACAATTCGTTCAAACCGAGGATGCCGACCGCACGGTCGATCTCCTTCTTGATCTTGTCTTCGGCCACCTTCTTGTTGCGCAGCCCGAACGCGAGGTTGTCGTAGACACTCATGTGCTGGTACAGCGCATAATTCTGGAACACCATGGCCACGTCGCGATCCCTCGGCGGCAGAGCGTTCACAACCCGGTCACCGATTCGGATTTCGCCGGTGCTGATATCCTCAAGTCCCGCGATCATGCGCAACGTGGTCGATTTTCCGCAGCCGGACGGTCCGACCAAGGCGACGAATTCCTCGTCGGCAATGGCAAGATCCACGTCTTTCACCGCGTGATGGATCTCTCCGTAATATTTATTGACTTTGCTGAGTACGACTTCAGACATTCTTTTCGCCGTTTTTTCGCAATGAAGTCCCGCCGCGCACAAGCGCGGCGTGCATTCGCGGCTACTATTTCGCTGCGTTGGTCACCAGGGACGCACCAGCGGCGAGGGCCTTTGGAATGTCTTCGCGGCTGCCAGTCACCGCCTTGATCACCGCATCGGAGAAGGCCTTGTGTACTCCCGGCCATTTCTCGAAGTAGTAAGCTGAGCGCACCTTGTTGGTAACGTCGAGATTGAACTTCTTCAGCTGCTGCATAAACACGTCGTCTTTGGCGATCTTGTCCCACAATTCCTTGTTGGGCGGCGGGGCGCCGGTCCTTTTCCACAACTCGCGTTGACCCTCCTCATCGAGCATCATGTCGGAGAGCATCCGCTTGGCGAGAGCCTTGCGCTCGGCTGGAACGGATTTTGGAATTGCCCAGCCCCAGATGTCGTTCCAGGCCATCGGCTCGTTGCGGTTGGGACCGAGGGGAAAGAAGGTGATGTTGACCTTGCCGGCAACCTTGGACTTCGCCGGATCGTTGAACGTCGCCCAGTAAACTGAATCGCCTACCGTAAAGGCGGCATCGCCCGCCATGAATACTGCATTGGCCTCGTTACGGTCATAAGCAGGCATGCCGCGCGGACTGATCTTGTGGGTATTGATCGCGTCCCACCAGAACTCGGCCGCCTGGCGCATGCACGGTTCCTCAAGCGCCGACTTCCAGTTGTTGGCGGCCAGCTTCGCATTGGCTCGCTCGAAGACCGGCAACAACACGTCGCAATTGTTGCTCCACATCGACCAGAACCAGGTGAACCAGGTATGGTTCATGGCCATGCCGCCGACATAGCCGAACTTCACCTTGCCTTCAGCCTGCAGTTTTTTGCTGATCTTCACCAAATCGTCCAATGTCCTGGGCAATTCGCTCTCGCTGACGAGGTCGGTTCGATAATAGAACACCCCGAAGGTTTGGCCCATTGGCACGACTGTGTTTTGGCCTTGTGCGTTGTTGAAGATGATGCCGGCCATCCCCCATTTGTCCGCGTATTTAAGACTTTCAATATCGTCAGTCGGCTCGAGCAAGTGCGCCCAGAGCTGGCCCCAATCGTCGTTGTGCCAAATGACGTCGTATTGATCTGAATTCGACGTCAGAGACGCCGTCATTTTCTCGACGTAGACACCGTAGGAGTTCGGGATCTTGGTGATCTTGACCCCGTTCTTTGCGCCCCATTTCTCCATCATTGCAATTGACGCGTCTTGAATCGGATTGGGTTGGTACCCAATCCGGAGCTCCTTGTCTTGCGCCATCGCGGCGCCGGCCGTAAGCGAGATCCCGGCCGCGCAGGCGACGACCCAAGTCTTGATGATCGATGTCTTGAACCACTTCATCGCTACCTCCCACTTGGTTGACTCTCTTTTTCTTGTTGCTCTTCACGCAATTGCCGGGCGTCTGCGCTAGATTTTCAGCCCGCGGATGACATATTTCTGTCCGAACAGCGTAAGCACGAATGCCGGCAGCAAGGCCATCACCGCCGTGGCGCTCATCAGATTCCACTGCAGACCCATCTCGCTCACGAATTGCGCCATGACTACGGTAATGACCGGAGTCTTTTGGCCGGTGAGGATGAGTGCAAACAAGAATTCGTTCCAGGTAAACAGCCAGCACAATACCGCCAATGCCGAGATCGCCGGAATGGCCGATGGCAACGCAACGCGCAAAAATGCTCCCCATCGGGTGCAACCATCGATCAACGCGGCATATTCCATTGAGGGATCGATGCCGTCGAAGAAGCCTTTCATGAGCCAGGAAAAGAAGCAGATATGGACCGCAATGTGCGGCAAAAGCAAACCGAGATAGGTGTCGTAGATGCCCCAGCTCTGGGTCACGAAGTACAGCGGCAGCACCCACGAGATATACGGCACGCATCGGAAGACGTAGATCGTGCCAAACCAGGTTCTGGCGATCGGACCGCGGAAGCGCGACAGCATATAGCCGCTCGACACCGTGACCATGAGCGAGAGCACGGTCGCGAGCGTCGCGATCAAACCGCTATTGACGAAGGCGTGCACGATGCGCTCGTCGCGCAGCACCTCCGCAAAATTGCCGAGAGTGAACTCGAGGCCGCGGTGAACATAGTACACACCCGATACCGGTCGCAGCGAGGTGAGGATGAGCCACAGCACCGGGAATATGAACAATAGACACACGGCGAAAACCGCGAGTGCAAAAAAGGCACGCCGTGCGGCAGGCGCGATCTCGGCGAACACTGGTTGTTTCACCATGCCCACGGCTAAACCTTCATCACGCGGTCCATGAGGCGGTAAAGCAGCAGCCCGACCACCAAAATGATGACGGCGCCGACAATGGCCGCTGCCGATCCCTTGCCAAAGTCGAGATTGAGAAAGGCGTGAACGTAAGCGTAGAGGCTGAAAAGCTCCGTCGAACGCGCTGGACCACCGCCGGTCAGCGTCCACACGATGTCGAAAGTACGAAACGCATCGATCGAGCGGATCACCACGCATACGACAATCACCGGACGCAGCATAGGTAACGTCAGGTAGCGAAACACCCGCCACGAGGTCGTGCCGTCAATCGCCGCCGCCTCGAATGGCTCCTTGGGAAGAGATTGCAGACCGGCTAGCAACAGTAACATGAACCACGGCGTCCATAGCCATATATCGGTAAGCAATATGACTCCGAACGCGCTCCAGCGTTGTGCCATCCACGGTTGGCCTTCGATCCCGATCGCTTCAAGCACGACGTTGACGATTCCGAATTGATCATTGAACATCCAACGCATCATGATTGCCGCGATCACAGGGGCGACCATCAGTGGCAGCAACAACATTGTCTGCACCAGCTTCTGGCCACGGAATCCGCGGTTGAGCACGAGCGCGAGACAAAGCCCGATCGCTAGCGCCCCGGCGACGCTCACGGCCATGAATAGGAATGTGTTGGGCAGCACGACCTGCAGGAATGCGGGATCCGTGATGACATCGATGTAGTGAGACAGACCGACCCAGGTTTTTTTCGGGTTGTTCAACGCCCAGTCCCGGAAGCTGGCATTGGCGCCAATCGCAATCGGCAAGACTTGGAACAACGCCATCAAAAGCGCTGCCGGCGTGATCAAAAGAAGCATGAACCGCTCTTGCTCTCCGAACCTCCTGCGCGACTGACCAAGGACCTTCATAAGTCTCAGCCTGGTTGATACCCTGAAAGAAGCCTAAGGCCAATCTGGATTGTTTACAATATAGTTTGATATTATATACATAAGTTCAACGCGAGAAAGCACTGCCATGGCTGCTCGACCCGCCAAGCGAGAACCTGTGACTCGTCCCGTTCGGGCCAGGACACCGCGCGCAGCTCAGGACGAGCTGAATGTCTCCATCCGCAAGCAATCAGTCTCTGACGTGATCGCGAGGAGCTTGGAAGAGGACATTGTTCTCGGCCGACGCTATCCGCGCGAGCGCTTGGTCGAGCAGGATCTATGTGAGCGCTTCAAGACCCATCGGGGGGATGTGCGCCTTGCTCTGTTCGAGCTCGAGAAGAAGGGAATTATCCAGCGTATCCCGAACCGTGGCGCCATCGTTCGCGACCTCACGCCGAAGGAGGTGAGAGAGATCTATGCAGTGCGCGAGGAGTTGGAGGTCATGGCCATCCGCATTCTTCCTTTCCCCGTCGCCAAAAGCGATCTCGATCAACTCGCCGAACTGCAGCGAGAGCACAGCGCAGCGATCGACGTCGGCGACTTGCTCACTGTTTTCTACAGCAATCTGCATTTTCATCAGATGCTGTTCGGCTTGTGCTCAAATACATGCTTGATCGAGGCGATAGAACTGCTCGCGCAAAAAACTTACGGCATTCGGTCATATGCCAATGCGTTTCCCGAAGCCCTCGACCAAGCGCGTCGCGACCACATCGAAATGATCGAAGCGTTGCGGGCCTCGCGCCGCGACGACCTGATTGCGCTCGCGCGACGCCACCTAAAGCCCTCGCAAGAGGCTTATATTCGCGCTTACGAGCGGCGCTTCGGTGACACCAATCTGGCGATCAGGATTCTTGCGAAATAGCGTTCCAGCGAAGAAACGCCGCATAGCACGTCCACATTGGCAACTAACATGCGTCAGAGTCGCGCTAAATGTCGTTAGCCGAGATTACAAATTTAGGGCAGTTGCCACGTCGTATTCTCTCGGTGCTTTGGACCGCCGATTGGACGTCGCTCGATGTCCAAGATGGGTCAGAAACGTCGTTTGGGGGGCAGAAACGTCGTTTGGGCCATGTCCGGTTATCGAGTATTTCCAGGAATGCGGGCCTGCCTTAAATGACATCGCTTGCGCCACGATCTCCGAAGATTTCGCAAATTCTTAGCAAGTTCAGATACTATTCCCGTCGGTCTTCCTTGTTTGGAAAACGACCGCTCCGTGATCCGAGCCAATTATGACCCCTTAACCCTTCGTCGACGAGCATCTGCAACGACATCATGACGATCTTCATCGTCCGGCATATTACAACATATCGGTACAAGCGCGCGATAAGGCTCGGCCGGCATCAATTGATGGCACGCCCGCGGGACAGTTTTGATCAACGACTGATCAATTTTTCGCTCGATGTAACGCCCAAGCCCTCAGAGGTGAGATGGCTTCATGATGTCTTCGGGAATTGCGTTGCGCACGTCGATTTTGACTGTCTGAGCGATCACTTGCGATTCGATTGTATCATCAAGCTCGATCACACTCCGGAGAATGCCCCAGACTTTAGAATTGAAGACTACGCGAAAGACCATCCATTCGCGTATCATGAGGAAGAAGCGTCTGACCTGGCACCGTATGTTCAGAGATGGTTCTCCGACCCGGATGATCATCTCGGTCGATGGCTGGACACGTTTCTCACGCGCGGAACGAGACGCCCGACGGGCCAGGTCTTGATGACGCTCAACGAAGCAATCTCGGATGGATTCGCGTATGACCGCCGCACGGCGCCAGGAACTCAAAGTCCCTCCACAACACTTGAACTCAGGAAAGGCACCTGTCGGGACTTTGCCGTTCTGATGATTGAAGCCGCGCGCACTTTGGGTTTCGCCGCGCGCTTTATCACCGGCTATATCTACGTGCCGGATCGCGACGGACCTACCTGGCTGGGAGGGGGAGCCACCCATGCCTGGTGCCAGATTTACGTCCCCGGTTCCGGCTGGGTCGAGTTCGATCCGACCAATGGAATCGTCGGAAACCGAGATCTGATCCGCGTTGCGGTGGCCAGGGTCCCGAGCCAGGCCATCCCCTTGTTCGGCACGTATTGGGGGGATCGCGAGGATGAGCTTGGGATGAATGTGGAAGTCCACGTCAAAACAGCGTCGGCTTTCTAGTAGGTATTGCTCAACGAAATGGCAGGAACCCAAACACCGCCAGCGCGTTGGGATTTACGCGTATTTGCGCTCACAAGTGTAGCGTTAGCATACACGAGATCGAAGCAGTGGAGCCGATCCAATCGACTTTAGAGGGACGCTGAGTGAGAATCCGGGTCGGCTATGAGATGATCTATGACTTTCCGCAGCCCACGCCCGTGATCGTGGTCATGGGCATTCATTTTACCCGGGCATCAGATGTGATCGTGCCCGATGATCTGACCACCGACCCCCCAGTTTTGATCTCCCCATACCGCGATGGCTTCGGCAATTGGTGCAGCCGTATCGTTGCTCCAACCGGTCAAATGCGCCTGGCGGCTGATGGTATCGTTCGCGACACTGGTCTGCCGGACGTCACTGTGCCCTCGGCTTCGCAACACGCGGTCGAGGACTTGCCAGCAGAGACGATCGTGTATCTTCTTGGCAGTCGCTACTGCGAGACTGATCGGCTTTCCGATGTTGCATGGAAGCTGTTTGAGCAGACAACGCCTGGTTGGGCGCGAGTCCAGGCGATTTGCGATTTCGTTCACAACCACATCGCGTTCGGTTACGAGCATGCGCGCGCGACCATGACGGCGTGGGAAGTGTTCAACGAGCGCAAAGGCGTCTGCCGCGACTACGCGCACCTTGCTATCTCGTTCTGCCGCTGCATGAACATTCCAGCGCGATATTGCACCGGCTATCTCGGTGACATCGGCATGCCGCCGCCGTATGCCGCCGGGGATTTTGCCGGCTGGTTCGAGGCCTACATCGGCGGCC
>NZ_LGHM01000384.1 GCF_001908185.1 Bradyrhizobium sp. AS23.2
CGCTGTTTTCAGGCCACAGCTTTGAGGTCGTGGCGGCAATATGCCCACGGCAGCAACTGATCGATGTCGCTATTCGGATGGCCATTGACGATCCTGGTGAGCGCGTCGGTTAAGTAGGCAAGCGGATCGACGTCATTCAGCTTACAGGTTTCGACCAGCGCGGCGATGATGGCCCAATGCTGGGCGCCACCGTCGGAGCCTGCGAACAGTGCATTTTTCCGGTTGAGCGTGATCGGACGGATCGAACGTTCGACGACGTTGTTGTCGAGTTCGATACGGCCATCATCGATAAAGCGCGTCAGACCTTCCCGGCGTGAGAGCGCATAGCGGATGGCGTCGGCCAACTTGCCCTTTTGGCTGATCAACGCGAGCTTTGCGCGGAGCCACCGTTCGAAGGCTTCCGCCAGCGGTCGGCTTTTCTGTTGCCGAACGAGACGGCGCTCCTCGGCGCTGCGGCCACGGATGTCCTTCTCGATGGCATAGAACTCGGCGATATGCTTGAGCGCCTCGCCCGCAATGGGCGCGGGGCCAGGGGCGGCAAGTTCGTAGAAGTTACGCCGCATGTGCGACCAGCAGAATGCAAGCTGAACGTCGCCACGCTCGGCGAGCTTGCCATAGCCGGCGTAGCCGTCGACCTGCAGGATCCCCTTGAAGCCTGCCAGATGGGCGATCGGCCGGTCGGCTTTGCGATCAGGAGCATAGACATAGGCGACGCCGGGCGGATCGGCACCGCCCCATGGCCGGTCGTCCGCCGCATAGGCCCAGAGCTGACCGGTCTTGGTGCGCCCGCGACCGGGATCGAGCACCGGCATCGTCGTCTCGTCGGCGAACAGCTTTGGCCGTTGCCTGAGCTTGCCGAGGAGGCGCTCATGCAACGGACGCAGGTGGAAGGCGGCCTGTCCCACCCAATCCGCCAGCGTCGAACGATCGAGCTCAATGCCCTGGCGAGCGTAAAAATCTGCGCCTGCCGATAGAGCGGCAGGTGATCGGCATATTTGGAGACCAGGATCTGGGCGACGGTGGCCTCGGTCGGCAATCCGCCCGCGATCAGCCTGGCCGGGGCCGGCGCCTGCATGACGCCGTCCTCGCAGGCTCGGCAGGCGTATTTGGGACGCCGGGTCACGACGATCCGGAACTGCGCAGGGACCAGGTCCAGCCGTTCGCTCCTATCCTCGCCGATCCGATGCAACTCGCCCTGGCAACAGGGGCAGGTCTTGTCCTCGATGTCGACGATGACCTCGATCCGCGGCAGGTGCGCCGGCAAGGCGCCACGGTTGCTGCGGCGCTTGCGAGCCCGCGCCTCACGGCCTTCAGGTTCGCTCACCTCCTGCGCCGTCTCGCCGTACGCTGCCACCTGTTCGACGTCTTCCAGGCCCAGCAGCATCTGATCTTCAGGCAGCGTCTCTGCCCGCCGGCCAAACCGATGCCGCTGCAATTCCTTGATGATCTGACGCAGCCGTTCGCTCTCGCACCGTTCGGCAAGCAGCATCGCTTTCAGCGTCTCGGGATCGTCAGGCAGGGCGTCGCTCACACCCAATTCAGAGCATATTCGCCGCCGTCTGGCGACGCGCCCGACGCTCCTGATTCACTTCGCCGCAGCGCCGCTAACAACTATCCCGCTTGTGTTGGCGCCGGCGTCACCCGTGCTTCATGCACAAGCCGCCAGTCGAGCCCTTCCAGCAGCGCCGACAATTGTGCCGCCGACAGACGCATCACACCGTCCTCAATCTTCGGCCAGCGGAAGATTCCATCCTCGAGCCTCTTGGCGAACAGACACAAACCCGTTCCGTCCCAGAACACCAGCTTGACCCGATCCGCACAGCTCGTTTCATTGTACGTCCCTTTGTCAGATCCCAGGCAGGCGGATCAATCTATCGTACTGATAATCAATGTAGTTTTTCGGCCGACGTTCGATCACGCGCTGCACCGCTA
>NZ_LGHM01000385.1 GCF_001908185.1 Bradyrhizobium sp. AS23.2
CGCCGCTCACAAATTGTTAAGCATCAGTAAGACCGCGAGACACTGCTTTCATTCCGCGTCACTCTACCGATCCATGGCTACGTTCGGGAGCCGTGAAGCCCTCTCAGAGTATCAGTATCTGGGTTCCTCTAATAGTTTCTTATTTTTCTTGTGCAATTTCAGGGTGTGCGATCAGTAGGTCCCGCGCTGGTCTTGGGTCAGGAATAGAATTTTGATTGCGCATGTTCGCATTGGGTCATTCTCGACCGACTCTGCGGGTTTCGGCCGCCGTTCGATGTCTGCTCTTCTCCGAAACCGACCAGGTTACTGCGCGGCAACGAAATGACGCGAAGGGGCCAACAGCGGACATAAGCATCTCTCCTAAAGGCTTCTGCGAGGCGCTGTTCATGTGCGTTTTGAGAGGGCGTCAAACATCGTCAGACTGTCCTGTTACGCTACTCGGCAGGCGCGGCCTTGTCCTCGATCTGCAGCGGGCCGTTGATCTTTTCGGATGCATGTATGCCCGGCCATGAACAAAACAGTCGAGTTCTAGGCAGCGCTGTCAAACCTGATGTGCTACCGCCAAGCGTCGCGCCTAATTCAACCGGCCGGGGCGACCTGCGCCAAAACCCAACAATCGAAGTGCGGGAAAGAACCGCCGCCTCAAACCGTTCGAGCTGACCTCTGAGTCGAAGGGCGTGTTTCTCGACGAAGTGCCAGGAGGCGATAGCAACGCCAAAGGCAATCGGCAGGCTGATCAAGACGTTCAGATACCAATGCTGAACCGATGGGCCAACCGCTGCAACACACTGTTGGATAACGAATCCATAGAGATACATTCCGTAGGAGTAGTCGCCGGACGACACGATCCAGCTTCGCCGCGGATTCATGAGGCCCAGATAACACGCGACATAGGTAGCCGGCACGGCAAAGAACACGTCGTGGCGTCCGCCAGCCATGCCGGCAATGCAAAGCACGAGCGCGATCAGGCACGTCGCCCGGTTAAACGGTACCTTGTCGCGCCAGATGTAGAAGCCGACACCTAGAAGGAAGCAGAACACAAGAAGGTGCGGACGAAGGTGAATGAACAGTTCGTTAAAATAGTAGATATCGTAGCAGATGAGCCCGATCTGGGCGAACACGAGAAACCCAAGGTATAGCACCCTGTTGAAGCAAACCGTGGTCGCGGCAAGAAGCGCCAGGATGACGTAGCACCACAGCTCATACGGTACCGTCCAAAGCTGAGCATTCACCACATATGGCGTCGGATTATGAAGAAATACGCCCGGGAGTTCAAAGTGAATGTCGCCAAGAATGTTGAGAAAATAGACATGGAATTTCGAGTCCGCGAAGTACTGGGCCAACGGTATTGCGGTGAAGATCGGGCCGATGATGATGGCCGATAGCGTCGTCTCGACCACGAGCGCGGGGGCAATGCGAAGCACGCGCAGACCAATAAATGAAATCAGGCTCTTGCACCTCAACAAGCTGGCCGTCACCAAAAACCCGCTTAAGGCGAAGAAGAGCGCAAGAATCATTGCGTTCACCATGCGAAAATGGCCGACTATCTCCATCGCCCGACCGAGCCCAAGGGTGACGTTCGCGCTGTGCAGGCAGATAATCGTAGCCGCCAACACAATCCGCATGTAGTCGAAACCAGCGGGCCGATTGCGCGAAAGAGCGAGCTGATCAGCTAGGCTGAACATGGTTGTGTTTCCCAGAGACACCTAAGTCCCCCCGAGAATATCAAGTAGTGAACTAAGGCCGTGTAAACGTTGGAGTTGCAATTTCAGGCGAGCCATCGGCTCGCGGAACCAGGCGACCGGGTGAGGAAAGTGTCATGTCACGACCTTTATTCCGTCGCGGCCGACTTCCGTCCCGGGTCATTCTCGACCGACTCTGCGGGTTCGGCTTGTGTTCGATGTCTGCTCTTCCCCGAAACCGACCAGCTTATTGCGTGGCAACGAAATGGCGCGAAGGGCCAGACTCGGACGTGGCCATTTATTCGAGTACCTCCTCGGCGCGGACGAGCAACGCGGGCGGTACCGTCAGGCCCAGCGCCTTTGCGGTCTTGAGATTGATCTTGAGTTCGGATCCTCGTTGACTGTTGGACCGGCATATCGGATGGCTTCTCGCCCTTGAGAATTCTGCCGGTGTACACACCCGCCAGCCGCATTGGCTCGTTGACGCTGCTTCCATAGCTAATCAGGCCGCCGGCCATTGACTAGATTAGCGCGAAACGCTCGCGGCCCATGGCCACGGCTGACGCTCGCCACACATGGCGGCTGAGGCTCGCGGCCCACCCCCCCCCAAATTTGCCGAAATTTCGGCAAAGTCATCGAATGTCCTGCCGTGTCCGAACCCCCGGCAGGGCCGTCACAAAGCGACGAGATAACTGTGAAGCTGAAAGCAACCATCATCGTCGCAGCGCTGCTAGCTGCAACGGCTGCACATGCCGAGACGATCGATCTGAAATGCTGGGCGCGGGGCCTTACGGGTGGCGAGCGCAACTCGGTCTACATAAACGGGGAACAGGTCACCGTTAATCTG
>NZ_LGHM01000386.1 GCF_001908185.1 Bradyrhizobium sp. AS23.2
CATTGCAGGTCCACTTTCACTCCTGGGGCTCGTGCCGGGCCATTCAATTATGTATGGCGATATAGGAATTTAGACAATTGCTATTCTAGTCATCTGGAACGCAAGTTCGTCACATTATATGATGGCTCGAATCTCTGTAGAGGAGAGCGCTTGTGGCGAATGCAGGTGTTAGAGGCCGGCCAATCGAGCCGTTGGTGCTGAGTCCGCTAGAGCGAGCATATTTAGAGAGGCAGGTTCGTCGTCATCGCGTGGCCCGGTCGCTATCTGAGCGGTGCCGCGCAATCCTACGGTGTGCAGATGGCTTGCCAAGCAAGTCTGTGGCTGCCGAACTTGGCATCCATGAACACACCGTTGGCAAGTGGCGCCGCCGATTCTTGAAGGATCGCTGTGATGGCCTGCTTGACGAAGCCCGCCCCGGCCGCCCTCGAACCATCAACGACGATCAGGTTGCTGCGGTAATCGAGCGGACATTGCGTACAACGCCGCCCGACGCGACGCACTGGTCGATCCGCTCGATGGCTGCAGAAACTGGCTTTTCTCACACTACTATCCGCCGAATGTGGACGGCGTTCGGCTTGCAGCCGCACCGCAGCCAGACATTTAAACTGTCGAGCGATCCGCTATTCGTCGATAAGGTGCGCGATATTGTCGGGCTTTACCTATCCCCACCGAACCGAGCCGTTGTCCTCAGCGTTGATGAAAAGAGTCAGATACAAGCACTCGATCGCGAGCAACCGGTCTTGCCGATGATGCCTGGCGTACCGGAACGTCGCACGCACAGCTACGTGCGGCATGGTACGACCACGCTTTTTGCCGCGCTCGATGTCGCTTCCGGGTTTGTCATTGGCAAATGCTACAAGCGCCATCGGGCGGTCGAGTTCTTGAAGTTCCTCAAAGAGATCGACGCTCAAATCCCTGAGGGGCTCGCTATCCATATCGTCATGGACAACTACGCCACCCACAAGACGCCCAAGATCAAAGCGTGGCTCGCTCGCCGGCCGCACTATCATGTTCACTTCACGCCGACTTCTGCGTCATGGATCAATCAGATCGAGCGTTGGTTCGCTGAGCTCACCAGAAAGCAAATCCAGCGAGGTGTTCACACCTCCGTCAGGCAGCTCGAGGCCGACATCCGTACCTTCATCGAACTGCACAACAACAACCCGAAGCCCTTCAAATGGACCAAGTCCGCAGACCAGATCTTGGCTTCCGTCAAACGCTTCTGTCACAAAGCTCAGCAGACATTATGTGGCGAACTTTAGATTCACGTGACTAGAAGAAAATATCATAAGCTT
>NZ_LGHM01000387.1 GCF_001908185.1 Bradyrhizobium sp. AS23.2
CGAACAGCCGACATTTGTGGGCAGTCGGCATGTCTCAAACGAGTCACAAGCAGGCACAGCCGATCTTCCGCTCGTCATGTTCGCTCAAGACATGTTTCGCTATCAATTCCCGAGTTGTTCCGTTTGTGATGATCTTGACCTTCCCGCCAGCCGCCTCGGATGCCTCAAGGCATGCTTGTAGTCCGATCGCGAAATAAACGGCCAAGCATTGTAATCTCCAGCTGCCAGAAACTCGGCGGCACGTTCGTGGGAGATCGCGTTACGTCCGCTCAGCCATCGCGTCACAACCGGGCGAGCACGTTGCATAGGCGGAAGGCCAGGCAGGGAAATCTCCGGCCAGCGGTACTCAAAGTCGCCGTCGAGAAACAAGACCCAGCGCAGCACTTCCCGGCTCCAGAGTGGAGCGATGCTGTGACGACCGACCAACCGATGCTCCTTCATGTCGCTGTAGAGAAGCCATGCCATGTCCGTGATCGCCAAGATCGCGGCATCCTCGTCGCTCACCAGGGTATGGCGCTCGAACTGGTCGTTGGTGATCGCTCCGGCAATCAGGCGCCTAAGGTTCCTGGAAAGCTGGTCGCGTGCTGCCCGATCTATCATCCTGCAATTCCGAGCGAGTTCGATCCGACAGATGGATCATCAGTGTCTCTGAGGGCGAGTATACTCGGCAGTCCTTCGGCTCAGTTACTGGCTTAGTTTAAAGTTGAGAGAAATCGAGCGATGTCCGCTCCGGGTCAATCGCGTCGTTTTCGCCATGTCAGCGGTACGTCCGCTTTTCCACCGATAGCGACCGGACAGCGGACATCGCGCGAGGTCTCAAAAGCGCCATGCCGCGACCAAGGCCAATGTCTGAAACGGGTCTGGTGACGCCGTTCGACAATGGCTCGACGATCGGCAGCAACGGGTGGGAAGCTGAAGTCGAAGGAATGCCGGCGTATGGGACGTGCCGGCAAGCGGCGCGCAATTGCAACTATTCACCACTCAATGGCTATATCGAAATGGTTCTTTCCCTCTAATATTGGCCGCAGGATTAGCCCCGAACGAGGCATCAGTGCGATTTACTATAGAAGACGCCCAAACGATGGCGCGACAAACCCTTATTGCCGTTGGCGCTAGTGAAGCGCTTGCGACATCTTTGGCGAATGCGACCGTCGCTGCAGAGCTTTCTGGCCGTCATTCAGTCGGTTTCTCGCACCTTCTGGACTATCTAGACAGTATTACGGCCGGGCGGATCATTGGCTCAGCCCAGCCTGAAATCAGCTTTCCCACGCCCGCGATGATCCAAGTTGACGCGAGAGGCGGCATCGCCCAACTCGGCTTCGATTTAGCGATCGACGAACTGCAGAAGCGCGCAGAGCTCTACGGCATCGCGGTCTTTTCGCAGTCGAACAGCTATAGCGCTGGGGAACTTGGCTATTATACGCGCCGCCTCGCTAAGGCGGGATTGGTAGCGGTTGCCGCTACCAATGGATCGGCTCATGTGGCGGCCGGCAAGAGTACCGAAGCGGTCTATGGCACTAATCCGCTGTCCTTTGCCGCTCCTACGGAAAACGGCCCCCCTTTGCTTATCGACCAAGCATCGAGCGCAACTGCGTTCGTCAATGTCAGGAGAGCTGCCGAGAGTGGCGAGCCGATTCCCGAGGGCTGGGCCATCGACACGGAAGGTCGACCGACCACCGATGCGAACGAGGCCCTGAAAGGGGCACTTCTCGCATTCGGAGGCGACCGCGGAGCCAATATTGCGCTATTTGTAGAAATTCTTGCGGCGGGGGTCACTGGCGCGAACTGGTCTCTTGATGCGCCGTCTTTCGCAGACGGCAACCGATCACCCGGTGCTGGTCTCTTGGTTATCGCCCTAAAGCCAGCCATCCTCGCCCCGAATTTTTCAACCCGGCTAGCTTCGCATTCGGCACGTCTGGCAGCTAAAGGTATCCATATTCCGGGAAGGAAGCAGTCCTCGCTTGAAATCGAGCTTCCCGATTCACTCGTGGAAGCGATGAGCCGGTACAATAAGCCCTGATTTTCTGGAAGTATGTGGGTCACATCGACGCCCGCGGATTGTGTGCGGGGACGAAGT
>NZ_LGHM01000389.1 GCF_001908185.1 Bradyrhizobium sp. AS23.2
AAAGTACGKCACCCTAGGTGGTGTGGACTCTAAGGATTCCCATTTAAGTGCAAATCAGATTCAAGGCTTCTTTTGGGGAGGTCGCCTTGGGTGTGATGGATCGTTTGGTTTTGAGCGACGCGGCCTGGGAGCGAATGGCGCCCTTGATCATCGGACGGCCCGACCAGAAGGGCTCGACCGGGCGGGACAACCGGATGTTTGTGGAGGGGGTGCTTTGGATCGTGCGTACGGGCTCTCCCTGGCGTGATCTTCCAGAGGCCTTTGGGGAGTGGAATAGCGTCTTCCGGCGCTTCAGCCGGTGGAGCATCAAAGGTGTTTGGTGGCGGATCTTCGAGGCGATGTCGGATGATCCGGACTTCGAATATCTGATCGTCGATTCCACTATCGTCCGGGCGCATCAGCACGCCGCCGGGGCGCGAAAAAAAGGGGGTCTGAAGATCAGGCGCTTGGCCGCTCGCGCGGCGGCCTGAGCACGAAGATCCACATGGCCGTTCGCGGCCTGGGATGTCCTGTACGGTTCACGCTCACCGCTGGCCAGAAGGGGGATGCACCGCAAGCCGCCGCCTTAATCGAGGGATTGCCCGCCGAGGTGGTCATCGCCGATACAGCCTATGACGCCGATCATTTGCGCCAGGACATCGCTGCCAAAAGGGCGCTCGCCGTCATCCCCAACAACCCGTCACGCGCGCTGAAATATCCGCTCGACAAGCATCTCTATGCCCAGCGCCATCTCGTGGAATGCTGCTTCTCCAAACTCAAGCAGTTCCGCCGCGTCGCCACCCGCTTCGAAAAGACGGCCCGAAATTACCGCGCCGTCGTCACTCTCGCCGCAATCGTCCTATGGATGCGATAAGTGTCCACACCGCCTAGTCCCTCTCGCAACTCATTGAAAGTGCAAGTGCTTGGATTGAGTGCTGCGAGTCTTGGGCGGAGATCGCCGGACAAAGTATGTCCCCTGACCAGAGCCATGTCACGTAGCTATGATCTCAGCCACTCGCACAGCGGCTCACCTTGGTTGATCGTTGGCCTCGAACGAGGGGGTCAGGAGGCGTCCACCGCGCGGGGAAATCGTGCCCTTTGCAGGGGCTCAGCCAAGGTGAAGATCATGCGCGATTTGAAGGCAGCCGGGCTCTGCGCGATCAGTATATGGCGGAGCGGGCGCGAATCTGGAGCGAAGGTCGGTCCGTTCAGAGCATAGTGCTGCGGACGTCGCGTCCACATCGGCACGTCCAACCCCCAGCGACGGGCGAGATGTTCGCCGACCGCGCCCAGCCACGCATCCTGAAGAGGGTTGCCTGTGAAATTCGGCGCTTCATCGAGCCGCCGTTGCTGCTGCGGCTTGTTCGGGTGGTCGAGATAGAACGCGTCCAGAAATTCGTCGAGAGCATGCC
>NZ_LGHM01000390.1 GCF_001908185.1 Bradyrhizobium sp. AS23.2
GGACGTGAACCGTCCCGGGTTTGCCGGAGGCTCCAACTCCTGAGAGGATGGAGCCATGACAAGCAAGACGACGAACAAGTTTTCACCCGAGGTCCGGGACCGAGCGGTTCGGATGGTTCTGGATCACGCAAGCGAGCATCCCTCGCGCTGGGCGGCAGTGACATCGATTGCGGCCAAGATCGGCTGCACGCCGCAGACGCTTCATGACTGGGTCAAGAAGGCCGAGATCGACAGCGGGCAGCGGACCGGCGTTCCGACCGAGATGGCCGAGAAGCTGAAGGCCCTGGAACGGGAGAACCGTGAGCTTCGGCAGGCCAACGAGATCCTGCGCAAGGCGAGCGCTTATTTTGCGATGGCGGAGCTCGACCGCCGGTCCAAGCCATGATCGCCTTCATCGATGATCATCGTGGGGCGCATGGGGTCGAGCCGATCTGCAAGGTCCTGCCGATCGCCCCCTCGACCTACCACGCCCATGTGGCCAAGCGGCGCGATCCAGCCAAGCGGTCGGCGCGCGCCAGACAGGATGCCGCTCTGAAGGTCGAGGTTCGTCGCGTCTTCGACCAGAACTTCTCCGTCTACGGTGCGCGCAAGGTCTGGCGCCAACTCAAACGCGAAGGCTTCGATGTTGCCCGTTGCACAATATCGCGATTAATGCGGGACATGGGTTTGCAAGGGGTCGTCCGTGGCAAGTCCGTCAAGACCACGATCAGCGACAAGGCGGCGCCATGCCCGCTGGATCACGTCAACCGCCAGTTCAAGGCGCCACGGCCGAACGTCCTTTGGCTCTCCGACTTCACCTATGTCGCGACCTGGGCCGGCTTCGTCTACGTCGCCTTCGTCATCGATGCCTATGCCCGCAGGATCGTTGGCTGGCGGGCCTCGCGCACGGCGCATGCAGGCTTCGTGCTCGATGCGCTGGAGCAGGCACTACATGATCGACGGCCGGTCCATCGTGGCGGGCTCGTGCACCACAGCGACAGGGGCAGCCAATACGTATCCATTAAGTACACCGAGCGCCTGGCTGAGGCCGGCGTCGAGCCTTCTGTCGGCAGTGTCGGAGATTCCTATGACAACGCTCTCGCCGAAACCATCAACGGTCTCTACAAGGCCGAGGTGATCCATCGGCGCGGGCCATGGCGCAGCTTCGAGGCCGTCGAGTTCGCCACTCTCGAATGGGTCGACTGGTTCAACAACCGACGGCTCTTGGAGCCCATCGGAAACATCCCGCCGGCCGAAGCCGAGCAACGCTACTACGCCATGCTGGAACAATCGGCCATGGCGGCATAACTTAAA
>NZ_LGHM01000391.1 GCF_001908185.1 Bradyrhizobium sp. AS23.2
AGGCGCATTCGCTGAATTTCTTGGTGTCGCCGACCGATCTCGACTATCTGCTCGGGCCGAACGAACATTCCTTTCACCTTGGTACTTTCGTCAGATCTACCCAGCCAACCCTTTATTCGCATATTGGTGCGTCCGCACGGGCTCGGGCCATGCATGGCGGCAGTAAGGTCTCCCAAAGCGAGACGAATCAACGGTCGCCGCCAATCGAGGCTTGTGACGACGATCTCACCGATTTCACCGGCCGGCACAGGGTTTCCAGTTCCGGGCCAAACGATCTCTACGATCAAATGTTCATTGACGATCATGCCTTCACGGGCCGAGGTTTCGTAGGCAATGACGCCTACGTCCGCTGTCGCATAGACCTGATATGCGTCGATACCTCGAGACTCTACATATGTTCGAAGCGACGGCGGAAATGCTGCACCGCTAACAGCGGCGCGTTTAATCGACGAGATATCTCGTCCCTTCGTCGCCGCCGCCTCGATGAGGATCTTCAAGAAATCAGGCGTTCCGAAAAAACCTACCGGGCGGTAGCCCTCGATCAGGTCAAGCTGCGTCTCCACATTGCCTGGGCCCGCCGGGATAACACTGCACCCGAGCGCGCGCGCGGAGGTATCGAACAAGAAACCGCCAGGCGTCAAATGATAGCTGAATGTGTTTAGTACGACGTCCCCCGACCGAAATCCGGCTGCGAACAACGCTCGTGCTCCATTCCATGGATCCGGGCGATCAATTTCGGGCTCAAAAACAGGTCCGGGAGAGACGAAAAGATGTGAGGCGATTGCGGGGGCATGGTTCAGCATACCGCCAAACGGCCTGCTCGACTTTTGGATTTGAACAAGATCGGATTTACGAGTGACTGGAAGCGCGGCCAATACTTCGCGATTATCGACAAGGTCGGGACATTCGTCCCGCATAGCAGTCGCGCAATACGGGAGCAGGAGGGCTTTCCGAAGAACCTCCTTGAGTTGGACGAAATCTTCGGCTTCTCGATCCTCCGGGCGCCGCAGTTCGGCACTATCGTAAGATGCAATCATTTACGTAACTCCTGTCGTCACTCGGCTGTTGAATGCGGTTTGGACGCCGATTGTTTTCCGGCGAAACGCCACGACCGCTGAACCAGTTTCTTCAGGTGGAGTTCACCTCTCCCAAAA
>NZ_LGHM01000392.1 GCF_001908185.1 Bradyrhizobium sp. AS23.2
CCTAGCAAGTCGGCGAATGGCCGATTTTGTTGCAGAAGTCGGTAGGATCGACGCTCTCAGCCGAGGCTGAGATCTGAAAATTTGGGCTCGCGATCTCTCGGCCGCCTGCCCGGCATGGGCTGCGGAGACGCCCGGGCACTGACACCTGACGCAACCAACGCGACAGACGCCACTTACGCCACGCTTGGTGCGGCCGTGTCGGGCGGATGGAGCGCCAGCTTGGCAAAGCGACGAAGGTTCTGAGCGATTGCTGCAAGCGTAAATTCGAACCGCGCGCCGGCCGGGCCACGCAGTCTCAGGCGGTCGAGCCGCAGAATCCGCTTGAGGTGCGCAAACAGCATCTCAACCTTTTTGCGATCTCGTCGGGTCTGATCGTAGGCAGGCGTCCTGGCGATCGCGCGGGCGACATCGCGCGCTGCCTCGTGCACGTGGCGTGTGATCTTCCGGCTCGGCGAGTTTGGACAGCATTTCGACTTGAGCGGGCAGTCGCGGCAATCGGCGACGCGCGAGAAATACGAGATAGCGTCATCTCCGCGTGGTCCGCGTGCTCCACTTGAGCGCGGCAGGATCTTGCCGCTGGGACAGACATATTGATCGCGCGCCTCGTCATAGATGAAATCGTCGCGGCTGAACGTGCCGTCGTTGCGCTGTGACTTGTCGATCACCGGGATGTGGGGCGCGATCCCCTTCACATCGACTAGGAAATGGAGATTTTGGGCCGCGCCATAGGCCGTATCCGCGACGAGCCAATCGGGTTTGATGCCGAACGTCTTCTCAGTCCTTTCGATCATCGTCTGGGATGCGCCAACCTCGGATTGGCGGATCGCCCGGGACGCTTCGACATCCATGATAATACCGAACTTGACGTCGATGAGGTAATTGTCGGCGTAGGCGAAGAACGCGGCGTTGCGTAGAGCGCCAGTCCACTGCGCGGCTGGGTCGGACGGCGCGACAAACTTCGGTACGACGTCGGTCGCGCGACCCCATGCTGGATCGTCGAGATTGGCGAGGTAGTCCTGAACGGCGCGCCGAGCCCTCATCGGGTCGATGTCGTGGCTCCATTTATCGCCCGGCGTTGAGCGACACTTATTGGCATCCGCCGCGATCAAGCTGGCATCGACGGCGAAACCATTGCCGCCGACAAGGCCAGCTTTGATGCACGAAACGACGACATGTTCGAAGACGTGACGAAAGACATCATGATCGCGAAAGCGCTCGTTGCGGGCTCGCGTGAATGCCGAGTGATCTGGGATCCTGTCTTCGATGCCAAGGCCGCAGAACCAGCGATAGGCGAGATTGAGCTGAACCTCGCGGCATAGTGCGCGCTCCGAGCGGATCGCGAATACATAGCCAAGGATGAGCATCCGGATCATCAGCTCTGGATCGACCGAGGGCCGACCAGTGTTGGGGTAATGCGGCGCAAGCTCGACGCGCACCCACGAGAGATCGAGAACTGCCGCAATCCGCCGAACCTGATGGTCGTCCGGCACTACGGCCTCGAGGTCGAACGCATAGAACAGCTGACCCTGCTCACTCTTGCACCGCCCCATCATCGAAACTCTCCGTCGATGGCCGCTTCACCTCGACGGAATCACGGTTCGCCCTGCTCCTCAAGATAGTTCTGCAACAAAATCGGCCAATAGGAGACATACTCCTTGAAGTT
>NZ_LGHM01000393.1 GCF_001908185.1 Bradyrhizobium sp. AS23.2
TAGCAGATGAGGTCGGCTTGGGGTCTTGGTTGTGTGCAAACGGGTAGGTCGGCATGCGGCCGTGGTCGCCAATCATTGCAGGCGGCCGATGTTCTCGCGTCGGATCGTCCAATGACCGGCCAAAGTGGGTATCGCGACGCGGTTTTGCGCTTTTGGACGCACTTTCCGGCCTTCAGGCGGCGCGGATGGCTGCAATCAGGCTCGGCTTGCCGACGATGTTTATCACCCGTGTGAGGTTATAGGCGAGAACATGCAGCGCCATCTCGGCGGCGACATTCCGTAGGCGCTTCATCAGGAAGTGGGTCGCACCCATACGGGCCTTGATCGTGCCGAAGGGATGCTCGACCGTCTCGCGCCGCGTCCGCATGGCGTCGGGATTGGAATCGAGCCGTCTCTGGACCTCCTCGACCACATGCTCATGCTCCCAGCGCGTGATGCGGCGCTCCTTGGACGGCGTACATTGGCTCTTGATAGCGCAGCCTTGGCACGCCGCTGTCGACCAGTAACGGCGCAGCGTCATTCCATGCTCGATGTTGGTGTAGTGATAGGGCAGCAGCTGACCGGATGGGCAGCGGTAGACATCCTCATCAGGCAGGTAGGCGAAGTCCTGTTTGCCGAACCGGCCCTCCGCCTTGGCGTTCGACGTCATGGGCTTGGGCAAGGTGACTGCAACACCAGCCTCTTCGCAGGCCAATATCTCCTCTCCGTCGAAGTAGCCACGGTCGGCGACCGCCTCGAGTTTGTCCACTTCGAGCACTTCTTTGGCTTGCTTCGACATCCGAGCAAGCTGCCCCCGGTCGTTGCCTACGTTTATGACCTCGTGCGTAACAATCAGATGGTGTTCGGTGTCCACCGCGACCTGGACATTGTAGCCGACGACACCCGATCCGCGTCCGCTGGTGGCCATCGAACGAGCGTCCGGATCGGTGAGCGATATCTGTTGATCCGGCGTGTTGCGCATCTGCGCATCAAGCACTTCCAGGCGGCTCATCTCCTGCTTCAGCCGAGCGATCTTTTCCTTGATCCTCGTCGTCTTGATGCTGATCGCTTCCGATGGCTCCTGCCGATCGGCGCTATCGAGTTGACGCAGATATCGACCGACGCTTTCCTCGATCTGCGCCATCCGCCTCGCCATCTTGGCACGCGTGAAGTTGCGGTCGCGGTTGTTCACCGCCTTGAACTTGCTGCCGTCGATTGCGACGCTTGGGGTCTGCAACAGGCCCATTTGCCGGCATAGTGCAATGAACTTTGCAC
>NZ_LGHM01000395.1 GCF_001908185.1 Bradyrhizobium sp. AS23.2
CCCGGGCTTGTCCCACGGCTGTCCGGTTTAGATTTTCTGGACAGAGCGCATGGCGTTGATTCTAGTCGGTTCTGGACGTCTGCAAGCGTTCCGGGACACGACAAGAGGTCATCGCCATGCCGCATCACAATACAGTATTCCGCGACATTCTGAAGCTGATGCCGTGGCGTCAGTTTGAGGCGCTTGTGGAAGAACATGATGCGGATGCTCGAGTGCGGCGGCTGCCGACCAAGCTGCAGTTCGTGGCGTTGCTGTACGGTCAACTTTCGGGGGCGTCGGGGCTGCGCGAGATTGTGACGGGTCTTTCGAGCCATGAAGCGCGGCTTTATCACCTCGGCGCAGCGCCGGTCCGGCGGTCAACCTTCTCCGACGCCAACGCCAATCGGCCTTTCACGGTGTTCGCCGATCTTTTGGCCCTGATGATGAAGCAGGCTCACCGCGGCTTGCGGCGTAAGATGGCCGAGGCGGTCTATCTGATCGACAGCACCAGCGTGCGGCTGAACGGACACAGCGCCGATTGGGCGCAGCTCTCGGCTGGGGTCTGCGGCGCCAAGGTGCATGTGATCTACGACGCCGACGCGGATCGGCCGATCTATGCGGCGGTTACCGCGGCCAACGTCAACGATATCACGGCGGCCCATCAGATGCCGATCGATCCGGGCGCAACCTATGTCTTCGATCTCGGCTATTACGACTATCTCTGGTGGGCCGCGCTCGACGCCGCCGGTTGCCGGATCGTCACCCGCTTCAAATCCAATACGCCGCTGGACGTCGTCGAGGAGCTCGAAGTCGCCGCCGGCAGCAACATCCTCTCCGACCGGATCGGCTTCTTGCCCGTGCGTCAGGCCAAGAGCCGGTGCAATCCGATGCAGGATGCCGTGCGCGAGGTGCGGGTCATGACCGACACTGGCAAGGTGTTGCGCATCCTGTCGAATGACCTTGATGCCTCCGCCGAGAACATCGCCGGGCTCTATCGCCGGCGTTGGGCTATCGAGCTGTTCTTTCGCTGGGTCAAGCAGACCCTGAAGATCACTCGCTGCGTCGGCACCTCCGAGAATGCTGTGCGGATCCAGATCGCCGTCGCCCTGATCGCCTTTCTGCTGCTTAGCCTGGCCCAGGCCACTCAGAAAGCCGTTCGAAGCCCCCTCGTCTTCGCAAGGCTCGTCCGCGCCAACCTCATGCACCGCAGATCAATCCAAACCCTGATCGAGCCGAAATCCATCCCTCAAGATCAGTCACAGTTGAGCCTCAGCCTATGCTGATGGCTCAACCGGACAGCCGTGGGCTTGTCCCGGGCATCCACGTTCTTTGTAGTG
>NZ_LGHM01000396.1 GCF_001908185.1 Bradyrhizobium sp. AS23.2
GGATCGATCATGGGGTCGATCATCACCGGCTTCGCGCTCGGTGTGATCGAGGGCCTGACCAAGTATTTCTACCCCGAGGCCTCCAACACCGTCGTGTTCGTGCTGATGGTGCTGGTGCTCTTGGTGAAGCCAACGGGATTGACGGGAAGGGCGGCCTGATATGACAGCCTTGACGGACGATACATTGCCGATGACGCCGCGCGCGATGCGCGACGAGATGATCGTGTTCGTGGTGATGGCGCTGCTGCTGGCGTCGGTGCCGTTCACGGGAGTCTACCCGTTCTTCGTGATGCAGGCTCTTTGCTTTGCGCTGCTGGCCTGTGCCTTCAATCTCCTGATCGGCTACGGCGGACTTTTGTCCTTCGGACACGCGATGTTCCTGGGGACCGCCGGCTATTGCAGCGCTCATGCGCTGAAAGTGTGGGCGCTTCCGCCGGAGCTCGGCATCCTCGTCGGTGTCGCCGCGGCCTTCGTCCTCTCCATCATCACCGGCTACATCTCGATCCGGCGTCAGGGCATCTACTTCTCGATGATCACGCTGGCGCTGTCGCAGCTCCTCTATTTCATCTATCTGCAGGCACCGTTCACCCATGGTGAGGACGGCATCCAGGGCATTCCGCAAGGGCGCATGTTCGGCCTCTTCGACCTGTCCAAGCCGACCGTGCTCTACTATGTCGTGCTGGTCGGCTTCCTTGCCGGCTTCCTGCTGATCTACCGCATCATCAATTCGCCGTTCGGCGAGGTCCTGAAGTCGATCCGCGAGAACGAGCCGCGCGCGATCTCGCTGGGATACCGGACCGACCAGTACAAGTTCCTGGCGTTCATCCTGTCGGGGACGCTGGCCGGCTTTGCCGGTTCGCTCAAGGTGTTCGTGGCGCAGAACGCCTCGCTGACCGACGTCCATTGGACGATGTCGGGCGAAGTCGTGCTGATGACGCTGGTTGGCGGCCTCGGCACCATCTTCGGCCCGGTGGTCGGCGCTTTCGTGATCATCGCCATGCAGCAATATCTGGCGGGCTTCGGCCAGTGGGTGACGGTGATCCAGGGCTCGATCTTCGTGATCTGCGTGCTCACCTTCCGCCGCGGCGTTATCGGTGAAATCGCGCATTACTTCCGGCGATCGCTCTAGATTGATTTAA
>NZ_LGHM01000397.1 GCF_001908185.1 Bradyrhizobium sp. AS23.2
GAAATGACCCTGGCTGTGTAAAAACGCGCAGGATCGAAACACGACTAGAATTGCATTCTTCAGTTCGCCGTCTAGGTTGAAGGCACCTGCGAGCCTGAGCGCTAGAACGATCTTGGACGAATAAGTTCTTCTATCGCGCTCAAGCGTCTTGGGGTTGTCACACAGCCAAGACCCATTGCGGAAGCCGCCGGGCGGCTCCGCTGACGTTGTTCTCGCTAAATCGGGGCTGATCAGCTCCTCCAGATGGTTCCAGATTTTGGTCGCGACTTCGCGTCCGATTACAGTCGGCTGTCCGGCCGGCACGAGAACAGCGTCGTCGGAGAACAATGCCGCCCGACGATGAGCGTCGTGACCGTTGACCAGCTCGACAAATCGGAAATTCAAGAACGCCTGTGAAATATCCATAGTCGCCTCCTAAAAGGGGGCAATGAGATTTGCAGTGCTTTGCGCCACGTCCGACGACAATCTCAACGCACCCTGAGCCGCACGTGGCGAAACCGCCCTCTCGGTTTTCAGCGGCTGGCAAAATTTATTGCCGGGCCGAGTGGCTGCCGAGCCGCCGGAGGAGTAAGCTGTGTCTGTTGCGCATGTCTTGAGACACGGCAAGCCCGCCATAGGTCGTGACCGCCGCGATAAGTGAGGCCGACGGCTGTCCAGCTTTGCGGGGTGCGGACCTTGGACGCGGCTCCAGAGGGAGGATCATCATGAACCTTGATGAGGTTCGACAGGTTATCGACGAGGCAAATCGCAAGTTTAGTGCCGCCGCCAGCAAGGACTATGCCGGTATGGCCGCGCTCTATACCGAAGATGCCAAGGTTATACCGAAGATGCCAAGGTTCTGCCGCCCGATGCGCCGATTGTTTCGGGGAGGAAGGCGATAGAGGAATTTTGGCGCACGCACGCGAACGCACTCGGGCTGATAGACGCCACTCTCAAGACGATCGACCTCGAGATCGCCGGCGACACCGCCTACGAGATTGGCGAGGCCGACCTGAAACTCAGCTCCGGGCAGGCGAAGGTAAAGTATCTTCTCGTTTGGCTCCGAAGTCGGGATGGCCAGTGGCACGCGCATCGCGACATCTGGAATAACATGCCGACGGGCTAGAGTGGGCAAGAG
>NZ_LGHM01000398.1 GCF_001908185.1 Bradyrhizobium sp. AS23.2
CCATCTTGGCACGCGTGAAGTTGCGGTCGCGGTTGTTCACCGCCTTGAACTTGCTGCCGTCGATTGCGACGCTTGGGGTCTGCAACAGGCCCATTTGCCGGCATAGTGCAATGAACTTCGCACAAACCTTCCGGATCGCCGCACCATTGTCCTTCCGGAAATCGGCGATCGTCTTATGATCGGGAGCCAGGCGGCCGATCAGCCACATCACCTCGATATTGCGGCACGCCTCACGTTCCAGGCGGCGACTGGATTGCACCCGATTGAGATAACCGTAGATGTATAGCTTCAGAAGGACTGCCGGATGATAGGAGGGCCGGCCCGTCTCCTTGGCGATCACACGCTCAAACCCCATTCCATGCAGGTCGAGCGCCTCGACGAACACATCGATCACATGGACCGCGTTGTCCTCGCTTACCCAATCCTCCAGACATTCCGGCAAGAGCGTCAGCTGGGATCTGTCCGCACCTTCAACGAAGCGTCCCATCCGTATCCCCCATCAGGAAACGGAGGAATCCTAGCCGACTCGTGGCTTTTCACACAGCCAGGGTCAAAASCKG
>NZ_LGHM01000399.1 GCF_001908185.1 Bradyrhizobium sp. AS23.2
GGGGTTCGTCGCGAAGTGACCCGTAGCAGACTTCCCCATATGCGCGCGCCTCAGCGCGCCGACTTGGATGACCTGACAAGTGACTAGTTTGTCATTTGATTAGATCTACAAGAACGAATCTTAGAACCTCGGTAGCCTTAGCGTTGAAAGCCGTCCACGTTGTCCGATTGTGTACGCCTTCATTGAATTGATACGAAAAGCCAACATCTGGGCTGAGGCACTTCGGCGCGTAACAACTCCCCAGCGCATTGCACGTCAGAGCAGAAATGAAGGCGGGGGATTGCACTTGGAGATAGATTCTCGAGATCGGCGATCGGCCACGAACGAACTCAGCCCACCCGTCATCGGCGATTCTGGAGTCGTTTGCTGTCAGGGAGGCACTGAGTTGACGGAAATCGGACTCCCAAGCTTCGCAGTTGGCGACGGCAGCATGAGCTCCGATTGATATGCCTATTTGGAGCGTGCGAAGTTCCCACCGATCGAATTTATTAAGCCACAGATCGTTTCTGTCAGTAACGTTCCAGATGCTCACATGGATCGTACCGGAGCGAGAAAATAGGTCGCGTGCTTCGTCAGGGGATTCTAAGACCCGTTCGAGCGTCAGTTCCCGTCGATGCCCACCAGACCGGGCCATGTCTCTTCCGTCGCTGCCAAACCTAATAGTACGAAGATCACTTCCCTTTTCTGGCAACGCCAGTTGCACCCCCTTTATGTCGATGACAATGCGACCGTCGGGCAACTTCGGCCAGTCATCGGCCCATGCGCTGCACTGGGTCGCCAACGCAGAGACAAGGAAGACAAACAACATCAGGCCGCGGCGAACGACGATCTCCCGACGGCGCGTTGGTAGCCTCACCATAGTCAACCCATCGCCCCCCGTTCAGCCGTCATAATCTACTCGGCACAGCAAAGATTTGGTTCGCGACGTGATATCGCCTCTGAAGTAATGGTTAAGGATCGCAAAATTCCATCATCAATGGACGACGCCAATCTCGAAAGAAACAAGTGCACAATGACCGCTTCTGGCCCACATGGGAAGTCCGGAT
>NZ_LGHM01000400.1 GCF_001908185.1 Bradyrhizobium sp. AS23.2
AACTCACATCTCGCGCCACCACATCTTCCTGTGGTTATGGGTCCCGGATTGCATGTTGTTGGCGTCTTCCTGATGGAAGATGAGACGCTGGCGGGACCTCGCGGTCCCGGAAGATCCTGACGATCGTGCAGATCTGGAGGCCCGCCGGCGCTTCTGGGTCCGGGCACGAACGGTAGAGAGGGCTGTTCGCCCGTTTGCAATCCAGTGCTCGTTCCGGACCCGCCTAGGATGAGGGAGGTCGGCATGAACGGCAAGCGAGTTGTTGGCGTCGATATCGGCAAGCATTGGCTGGATGTGGCCACGGAAGGCTCTGAGCGTGTCGCGCGCAGCAGCAACAATGCGGCGGGGATCGCGGCATTTATCGAGAAGCTCGATCCGTCACAGGACGTCGTCGTGTTCGAGCGCTGCGGCGGCTGGGAACGGCCCCTGGAGGCGGCACTGGCTGACAGGGCCATCTGTTGGGCGGTCGTGCATTCGCAACGGGTCAAGGCCTTCCGCGAGGCGCAAGGCGTCAAAGCCAAGACGGATCGCATCGACGCGCGGCTGCTGCGAGACTACGGGCGCGACCGGTTGAATGCCGGCAAGCTGCGACTGGGCCGCCGGGAAGACGTCACGCTCGACGCTTTGATGGCACGGCAGCGACAGCTCAAGGCCATGCTGCATGCGGAAAGGTGTCGCGCGGCAACAGCAGCCGTGGAAGCCGTCCGCTGCTCGACCGAGCGGACGATCGCTCATTTGGAGGAGATGCTGGCGGCGATCGCCGCCGAGCTTGTCCAGCACGAGGTCGGACATGCCGAGCTGGCGTTCAAAGAGGGGGTTCTCTGCAGCCAAATCGGCGTTGCCGAACAAACCGCGCGCGCCCTCCTGGCCGAGTTACCCGAGCTCGGCCGCCTCGCTCGCAAGGCGACTACTGCGCTCGGCGGGCTGGCGCCGCGTGTGCACGAGAGCGGAACCATTCGCAGGCGTCGCGGCCTGGCGCCAGGACGGACGGCCATCAAGGTCATCCTGTTCAACCCGGCACGTACGGCGATGCGCTTCGATCCACAGATCAAGGAGTTCTGCAGCCGCCTGCGGGCCCATGGCAAGCCCGGCAAGGTGATCATGGTGGCCGTGATGCGCAAAATGCTGGTGCGGCTGAACGCGCGACTGCGGGATGCGACGGCGCAAACGTCAACCGCGGCTGCGGCAGGGTAG
>NZ_LGHM01000401.1 GCF_001908185.1 Bradyrhizobium sp. AS23.2
CTCAATTTCACTGCCGCCTATTGCTGAGTAGTTCCGCCAAGGGATCAGCGCGGCAGGCCTATGACCATGCGCGGTGAATGCTGCCTCATGCGCATCATCAAGCTCAATGGATACCTGCTGCAACGCTGCCTTAGCGCGTCGATAGAGGTCAACAACGTTCATTCCCGCGGTCCTTGACGCCGTTAGAGAGGGCGCAGCAGTTGGCGCGGCTGTAGCGGTAGAAATAGCAGTCATCATGTTCATGGTCGCGTTCTCCTTCATTGAGATTTTCTGGCAATCACAGCTTCGGCTTGAGGTCGTCTGGCGGACGGCGTGAGCCGGCGCCCCTCCGCGATCACGATAAAGAAGGCTCATCGAGTCCCATCGTCAGGGCAACCGTGACGTTTTCGATCAGGAAGTGGTGCCAGCTCCTGGTGATATTTCGGGTGTCGCCGCTTTCCAACGCGCTGGGCCAGCTGCGCCCGTCCTTGTCGTGTGTGAGAGCATAGTTGAGGAGTGCCAGCAGTCCTTGCCGCGTGGTGGGACGGATATCGCACAGTGCGCACGCTGCATCTGTCTCTGCATCAAAAGCCGCAAGCAACGCACGTTCACTCGCAATCCATCGGGGATCATCGGTCTCAACGATGAACTCGTCTTCCCAGGGGTTCACCTCCGACTGGCGTTTCTGAAGGGGAATTTCTGACTCCAGCGCAGAGTGATTACTAACTTCCTTGGCGAGGCGCTCGTAAACTTGCCTATGAGTCTCGATCGCAGCGAGGATCGGATCGGTCTCCGTGGCGGCTTCGGATGGGATCTGTGTGCCGATGAGGGCCGCGCTGCTAACTACCATGTTCATGACTGTCCTCCTGCTGATCTGTGCCCCGCGCTCAGGAATGTTTGAGCGGGCATATGGTTCTGGCCACGCCGATCCGGGCTGACATGCGCTGTGCCCGCTTTCCAGCTTCGAGGAAGGTGTTGAAAATAGTCCGGCGCCCCTGGCGCCAATAGCTACCGCGTTGCTCATGTTCTCTCTCTTGATTGGCGTGAAGGATCTTGAGACGACGGCGAAGCGTAATGTCCGCCCGTTGGTCGACCGCTGTCGGGATTGGAAAGAAAGCCGGTTGCTTCACCTCCTTTCGGCTTGCCGACCAAACAGGCAAGGGTTGAATTGGTGCTCCTCAGAAGGCCGAGCGGCGCACGCCATCGCGGGCGTTCCCGTAAGGGATAACTGTGGTCATCGCGACGGGCAGGCCGTGACGCTGGCGCCATGCGCACTGCATCTCGGGGATCATGTCGGCATACAGGCGGATGGAAGCCCGGAGGGAGCGAGGGGTGATCTCGCCCCAAGTCCGCATGGCTTCACGGCGCGCGAGGCCCTTGAGGACCCACATCCTCACTTCGCCGGTTTGCTTGTCGACCAGGTTGCGGACGGTGAGGGTGGCCGCTGGCATAGCTCCGCCGTTCACCGGGAAGGTGTTTTTGCTCATCGCGCTTGCCTTGGTTAGCTCTGTTTGATATTTTTAATATCGCATAGGAGAGCTGGGCGTGTCAATATTAAAAATATCAATCAGACAGATCAAAGCTGCCCGATCCCTCTTGGGATGGTCGCAAGATGACCTGGCTGAATCCTCGGGAGTTTCAAAGCCTACGATCGGGCGGCTGGAAGCAATCGATAGCGACGACCCGATAGGAGGACGCCCCGAAACGGGAGAAGCGCTTGTCGCCGCACTCGAGAAGGCCGGCGTCGAGTTCATCCCCGAGAATGGAGGCGGAGCCGGCGTGAGACTGGCGAAGCGAGGAAAGAAGAGATGACCAACTGCCGCGATCTGACAACGATAACTCTAATCGCGGCTGCTCTGCTGGTTCGGCCAATGCGCCGTGTCTCGTGAGCATGGATCTGCCGAGGGCAGCTCCAAGGTTTCTGGCCAGTTGCATGGCCCCAGCCTGTCCGAATGCCTGGGGCCAAACCCTGCGACTCGTCTGCGGGAGCGTGAGGGTTGATGAAGCCGACCTAATGACGTTAGGCTGCCCGAGCAAGCACAAAACATAAGGGAGGGCCGCGATGTCCATCGACGACCGCCACCGTGACAAGAATGGTGAGATCAGCAAGAAGCACGGTAACACCCTCATTCGTACACTGCGCAAGGTTTACGGCAACACGTTTGCCGCCGGCCACCCGGAGACGGCAACACTGGGTGAAGTGCTCCAGCACCTCAATGAGACATCCCTAGGCCAGCTGGTTCACGACCAGAAAAACGGGCACCTCGAAAAGAAGATCAGAAAGGCAGAATAGTCAGCCGTCCGTTCGGCTTGTCAGCCGATCGCTCTGCCGGCATGA
>NZ_LGHM01000402.1 GCF_001908185.1 Bradyrhizobium sp. AS23.2
AATGCAACACTCCCTTCGGCACAGTGAAACCCTGATTGGGCAGCAACTCGATTGAGTGTCCCTCAAGATCGATTATGAAACGGCCGCTGAGGACGAAGAAGAACTCGTCGTCATTGTCGTGCTTGTGCCAATGGTACTCGCCTTGCATGACGCCGAGGCGGATAACGGAATCGTTCACCTTGCACAGGGTCTGATTGTACCATTGATCGGTGACCGTCTTCGCTAATGAAAAAACGTCGATCAATGTCAGTGGATCGAACTTGATGTCCAGATAGGTGGCATATGGGTACGCCGTCTCGGCCATCGGTGTCTCCTCGGATGTCAGGTCTCGACGCATTATCGGAACCTTAGGTGGACGACATGGACCTTCAAATAGAGCCCCAGCACGACCTGTCTCCAAAAGAGCTCGATACAATCGAAGTTCATCTATACGAACACAACAGTAGGGTGACAGGAAGGCACGATGGTCAAGGCTTGGGCTTTGTAGTCCGCGATGAATTGGGACAGATGATCGGTGTCGCGGCTGGTTACACATGGACCGGCATTTCTGAACTGAGACAAATGTGGGTCGATGAGGCATATCGGGGCCGGGGATACGGGCGCGCACTGCTAAATGCTTTCGTCGAGGAGGCAGGCATTCGAGGTGTTCGCCGGATTTGGGTGTCGAGCTACGACTTCCAAGCGCCCGAAATGTACGAAGAGGCTGGCTTCAAGCGTATGGCCGAGTTCGAAGGATGGCCCGAAGGTCATATCAACGTGGTCCTCTGCAAGACGCTTTCAGACCAAGAGAAATGATCTCAAAGGTCTATTGCGGGTCACTCGCGTCATTTTCGATCCGTTCGACGGATGTCTGCTTATCCCTTAACAGCGGCGGAATAGCAGACATCCACCAA
>NZ_LGHM01000403.1 GCF_001908185.1 Bradyrhizobium sp. AS23.2
CGCGGCAGAGATCGCGCGTTTGCAGCGAGAGAACGAGCGGCTGCGCATGGAGCGCGACATTTTAAAAAAAGTCGATCGCGATCTTTGCTGGAACACGGACATGAGATTCCGCTTCATCGAAGATCGCCGCGCCGATTATCCGGTGACGCTCCTGTGCGACGTGCTCGGTGTCTCGCCGGCCGGCTATTATGCCTGGCGCTCGCGCCCGGAGAGCCGGCGAACTGCTGCCAATCGTGACCTCGTCGACGACATCAGGCGGGTCCACCGCGACACCCGCGGGCGCTATGGCAGCCCGCGTATCCATGTCGAGTTGAAGGCTCAGGACCGCGGGGCGAGCCGTGGTCGCATCGAGCGGTTGATGCGACGTCACGGCATCAGGGCCATCATGGCGCGGCCACGCCGGGTGCGGACCACCGACAGCCGCCACGACCTGCCGGTCGCCCCGAACCTGCTCGACCGCAACTTCATCGCCACTGCTCCGAACCAGATCTGGCTGGCCGATATCAGCTACATCGAGACCGATCAGGGCTGGCTCTATCTGGCCGCCATCATGGATCTGTACAGCCGCAGGATTGTCGGCTGGGCGATGGCGGATCATTTGCGCGCCGGCCTGCCCTTGGCGGCCTTGCGGATGGCGATCTCGGCGCAGCGGCCAGGTGCCGGCCTGATCCACCATTCCGATCGCGGCGTTCAATATGCCTCGGCGGATTACCGCAAGCTGATGCATTTCCGCCGGCCTCAGGGCGTCGATGAGCCGCAAGGGCGACTGCTATGACAATGCTCCGATGGAGAGCTTCTTTCACACGCTCAAGACGGAGCTCGTCCACAACAGGCACTATGCAACACGGGCAGAAGCCACACGGGATATCTTTGCCTATATCGAAGGCTTCTACAATCGAACTCGTCGTCACTCCGCCATCGGCTTTATCAGCCCGATCGAGATGGAGCTAAAAGCAGCTTAACCCTGTCCATTTTTTCGGGGGAAGATCAAGTTGAGCCGGTCACTTACCCTGAGGGTAAAAACTCGTTCAAAGGGCCAAAGTGAACGTCTGCATCCGCCAACATAACCGCGAGGATCA
>NZ_LGHM01000404.1 GCF_001908185.1 Bradyrhizobium sp. AS23.2
GCCAGGCGTCAAATGATAGCTGAATGTGTTTAGTACGACGTCCCCCGACCGAAATCCGGCTGCGAACAACGCTCGTGCTCCATTCCATGGATCCGGGCGATCAATTTCGGGCTCAAAAATAGGTCCGGGAGAGACGAAAAGATGTGAGGCGATTGCGGGGGCATGGTTCAGCATACCGCCAAACGGACTGCTCGACTTTTGGATTTGAACAAGATCGGATTTACGAGTGACTGGAAGCGCGGCCAATACTTCGCGATTATCGACAAGGTCGGGACATTCGTCCCGCATAGCAGTCGCGTAATACGGGAGCAGGAGGGCTTTCCGAAGAACCTCCTTGAGTTGGACGAAATCTTCGGCTTCCCGATCCTCCGGGCGCCGCAGTTCGGCACTATCGTAAGATGCAATCATTTGCGTAACTCCTGTCGTCACTCGGCTGTTGAATGCGGTTTGGACGCCGATTGTTTTCCGGCGAAACGCCACGACCGCTGAACCAGTTTCTCCAGGTGGAGTTCACCTCTCCCAAAAGCCGCTTTGGCTTCCAGGCGATCTTCCGTCGCGTCTCCCGCGAGGTCTTCAATCCTACAAATCATGTGCGAGCTAACGGGCAACGTGGCGATGACGATGCGCGCGCTCTTCGCTACAGCCGCGCGGCGATCGATCCGCCCATATTGCCGATCCGGCGAATGCGACGGCTGCCGAGAGTTCCACCCGTTGGCGCGCTTCATTTTCCGTTCGAGAACGTCAGTTCGTCGGCGCCGATTGCGGCGAAGTAGGGCTCGATCATTTCTGACGTGACATCTTCCATGAAGGCGGGAGACCATTTTGGCTTGCGATCCTTGTCGATCACGGCCGCGCGGACGCCCTCACGGAAATCATCGGTGCGGAACGCTTCCAGCGCAGCGCGATACTCGCGCACCAGGCACTCCTCCAGCGAAGACGATAGCCGCGCCAGCCGAAGCAATCGCAGCGTCACCTTCATGGCGCGCGGCGATTTTCCGCCTAGCGCTCTCAGCGTCGACAGAGCCGGCTCTGAGCCGCTTCTCCGCAGCGCACCGACAATCTCCTCCAGGCTGTCATAGGCAAACCATTCATCGATTTGGTGCCTGAGCGAAGCTATTGGTCCGGATGTTTCTCCCGTCGCAAATCGTTCGATCTGCGTCTTCAACTCCTCCTGCAACGTTCCCGGGCGCAGATTGATCAGCGCTTCGCGCAGATCGCCGAGCTTATTGGACGGAACCACCGCATCGGCAAGGCCGGCAAATATGGCGTCTGGCCCATTCATGACGCTTCCCGTCAGGCCCAAATAGGTGCCAAGCTCTCCGGGCGCTCGTGAGAACAACCATGTTCCTCCTACATCCGGAAAAATGCCGATTCCCACCTCCGGCATCGCGAGCTTGGTGCGCTCGGTGACGATCCGGTGCCGACCATGCGCGGATAGCCCGATGCC
Source organism: Bradyrhizobium sp. AS23.2 (assembly GCF_001908185.1). Classification (GTDB taxonomy): domain Bacteria; phylum Pseudomonadota; class Alphaproteobacteria; order Rhizobiales; family Xanthobacteraceae; genus Bradyrhizobium. Next base: position 1,448 of record NZ_LGHM01000404.1, read on the forward strand.
GCCCCCCATGACCAGGCCATCCATGAACGCGACATAGGGCTTCGGATACTTCGCGATCCGCGCATTCAAGGTGTATTCCTGCCGCCAGAAGACCTTGCCGAGGTCTCCCTTCGCCGTCGAGCTCTCATAGAGCCCGCGGATGTCACCGCCGGCACATAGGCCGCGCTCGCCGGCACCTTCCAACAGCACGACCGCGATATCGGGATCGTTCTCGAACCGGTCCAGCGCGGCGTCGACCCCCAGGGCCATCTCCAAGCTCAGGGCATTGATTGCCTTCGGCCGGTTGAGCCGGATGACGCCCGCAGTCCCTTCGCGCCGGACGATCAGGTCGCCTTCTGCGACCACCACATCATTC
>NZ_LGHM01000405.1 GCF_001908185.1 Bradyrhizobium sp. AS23.2
GTCTTGGCTGCAATCTGACCGTCGGTGTTGAAGGTCAGCGCGGCACTGATCATGCCGCTTGCCGTGACATACGAGATCACTGTTCCGTCCTGTGACGGCTGCAGGTTGTCCAGATCGGATGCGGGATATTTCCGAAGACGGTCCGCCCAATAGGCGCGGAGCGCTTCTTTGCCGGTGACCGTGACGCGCTGGCAACCGTAGTGAACGACGGCGTCATCGGCGTACAACGCCAGGATGATTTCGATATCGCCAGAGCGATAAGCATCTAGCCAATCGATCGCAACGGCCATCGGGTCAAAGGACATATTCCTCACCTGCATGCCGTTCATCGTGTGCAGGCTTACAGTTGCTCGATGAATGCAAGATGAAGAGGCTGCCCCCCGAGGAACGTATGGCCGGTCGCCAAGTTTTCTTCCATGCCCCCCAGAAGGCAGATCTGCCCCAGGCGGCTTTGGGTCTTGGCTGTGTGAAAACGCAACGGCGCTCAAATTTCGGAGAAAAGAATTCCTTCAAACACCGCTTCTGAGACTGCGAAGAGGATACAGAGCTTCGGTGCCGCGTGATCTGAGAAGTAGATGCTCCGCCATCCGCCGGAGTTCGCGTTTTTACACAGCCAGGGTCAGAAGCGGAAGGTTGCGGCTGCCGCAGCTCGGT
>NZ_LGHM01000406.1 GCF_001908185.1 Bradyrhizobium sp. AS23.2
CGGCATGCCGCCGCCGTATGCCGCCGGGGATTTTGCCGGCTGGTTCGAGGCCTACATCGGCGGCCGCTGGTACACCTTCGACGCGCGCAATAACATTCCGCGGATCGGCCGCGTGCTGATCGCCCAAGGTCGTGATGCCGCAGACGTTCCAATTACCCAAACTTTCGGGCCAAATACACTTGTCAGCTTTAAAGTTTGGACCGATGAGCTCGTGTAAATGGTCGGGCTTGTGGCAACCTCTGTCCATTCTGGTTTATGAATCGCCAGAGAGCATGTCCGCACTGACGAAGGTGCCTTACTAGTCTCTGAAAGTCTCTGCGGTGAACCGGAGCAGATAGAGCGACCAGCCTGCGCTGGAGGGCAATAGGGTGCATTGCATCACAGCATAGTCTACGCTAGAGCAGCCGTAAATTTCAGAGGTAGACACATGTCATATGCCTATAAGCTGAATGAAGACGTTCACCACCAGCCCCAAGGGCCACAAGGCCGTGCCGCAACTGATCCACCAATGATTTACACCATCGTTCAACGTATGCCCATCGAGGCAGACGGACGTCTTAGATACCGCATCAAGAGCAAATCGGAGAATATCGAGCGCGTCGTTACGGAAGATCAGCTTTCGTATTCTCAGTGATGTCATTCGGCTGTGCCT
>NZ_LGHM01000407.1 GCF_001908185.1 Bradyrhizobium sp. AS23.2
CAACCTCGAAGCCTGGTACGGCGAGTCCCATATCCTGCACGGGATCAACTTCGACGTGAATGCGGGCGAGGTCGTCACCCTGCTCGGGCGCAACGGCGCCGGCAAGACGACCACGCTGAAGTCGATCATGGGCATCATCGGCAAGCGTACCGGCTCGGTGAAGTTCAACAACCAGGACATCATCCGCGCGACCTCGGACAAGATCGCGCGGATGGGTCTCGCGTTCTGCCCGGAGGAGCGCGGAATTTTCTCCAGTCTCGATGTGCGCGAGAATTTGTTGCTGCCGCCGGTGGTCCGCGCGGGCGGATTACCGCTCGAGCAGATCTTCGATCTGTTTCCGAACCTGAAGGAGCGGCTCAACAGCCAGGGCACCAAGCTGTCCGGTGGCGAGCAGCAGATGCTCGCGATCGCGCGCATCCTGCGCACCGGCGCGAGCTTCCTGATGCTGGACGAGCCGACCGAGGGCCTTGCGCCTGTCATCATCCAGCAGATCGGTCACACCATTGCGCGACTCAAGAAGGAGGGCTTTACGATCCTCCTGGTCGAGCAGAACTTCCGCTTCGCATCCACCGTCGCCGACCGCTACTACGTGGTCGAACACGGCAAGATCATTGACGGATTTTCCAATGCGGAGCTTGCCGCCAACATGGACAAGCTCCATGCCTATCTCGGCGTCTGAG
>NZ_LGHM01000408.1 GCF_001908185.1 Bradyrhizobium sp. AS23.2
GCGGCGTCGGCATGGACGTGGTGCGCACCAATATCGACCAGATCGGCGGCACCATCGACATCAAGTCGGTGGCCGGCGAAGGCTCCTCCGTCACCATCAAGATCCCGCTGACCTTGGCCATCGTCTCGGCGCTGATCGTGGAAGCCGCCGGCGACCGCTTTGCCATCCCGCAGCTCTCGGTGGTCGAGCTGGTCCGGGCCCGCGCCAACTCCGAGCACCGCATCGAGCGCATCAAGGACACCGCGGTGCTGCGCCTGCGCAACAAGCTGTTGCCGCTGATCCATCTCAAGAAGCTGCTCAAGATCGACGACGGCGCCGCGTCCGATCCCGAGAACGGCTTCATCGTGGTGACGCAGGTCGGCAGCCAGACCTTCGGCATCGTCGTCGACGGCGTGTTCCACACCGAAGAGATCGTGGTCAAGCCGATGTCGACCAAACTGCGGCATATCGACATGTTCTCGGGCAACACCATCCTGGGCGATGGCGCGGTCATCATGATCATCGACCCCAACGGCATCGCCAAGGCGCTCGGCGCCGCCGGCTCCTCGGCCCATGACATGGGCGAGGAGAACGGGGCG
>NZ_LGHM01000409.1 GCF_001908185.1 Bradyrhizobium sp. AS23.2
CGACAACGCCGCGCTCTCCGCTGTCTCCGACTCGCTCGGTCTGTCGGCTGCGACCGTCGACACCGAATACACCGCTCTGACCTCGGTTGTGGGCGACAAGACCGGCGGCCTGACCAAGCTCCAGGCGCTGCTGGTCGAAGCCAAGACCGCCGGTATCGATCGCACCAAGATCCAGGCGGACATCACCCAGATCCAGCAGCAGATGAAGGGCACGGCCGCCGCTGCGACCTTCAACGGCGTGAACTGGCTGAGCACGACCGCGACCACGCCGGCGACCTTCGACCTGGTGTCGTCGTTCTCTCGCGTTGGCGGCACGCCCACCATCGGCAAAATCACCCTGACGATCGCCAACTATTCGCTCTATACCGCGACCCAGGGCGGTATCCTGGACAAGGTGAGCGGCGCTGCGTCGGTCGACACGATCAACATCGGCGCGCTGACCGACTCGACGGCCGACATGACCACGCTCGATGGCTACATCGCGCAGGTCACCACTGCAATCAACTCGGTGGCCTCGGCCGCCGCCGACCTCGGCGCCGTCAAGAACCGCATCTCGACCAACGCGGAGTTCGTCAAGACCCTGATGGACTCGGTGGATCGTGGTGTCGGCCAGCTCGTCGACGCCGACATGAACGCGGAATCGACCCGCCTTCAGGCTCTGCAGACCCAGCAGCAGCT
>NZ_LGHM01000410.1 GCF_001908185.1 Bradyrhizobium sp. AS23.2
CCGGAGCGGGCCAAGCAACGGGGATCGTTCCTCCGGCCTAAAGTTGTCTTTCGATAGCTGCCTTGTCGATGATCGACCACACCGCCTTTATTTTCCGCTCGTCGAACTCATAGAATACGTTCTCGGCAAAGGAGACCTTCCGCCCATTAACTTCAAGGCCGAGGAAACTTCCTTTTGGCGTGCAGTTAAATCCGAGCCTGCTCGCGATGCGCGGGGGCTCACAGACTAGGAATTGAATGTCGAAATGAAGGTCCGGGATCTCACGAAAATCTCTCTCCAGCATTTCGCGATAACCAGACAGCCGAATCCGTTCGCCGTTGTAGTGCACCTCGGCATGAACGAATTGCTCCAGCGCAGCCCAATCCTGCCTGTTCAGACAGTCGATGTATTCACGATAGGTGGTGGAAAGAGTGGTTTCGACCATACTTGCCTCCGGCGGCGGCTTCATTCTGCCAGTCGTCGGCGCAGAGCGCTCGCCGTCGAGCATGGCTCGTTCGCTTATGCATCTTGTAAATCAACGACTAACTTGGGGCCAGTGGTGTATTCTGGAGATCAAACGAGGATGTCCGGAAGTGGCCCCATCGCGTCATTTCGTTGCCGCGCAGTAAGTAGGTCACTTTTGGGGAAGAGCAGACAT
>NZ_LGHM01000411.1 GCF_001908185.1 Bradyrhizobium sp. AS23.2
GGGCCTGGGAAGACTTGAACTTCCGACCTCACGCTTATCAAGCGCGCGCTCTAACCAACTGAGCTACAAGCCCCTAACGCAATCCTATCAAGGACTAGGGTCTTGCGCGCGTGCAACCGGCGACCAGCGCCGAATGCAATCGCACAGCGCAGCCCCGGCGCGTGTTCGTCCGCGAAGAAAGAGAAACGAAGACGGCGAAATCCCGCCAATGCAGCTCAACGATCTGGCGATCTGTTGGCCACTGATGTTTCTAAAACGATCCGATAGTGAGCCCGAAAGCTCGCTGAAGGATCATCCTTAGAAAGGAGGTGATCCAGCCGCAGGTTCCCCTACGGCTACCTTGTTACGACTTCACCCCAGTCGCTGACCCTACCGTGGCCGGCTGCCTCCCTTGCGGGTTAGCGCACCGTCTTCAGGTAAAACCAACTCCCATGGTGTGACGGGCGGTGTGTACAAGGCCCGGGAACGTATTCACCGTGGCGTGCTGATCCACGATTACTAGCGATTCCAACTTCATGGGCTCGAGTTGCAGAGCCCAATCCGAACTGAGACGGCTTTTTGAGATT
>NZ_LGHM01000412.1 GCF_001908185.1 Bradyrhizobium sp. AS23.2
AATGTCCCGACTGCTGTTGAACTACGTCGGGCCGACGTTGCCGGAATGAATGTTACGCGGCCCTCGTGACGTGGACAACGGGCTTGTGGTGAGCTTGAAGGGCCGCATGCAGAACCGATAATTGCTTATGCGCCTTCAATCGTCGGAAGCCCTTGTTGGCCTCGATCATGCCGGCCGCGACCCATCGCAAGGCCATACCAGCATCCCGCCAGCGTTTGACGTTGCGCGTGACGCGGCGAATGGTGCCCATCATGTTCTCGGCGATGTTGGTACAGGCGAGCGATCGACGAAGCTCCTTCGGCAGCTTCAACCGGACGACAGTCAGGATTTCATCGAGGCCTTCGAGGATGCTCGCCGCTACGCCGGGCCATTGCTGGTTGAGTCGACGCGCGAGATTGCGGATCAATTTTTCAGCCTTGTCGGCGTCATCGAGCTCCCAGGCCTGGCGCAGCACCCGACGGGTGGCCGCATGATGCTCTTTCGGCAGGCGTTCCATGATGTTGCGCGCCTTGTGGATCTGGCAGCGCTGGATCGCAGCGGCCGAACCGAAGGTGCGGCGGATCGCCTTCGACAACGCCTTCGCGCCGTCGACGATGAACAGTCTTGGCACCGTCGGGTCGAGCC
>NZ_LGHM01000413.1 GCF_001908185.1 Bradyrhizobium sp. AS23.2
GTAGTTTTTCGCTCGCGATGTCGATGGAAGGCAAGAGATAGTAGTCAAGCGCCCGCTGGTTCTGGATGTCCATTCGAACGGCGACAGTGATATCGGGTTGCTGGCCAGTCTCGAATCGCAACCGCCAGCGATGCGAACCCGCGACCGTTTGATGGCAGCGAGCGATCACGATCGACACGGTTATTTCCCGATGTTGGCCTTTGTTGCGAGTTCGCGGGTTTAGAATATTGATCTGATCGATGGGGATCATCTCAAATTTCTGCTCACGTGCTTCAGCGCTCATGCTGCCTCCACGATGGAAGTCGGTCTGAGAAATTCGAAGAGTACATCGAGGGAATCGAAGCGATAGCAATCGACTGCGAGGCCGTTATCCTCCGCAAGCCGTAGTTTTTCGCTCGCGATGTCGATGGAAGGCAAGAGATAGTAGTCAAGCGCCCGCTGGTTCTGGATGTCCATTCGAACGGCGACAGTGATATCGGGTTGCTGGCCAGTCTCGAATCGCAACCGCCAG
>NZ_LGHM01000414.1 GCF_001908185.1 Bradyrhizobium sp. AS23.2
AGAATTCTTTCAAACACCGCTTCTGAGACTGCGAAGAGGATACAGAGCTTCGGTGCCGCGTGATCTGAGAAGTAGATTCTCCGCCATCCGCCGGAGTTCGTGTTTTTACACAGCCAGGGTCATTCTCGGCCGAACCGGCCTATCTTGCCATCCATCTAATGTCCGCTTCACTCTGACAGCGACCTGATTGTTCGCGCACGCGAAATGACGTGATGGGCCAAGAGGCGACAATCGCGAAATGAATGAGGCCGCCAACCGAGGCGGCCTTAGTGAATGGTTCCCGCTCTTGAGGTCGATCGTCTAGTCCGGTACCGCTAGTCGCAGCGCCGGACCCTGCGGACCGAACCGTCGTCACGCTCGATCGTGACGGTGCGGCATCCGCGATATCCCCGATCATATCCGTAGGCGCGATAAGCAGGTCGGTCATATTCTCGGTAGTAGCGATGCTCCGGGCCCACTCTTACGCCGCCGAGCGGAGTCTCAACCGCAACTTGAGCTGACGCGGGCGCAATTGAGATCGGCGTGGCGATAGCGAAACCAGCAACCGCCAGTACGCCAGCCAATAACAGTGTTCTCATAAGAGTTTCCTCCTGAGTTATTGCATCGTTTTCCAACATCCCAGTTAGGGCAAGGTTCCTGCGAGGACGTCATCCAAATGCGGCGGCTCAGACTTGGGGCATCCTCTTCAGAAGAAGCCCGCCGCGCATGTTCCTGAACCAAACAAATGCCGACCGGAATGTCTGTTGAGGGTCATTCTCGACCGACTCTGCGGGTTTCGGCCGCCGTTCGATGTCTGCTCTTCCCCGAAACCGACCAGCTTATTGCGTGGCAACGAAATGGCGCGAAGGGCCAGACTCGGACGTGGCCATTGGGCGGTACCGTCAGGCCCAGCGCCTTTGCGGTCTTGAGATTGATCTTGAGTTCGGATCCTCGTTGACTGTTGGACCGGCATATCGGATGGCTTCTCGCCCTTGAGAATTCTGCCGGTGT
>NZ_LGHM01000415.1 GCF_001908185.1 Bradyrhizobium sp. AS23.2
AGAGGGCGCAGGGAAGGCCGGGTGCCAGCTAGCACCCGCGGTCCGCTGCGCGAAGATGTAGCGCAAGGAGACCGCACAGCAGCATACAGGTGAAGCCCAACACACGGCCTTCCCTGCGCAGTGGTTTGACGGCTTATGCCGCGCTCTCCCGGGAGCCGAGTTCGTTCTGGCCTCCCTCGCCCCGCGAATTGGCGATGCCGTCCGCCCGGTTGGGCTCGCTGACATCTCCGCAAAGGCTTGACCGTAGCAACGACGGTCAGGACCACACGGTTTTGCCGTACGCACGGCCCGCTTGTTCGCCGCACTATCTCCCGACATTGTCGACGTTGCCGGAAGAATGCTGGCGAGACGAACCTGACAGCGCCGCTCGTCGGCACGAAGCCTCGGGCTCACGGAGAGCAATCCGCCCTGCCCGCACCTCTCGCGCCGGACGCTGCCGCGTCCACCGCAAGCCCGGCTCGCGAAACGTGACGACACATGATCGCCCCTCAAGGTAGAGCCGGGATGGGCGACACATACGACAAATCCGAATTTCGGTAAAGCGGAATATTTGCACGACAGCTGCTTGACAACCG
>NZ_LGHM01000416.1 GCF_001908185.1 Bradyrhizobium sp. AS23.2
AAGGACGAGAAGAAGATCGCAGCGCTTCATCGCGGCGAGATCCCGATCTATGAGCCCGGCCTCGACGAGCTGGTCGCAACCAACGTCAAGGCCAAGCGGCTCGACTTCACCACCGACCTGTCCAAGCCGGTCGCCGACGCCGATGCGGTGTTCATCGCGGTCGGCACGCCGTCGCGCCGCGGCGACGGTCACGCCGATCTGTCCTATGTTTACGCCGCCGCGCGCGAGATCGCGCAGTCGCTCAAAGGCTTCACCGTCGTGGTGACGAAGTCGACCGTTCCGGTCGGCACCGGCGACGAGGTCGAGCGCGTCATCCACGAGACCAATCCTAACGCAGACGTCGTCGTCGCCTCGAACCCTGAATTCCTGCGCGAGGGCGCCGCGATCCGCGATTTCAAGTTCCCAGACCGCGTCGTGGTCGGCACCTCCGACGAGCGCGGCCGCAAGGTGATGGGCGACATCTATCGTCCGCTGTCGCTGAACCAGGCGCCACTGATGTTCACGGCGCGTCGCACCGCCGAAATGATCAAATACGCCGCCAACGCGTTCCTCGCGACCAAGATCACCTTCATCAACGAGATCGCCGATCTCTCCGAAAAAGTCGGCGCCAACGTGCAGGAGGTCGCGCGCGGCATCGGCCTCGACAACCGCATCGGCACCAAATTCCTGCA
>NZ_LGHM01000417.1 GCF_001908185.1 Bradyrhizobium sp. AS23.2
GGGCGCGGGCGCGAAGTGAGCATCATCGCGCAGTTCGGACGGCGTCGGCGCATTCAGATCAACAAATGACGCAAGACCCCCAAAGGTGTCCGCACGCGCTCTGGCAGAGGGCGCGGGCCCAAAGTGGGCATCATCGCGCAATTCGGACGGCGTCGGCGCATTCAGATCAACAAATGACGCAAGACCCCCAAAGGTGTCTGCACGCGCTCTGGCAGAGGGCGCGGGCCCAAAGTGGGCATCATCGCGCAATTCGGACGGCGTCGGCGCATTCAGATCAACAAATGACGCAAGACCCCCAAAGGTGCCTGAACGCGCTCTGGCAGAGGGCCCGGGCCCAAAGTGAGCATCATCGCGCAGTTCGGACGGCGTCGGCGCATTCAGCTCAACAAATGACGCAAGACCCTCGAAGGTGCCTGAACGCGCTCTGGCAGAGGGCCCGGGCCCAAAGTGAGCATCATCGCGCAGTTCGGACGGCGTCGGCGCATTCAGATCAACAAATGACGCAAGACCCCCAAAGGTGTCTG
>NZ_LGHM01000418.1 GCF_001908185.1 Bradyrhizobium sp. AS23.2
CAGAGACACCTAAGTCCCCCGAGAATATCAAGTAGTGAACTAAGGCCGTGTAAACGTTGGAGTTGCAATTTCAGGCGAGCCATCGGCTCGCGGAACCAGGCGACCGGGTGAGGAAAGCGTCATGTCACGACCTTTATTCCGTCGCGCCCGACTTCCGTCCCGGGTCATTCTCGACCGACTCTGCGTGTTCGGCTTGTGTTCGATGTCTGCTCTTCCCCGAAACCGACCAGCTTATTGCGTGGCAACGAAATGGCGCGAAGGGCCAATAGCGGACTTCAACCTGTTGAGCGTTTGGTTTAGCCCTGCCGGGCAGACCGCTCTGCCCCTTGCAGAGCGCGGATTACTATCCGGCCGCGTGTGATGGCGACGTGTTCCATCGTGCAAACAAGGTGCGCCAGTGAAGCCGTCGAAGGCATACGAGGCAAAGAACGACACCCCCGCCCGCGATGATATCAATGAAATAATGGCCACCCACGGTGGGTGTTGCGGCAAGCATCAGCAAGTTCAAGACAAGGAATGCCGGGAAAAGCACCTTCAAGCCCCGACAGGCGTAGATAAGTATGATGGCCAGCGCCGCGTGGAAAGATGGAAATGTGATCAGACCATTCACGTGCGTCAAGGAGATGCTCGTCATCTCGCCGCTTCGGAGTGCGTTAAAATCGACCAGATGATACGCGTCGACGCGTTCGACGACGCCGAAGTAGACCCATGCGCTCGCTGCAGGCAGAAGCCATGAGATTGGGATAATCACGAGGAGCGATGTTACGAACAGCCAAACGAATTCCCGCATCCTTTCAAATCGGCCGCACGCACTCAGCCACAACAACAAGACGGCAACCTGCGGCATGCAGCTGTGATACGCAATTGCGAGAACCGCTTTAATCGT
>NZ_LGHM01000419.1 GCF_001908185.1 Bradyrhizobium sp. AS23.2
CGGTCTGCCAAAGCTGATTGATGGCGGTGGTCTTGTCCTTGAACTCGTCCGCGGCCTTGATCACCACATAGGCCGGACTGGTGATCAGGTCATGCGCCTTCAGCAGCCGATAGACTGACGCTTCCGAGACGAAGTACTTCCGCTCGTCGGTGAACCGCACGGCCAGTTCGCGCGGAGACAGCTCCGGCAGCTCCAGCGCCAGGTCGACGATCTGGCCGCGAACGTCGTCGGGAATGCGGTTCCAGACCCGATCCGGCCTCGATCGACGATCGGCCAGTGCCTCAACACCGCCCTCGCGATAACGATCGTACCAGCGATAGAACGTGGCTCGTGGGATGCCGAGCTTGTCCAAGGTGCGCCCGGCCGGCAGGTGCGACTGCTCGACCAACCGGATAATCTCGGCCTTCTCGGAGGCGGGGTACCTCATGCCTCGTCCTCCCCATCTCTTACCCGACAGGTGAATGCGAAGCATTCACCGAGAGGGCCCGTTCATGCTTTTTTTGAGCAGGCGGTTCTCCAGGGTGAGGTCGGCCACCACTTCCTT
>NZ_LGHM01000420.1 GCF_001908185.1 Bradyrhizobium sp. AS23.2
TCGTCTAAGTTGAAGGCGCTTGCGGGCTTTCGCGCTGAATTGGTCTTGGACGAATAACTTCTTCTATCGCGCTCAAGTGTCTTGGCGTTTTCACACAGCCAAGACCCATTGCGGAAGCCGCCGGGCGGCTCCGCTGACGTTGTTCTCGCTCAATCGGCGCTAACCAGCTTCTCCAGATGGTTCCAGATTTTGGTCGCGACTTCGCGTCCGATTACAGTCGGCTGTCCGGCCGGCACGAGAACAGCGTCGTCGGAGAACAATGCCATCCGACGATGAGCGTCGTGACCGTTGACCAGTTCGACAAATCTGGAATTCAAATTGGCAAACGCCTGTGAAATATCCATAGTCGCCTCCAGAAAGGGTGCGATGAGATTTGCGGTAGTTTGCGCCACGTCCGACGACAATCTCAACGCACCCTGAGCCGCACGTGGCGAAACCGCCCTCTCGGTTTTCAGCGGCTGGCAAAATTTATTGCCGGGCCGAGTGGCTGCCGAGCCGCCGGAGGAGTAAGCTGTGCCTGTTGCGCATGTCTTGAGACACGGCAAGCCCGCCATAGGTCGTGACCGCCGCGATAAGTGAGGCCGACGGCTGTCCGGCTTTGCGGGGTGCGGACCTTTGACGCGGCTCCAGAGGGAGGATCATCATGAACATTGATGAGGTTCGACAGGTTATCGACGAGGCAAATCGCAAGTTTAGTGCAGCCGCCGCCAGCAAGGACTATGCCGGTATGGCTGCGCTCTATACCGAAGATGCCAAGGTTCTGCCGCCCGATGCGCCGATTGTTTCGGGGAGGAAGGCGATAGAGGAATTTTGGCGCACGCACGCGAACGCACTCGGGCTGATAGACGCCACTCTCAAGACGATCGACCTTGAGATCGCCGGCGACACCGCCTACGAGATTGGCGAGGCCGATCTGAAACTCAGCTCCGGGCAGGCGAAGGTAAAGTATCTTCTCGTTTGGCTCCGAAGTCGGGATGGCCAGTGGCACGCGCATCGCGACATCTGGAATAACATGCCGACGGGCTAGAGTGGGCAACAAG
>NZ_LGHM01000421.1 GCF_001908185.1 Bradyrhizobium sp. AS23.2
CCTGGCAAAACGGCTACGCAGAACGGTTGATCGGTTCAATCCGAAGGGAATGCATTGATCATGTCGTAGTCTTCGGCGAACGCCATCTGCGCCACGTCCTGCTGTCATACAAGGATTACTGCAACTGCGCATCAGAACACCCATCTGTCTATGTTGTTGAAGAGAAGAGACTTTGCTGATTGGGATGCGATCCCGCGGGGTGTCTTGGGTTCTGTCGCGCTCGTTCGGCGATAGATTGAGCAGCAGTTATTATCAGCGAGGCGCGGGCGAAGATCCACGGGCCGTCCGATAGCGGATGGAAGGCTTCGATCTCGCCGGCTTCAGCGGCCAGTCGGAGCGTCTTGGGTGCGATCTTCAGGAGCTTTGCGGCCTTGCCAAGGTTGAGCCAGGGTTCGATCCCGTCATCGGCTGGCTTGAACACCGGGATGTGGTGATAGGAGCGCAGCGATGTGACGCGCTCGCGGGTCCAGCGATTGCCGTTGCCCGTCTTGAGGCCGTTGCGGTTGAGGATGCCAGCAATCAGATCGTCGCTGGCAATCAGCGCCAGTTGACGCACGGCTTGGATAATATCAGCAGAAGTGCTGTTGCGCTGTCCGCGCCGACGCTTGGGCAAGCGCAGCTCGCTATGAGCGCCACCCACCCAGTGGACGATGAGAACGATCTCGGACGCCGCGTCGTCGATATCAGCCACGACCTCATGGACGAGGGTGCGTACGATGCGCTTCTTGAGGCGAGCATCCGTCGTCGGCGCATCCCAGACCGTTTTGAG
>NZ_LGHM01000422.1 GCF_001908185.1 Bradyrhizobium sp. AS23.2
AAGCGGACTGCGTAAGCTGGAATCCGACCTAGGTGTGGAGCCTCAAGAGGTTGTCCTTGGTCAAACCGAGCCTGCTGATCGGCGTTTGTGAGTCGATACCGCCATGGGGCCGGTGCCAGTTGTATTGGTGGAGCCAGATCGGCAGCTCTTGGGCGCGCTGATCTGATGTTGGATAGGCTTGGGCGTAAGCCCATTCCCGAAGTGCGGTCTGGATGAAGCGCTCGGCCTTGCCGTTTGTTCTCGGCGTGTAGGGCTTGGTGCGGATGTGCTTGATGCCCAGGTCCCGGCAAGCGTCGCGGAAGGCGAACGCCTGGTAGCAACTGCCATTGTCGGTCATGACACGCGTGACGGTGACGCCGAGGCTTTTGTAATAAGCCACAGCGGCCTTGAGAAAGGGAACAGCGCTGTTCGCTGTCTCGTCGGGCTTGATCTCGGAGAAGGCGACGCGGGAATGGTCGTCAATGCAGACGTGAACGAAATCCCAGCCAGCACCACGGCTCTTGTTCGGACCACTCGGATCGCCGGTGACGCGGTGGCCGACACGCTCGAAACGCCCGAGCTTTTTGATATCGATGTGAATGATCTCACCTGGG
>NZ_LGHM01000423.1 GCF_001908185.1 Bradyrhizobium sp. AS23.2
GCAAGCCGAAAGGAGGTGAAGCAACCGGCTTTCTTTCCAATCCCGACAGCGGTCGACCAACGGGCGGACATTACGCTTCGCCGTCGTCTCAAGATCCTTCACGCCAATCAAGAGAGAGAACATGAGCAGCGCGGTAGCTATTGGCGCCAGGGGCGCCGGACTATTTTCAACACCTTCCTCGAGGCTGGAAAGCGGGCACAGCGCATGTCAGCCCGGATCGGCGTGGCCAGAACCATATGCCCGCTCAAACATTCCTGAGCGCGGGGCACAGATCAGCAGGAGGACAGTCATGAACATGGTAGTTAGCAGCGCGGCCCTCAGCGGCACACAGATCCCATCCGAAGCCGCCACGGAGACCGATCCGATCCTCGCTGCGATCGAGACTCATAGGCAAATTTACGAGCGCCTCGCCAAGGAAGTTAGTAATCACTCTGCGCTGGAGTCAGAAATTCCCCTTCAGAAACGCCAGTCGGAGGTGAACCCCTGGGAAGACGAGTTCATCGTTGAGACCGATGAT
>NZ_LGHM01000424.1 GCF_001908185.1 Bradyrhizobium sp. AS23.2
CTGCAGTCGATGCTGCAAGCGACGATTTGCGATGGTGTCGTGCTTGATGCGCTGACGTTCGGCCAGGATTGTCTCGGCTCTGCCAAAGTAGACGTCGGCGGGCGTGAGGTTGTCGATGCTCTCATGGAAGCTGGCGTGATTGTAGTGCTCGACAAAGGCGCCGATCTGCCGTTCGGGGTCGCCGGGTAGATAATAGTTGTCGAGCATGATGCGGTTCTTCAGCGTCTGATGCCAGCGCTCGATCTTGCCTTGGGTCTGGGGATGATACGGAGCCCCGCGCCCATGTTGCATGTCTTTGCCCTTGAGCCACGTGGCCAGATCATCCGCGACGTAACTCGATCCATTGTCGCTCAGAAGCCGCGGGCGCTGCGCGACGGTGATGTGGTCGAGGCCGGAAGCTGCGAGCGCCTGGTCGAGCGTAGCCGTGACGTCGGAGGCGCACATCGTCGGCCCCAATCTCCAGGCCACAATGTCGCGCGAGAAGTCGTCGAGCACGGTCGACAGATAGTACCAACCCCAGCCGGTGATCTTGAGGTAGGTGAAGTCGGTCTGCCAAAGCTGATTGATGGCGGTGGTCTTGTCCTTGAACTCGTCCGCGG
>NZ_LGHM01000425.1 GCF_001908185.1 Bradyrhizobium sp. AS23.2
TCGATGTCGCTATTCGGATGGCCATTGACGATCCTGGTGAGCGCGTCGGTTAAGTAGGCAAGCGGATCGACGTCATTCAGCTTACAGGTTTCGACCAGCGCGGCGATGATGGCCCAATGCTCGGCACCACCGTCGGAGCCTGCGAACAGCGCATTTTTCCGGTTGAGCGTGATCGGACGGATCGAACGTTCGACGACGTTGTTGTCGAGTTCGATACGGCCATCATCGATAAAGCGCGTCAGACCTTCCCAGCGTGAGAGCGCATAGCGGATGGCGTCGGCCAACTTGCCCTTTTGGCTGATCAACGCGAGCTTTGCGCGGAGCCACCGTTCGAAGGCTTCCGCCAGCGGTCGGCTTTTCTGTTGCCGAACGAGACGGCGCTCCTCGGCGCCGCGGCCACGGATGTCCTTCTCGATGGCATAGAACTCGGCGATATGCTTGAGCGCCTCGCCCGCAATGGGCGCGGGGCCAGGGGCGGCAAGTTCGTAGAAGTTACGCCGCATGTGCGACCAGCAGA
>NZ_LGHM01000426.1 GCF_001908185.1 Bradyrhizobium sp. AS23.2
GAGCATGAACGGGCCCTCTCGGTGAATGCTTCGCATTCACCTGTCGGGTAAGAGATGGGGAGGACGAGGCATGAGGTACCCCGCCTCCGAGAAGGCCGAGATTATCCGGTTGGTCGAGCAGTCACACCTGCCGGCCGGGCGCACCTTGGACAAGCTCGGCATCCCACGAGCCACGTTCTATCGCTGGTACGATCGTTATCGCGAGGCGGTGTTGGGGCACCGGCCGATCGTCGATCGAGGCCGGATCGGGTCTGGAACCGCATTCCCGACGACGTTCGCGGCCAGATCGTCGACCTGGCGCTGGAGCTGCCGGAGCTGTCTCCGCGCGAACTGGCCGTGCGGCTCACCGACGAGCGGAAGTACTTCGTCTCCGAAGCGTCAGTCTATCGGCTGCTGAAGGCGCATGACCTGATCACCAGTCCGGCCTATGTGGTGATCAAGGCCGCGGACGAGTTCAAGGACCAGACCACCGCCATCAATCAGCTTTGGCAGACCGACTTCACCTACCTCAAGATCACTGGCTGGGGTTGGTACTATCTGTCGACCGTGCTCGACGACTTCTCGCGCGACATTGTGGCCTGGCGATTGGGGCCGACGATGTGCGCCTCCGACCTCACGGCTACGCTCGACCAGGCGCTCGCGGCGTCCGGCCTCGACCACATCACCGTCGCGCAGCGCCCGAGCGACAACGGATCGAGTTACGTCGCGGATGATCTGGCCACGTGGCTCAAGGGCAAAGACATGCAACATGGGCGCGGCGCTCCGTATCATCCCCAGACCCAAGGCAAGATCCAGCGCTGGCATCAGACGCTGAAGAACCGCATCCTGCTCGACAACTATTATCTACCCGGCGACCTCGAACGGCAGATCGGCGCCTTTGTCGAGCACTACAATCACGCCCGCTTCCATGAGAGCATCGACA
>NZ_LGHM01000427.1 GCF_001908185.1 Bradyrhizobium sp. AS23.2
CGTCGGGCGGTCTCGAATGCCGATCGACCGCACCCGGCGGACAAAAATCTCGCCATAAGCTCGATCGCGGTCCCTGATTAAGTAACGAGGGATTTGCTCCCAGCCACAGGCTTCCGTGAGCTGATTGGCGAGCCATTCGGCCGTCGGGTGCGCGGTCACTCCAAAACACAGGATCTGCCGCCGGCCATGGTCTATGATCAGCAAGCCATAGAGTAGTCGGAACGAGATTGTCGGCACGACGAAGAGGTCCATTGCGACAATGCCATCCGCATGGTTGCGAAGGAACGTCTTCCAGCCCTGCGCGGGAGGGCCCCTCCTCCGCGCCATATACTTGGCGACGCTGGTCTGGCTGATCTCGATGCCGAGCTTGAGAAGCTCTCCGTGGATTCTCGGCGCTCCCCACAACGGGTTGGCGATGCTCATCTCGCGGATCAGCCGGCGAATCTCCAACAGTACAGTTGGTCGGCCGCAGTGGTTCCGCGATTTCCAGCGCCAATACGACCTGAAACCGGCACGGTGCCAATGGATGACGGTATCGGGCTTCACAATCGTCAGCGCCTTGATGGTATTAGGCACCAAACGATACAGCCCAACAAAGATCAGGCGATCCATGGCACTGAAGGCCACTCTCTTCGGCACATGCCGTCGCTGGATGTTAAGTTGATGACGAAGGATCAGGATCTCAGCTTCCAACGAGACCCGCGACCGGAACAATAAGACCAGCACCGACCAGACCAGGCTGTAAGCTTCTCTCATGAGACAGAAGCATTGCGCAATTCGGCCTCACGGGCCAGCTGGATTAGGTTTCCGGCAGGGACAGCTGACTGCAACTCG
>NZ_LGHM01000428.1 GCF_001908185.1 Bradyrhizobium sp. AS23.2
GTCCGCCGCCGCCCATCATGCCTCCCTTGTCCCTGTCGGAAACCTAATCCAGCTGGCCCGTGAGGCCGAATCGCGCAATGCTTCTGTCTCATGAGAGAAGCTTACAGCCTGGTCTGGTCGGTGCTGGTCTTATTGTTCCGGTCGCGGGTCTCGTTGGAAGCTGAGATCCTGATCCTTCGTCATCAACTTAACATCCAGCGACGGCATGTGCCGAGGAGAGTGGCCTTCAGTGCCATGGATCGCCTGATCTCTGTTGGGCTGTATCGTTTGGTGCCTAATACCATCAAGGCGCTGACGATTGTGAAGCCCGATACGGTCATCCGTTGGCACCGTGCCGGTTTCAGGTCGTATTGGCGCTGGAAATCGCGGAACCGCTGCGCCCGACCAACTGTACTGTTGGAGATTCGCCGGCTGATCCGCGAGATGAGCATCGCCAACCCGTTGTGGGGAGCGCCGAGAATCCACGGAGAGCTTCTCAAGCTCGGCATCGAGATCGGCCAGACCAGCGTCGCCAAGTATATGGCGCGGAGGAGGGGCTCTCCCGCGCAGGGATGGAAGACGTTCCTTCGCAACCATGCGGATGGCATTGTCGCAATGGACCTCTTCGTCGTGCCGACAATCTCGTTCCGACTACTCTATGGCTTGCTGATCATAGACCATGGCCGGCGGCAGATCCTGTGGTTTGGAGTGACCGCGCACCCGACGGCCGAATGGCTCGCCAATCAGCTCACGGAAGCCTGTGGCTGGGAGCAAATCCCTCGTTACTTAAGCAGGGACCGCGATCGAGCTGATGGCGAGATTTTTGTCGGCCGGGTTCGGTCGATCGGCATTCGAGACCGCCCGACGTCTTTCCGCTCACCCTGGCAAAACGGCTACGCAGAACGGTTGATCGGTTCAATCCGAAGGGAATGCAATGATCATGTCGCAGTCTTCGGCGAACGCCATCTGCGCCACGTCCTGCTGTCATACAAGGATTACTACAACGCCACGCGAACTCATTTGTCATTGAAAAAGGATGCCCCGGTCCCTCGCAGCGTTGAGTGGGCCGGGAATATCGTCTGCCGCCCGATCCTGGCTGGACTGCACCATCAATATGGCCGGATGTGATTTACGGTAGGCACAGCCGGACATCGGAATAGTCGATGGGCAGTTCGAGTACTTGACCGTGGGTGGCGTCACGTTACCGCTGCCGTTCA
>NZ_LGHM01000429.1 GCF_001908185.1 Bradyrhizobium sp. AS23.2
CCACGGCCACCAACGTCAGCGTGCAGGACCTGCTTCCCGCCGGCTTGTCGTTCCTGAGCGCGACTCCGAGCCAGGGAAGCTACGTGAACGGTACGGGTGTTTGGACGGTGGGAACGGTCACGACCGCCACCCCGCAAACACTGCAAGTGCAGGCCACCGTGGTCGGCTCCGGTTCGCAGACGAATACGGCCACCATCTCGCACAGCGACCAGTTCGACCCCAATCCCGGGAACAACAGTGCGAGCGCAACCGTCACGCCGCAGCAGGCCGATCTTCAGCTCACAAAGACGGTGTCCAATCCGACCCCGAACGTGGGGGACACCATCACGTTCACCGTCACCCTGAGCAATGTGGGACCGACCACGGCCACCAACGTCGGCGTGCAGGACCTGCTTCCCGCCGGCTTGTCGTTCCTGAGCGCGACTCCGAGCCAGGGAAGCTACGTGAACGGTACGGGTGTTTGGACGGTGGGAACGGTCACGACCGCCACCCCGCAAACACTG
>NZ_LGHM01000430.1 GCF_001908185.1 Bradyrhizobium sp. AS23.2
GACTCCATGAGGAGTACCGATGGCCATTGTCCCTGTCGGAAACCTAATCCAGCTGGCCCGTGAGGCCGAATCGCGCAATGCTTCTGTCTCATGAGAGAAGCCTACAGCCTGGTCTGGTCGGTGCAGGTCTTATTGTTCCGGTCGCGGGTCTCGTTGGAAGCTGAGATCCTGATCCTTCGTCATCAACTTAACATCCAGCGACGGCATGTGCCGACGAGAGTGGCCTTCAGTGCCATGGATCGCCTGATCTTTGTTGGGCTGTATCGTTTGGTGCCTAATACCATCAAGGCGCTGACGATTGTGAAGCCCGATACCGTCATCCGTTGGGCACCGTGCCGGTTTCAGGGCGTATTGGCGCTGGAAATCGCGGAACCGCGGCGGCCGACCAACTGTACTGTTGGAGATTCGCCGGCTGATCTGCGAGATGAGCATCGCCAACCCGTTGTGGGGAGCGCCGAGAATCCACGGAGAGCTTCTCAAGCTCGGCATCGAGATCGGCCAGACCAGCGTCGCCAAGTATATGGCGCGGAGGAGGGGCCCTCCCTCGCAGGG